>CANQKI010000031.1 GCA_947624355.1 uncultured Clostridia bacterium | reverse complement strand
TTTCGTGCTGCCCCGGCGTCTCAGGACGACACCCAAACGCTACAGCGGCACATTGTTTGAATGACACGTCCACTCCGTTCCGCAGCCGCGGGTCCAGGGGATTCAATCCCCTGGTTCAGGGGTTTGGGGGCCGAACAGGCCCCCAAGAAGGACCCGGGGGCTGAAGAAGCCCCGAAGGTCCCATCGTTTACAGGTTCTTGGTGACGACCACGTTGACGCCCGTGCCGGCGGCATTTTCAAGGGCCACCTGGCCGACGGCGGCGGGGGAGTGGAGGCACACGCCGTTCAACTCCCGCATGATTTCCATCAGCTTTCCCTTGGGCACGGCGGTCTCGGTCTTGACGGGGCAGCGGCGGTACATACCGCCCTCCAGCCGCACGGTGGAGGTGAGCACCCGGGTGGGGTTTTTGATTTCGTTATGGCCGTATTCCGCCCCCCGGGGGCAGGAATTGCCCGTCACCTGATAGCCGTTTTCCTCGTCCACATGGAGACGGCAGCCCTTGGGACACACAATGCAGACAAGCTCTTTCATGATTGATCACGCCTCCCTTGCGGATACGGTCACGGTGTCGCTTTGCGCCTTGTCCAGAAGCACCCGGGGAATCAGGATATGCTCCATTTCGCCGGGGGCCATATGCTCCCGTTTATAGGAGGCCAGCACGTTGTCCCCGTCCCGGACCTCGATGACGCTGTTTCCGAAAATCTGCCGCACCCGGAAGAACACATCGGCGGCCTTGGCCACGCGCCCGGGGCGGATCTTCTGGGGCACGGTATAGCTGACGCCGTTGCCGTTCACTAAGTTCAGTGCCTTTTCGTCGGCGGGCGCGCCCAGCACATAATCAGCGGCCGCCGCTCCGGCCCGCTCGCTCTCGGCGGACACGTAGTCCACCAGGTCGTGCACATGCACCACGTTCCCGCAGGCGAAAATGCCGGGTACGCTGGTTTCCATATTCTCGTACACCACCGCGCCGTTGGTGCGGCCGTCCATTTCGATGCCCGCGGCCCTCGTCAGCTCGTTCTCCGGAATCAGACCCACGGAAAGCAGCACGGTGTCGCAGTCAAATTCCATTTCGCTGCCGGGAACGGGGTTGCGCCCCTCGTCCACCTTCGAAACGGTCACATGGGACACCCGGCCGTTTGTGGCCACGATATCCGTAATGGTGTGGGACAGGTAAAGGGGAATATCCCAGTCCTGGAGGCACTGGACGATATTGCGCATCAGGCCCCCCGAATAGGGCATGACCTCCACGCAGGCCAGCACCTTGGCCCCCTCCAGCGTCATACGCCGGGCCATAATGAGGCCGATATCGCCGCTGCCCAGGATCACCACCCGCTTGCCCACCATGTACCCTTCCATGTTCAGGTACCTTTGGGCGCTGCCCGCCGTGAACACGCCGGCCGGCCGGTCGCCCGGAATGGCGATGGCGCCCCGGGTGCGCTCCCGGCAGCCCATGGCCAGCACGACGGATTTTGCCTGCAGCACCTGATAGCCCTTTTCCGCGCTGATGACGTGCACCTCGTGCTCCCGGTTGATTTCCAGCACCATGGCGTCCGTCATCACTTCCACGCCGGTGTCCTTGAGCATGTCGATGAACCGCCCGGCATACTCGGGGCCGGTCAGCTCCTCCTTGAAGCGGTGCAGGCCGAAGCCGTTGTGGATGCACTGGTTCAGGATACCGCCCAGTTCCTTGTCCCGTTCCACGATCAGGATATGCTTCAATCCCTTCTGCCAGGCGCTGTTGGCCGCGGCCAGGCCCGCCGGGCCGCCGCCCACCACGATCAGATCGTACGTCATGCTTCCACCTCCCGCTTGGTTTCGGAAAGCAGGATGTTGCTGCCTTCGCCGTCCTGGAGGATGTCCATGGGATTGCGTTTCAGCTCCCGGGCCAGGATATCCAGCACCCTGGGTCCGCAGAAGCCCCCCTGGCACCGGCCCATGCCCGTGCCCGCCCGGCGCTTGACGCCGTCCAGGCTGCAGGGGGGAATGGGGCTGTGGATGGCGTCCACGATCTCCCCTTCGGTAATGGTCTCGCACCGGCAGATGACCCGGCCGTACAGGGGATTTTCCCGGATGGCCGCCTGTTTTTCTTCGTCGTTCAGCTTGCGGAAGCGCACCTTTTTCCGGGTAGTGACGGGGTTCGCTTTCGGTTCAAAGTGCAGCCCGCACTGTTTGAGCAGCTCCACGCACTCCAGGGCAATGGCCGGGGCAGAGGACAGCCCGGGGGATTTAATGCCCGCCAGGTCGATAAAGTTCTCCGCCGCGACGCCGATCTGGAATTCGTCCTTGTCCGAATTGGCGCGGATGCCGGCAAAATTGCGGATGGAATTGCGGAAATTCAGGCCGGGCACGCTGAGGGCGGCCTTCTTCTGCACAAAGGCCATGCCGGCGGCGGTGTTGTTCACCCGGTGCGCGTCGGTAACCCCTTCGGCGTTGGGGCCCACGATCAGGTTGCCCCCCGTCGTCGGGGCCACCAGCACGCCCTTGCCGTCCTTATTGGGGCACTGGAAGAGCACATGGCGGGCGCGGCCCCCCTCGCACTTGTCCATCAGGTAATATTCCCCCCGGTTGGGCAGGATAGTGAAGGTCTTTTCCGCCACCATCTCATGAATGCGGCCGCTTTCCACCCCGGCGGCGTTGACCACGTATTTGGCCTCGACATCTCCCGCGGCGGTATGCAGCAGGTAATGATCCCCCTGCCGCTCGATCCCCTCCACGGCGGCGTTCAGGCGGATCTCCGCCCCGTTGCGCACGGCCGTTTCGGCAAAGGCCAGGGTGTAATCCCAGGGATTGATGATGCCGGCGGAGGGGGCGTACAGGGCGCCCACCACCTTTTCGCTGGCCTCGGGCTCCATTTCCCGCACCTGTTCCCCCGTCAGGATCCGCTGGCCGGGCACGCCGTTCTTTTCGCCCCGGTCATACAGTTCCCGCACGGTTTCCATTTCCTCCTCCGAAAAGGCCAGCACCAGGGAGCCCACCCTTTGGAAGGGCACGGACAGATCCCGGCACAGCCCCTCGGCCATTTCGTTGCCCAGGACATTCAGCCGCGCCATGAGCGTGCCGGGCTTGGGATCGTACCCCGCGTGGATAATGGCGCTGTTGGCCCGGGACGCGCCCATGGCCACGTCGTTCTCCCTTTCCAGCACGAGGACGCGCAGTTGATACTTGCTCAGCTCAAAGGCCGCGGCCGCCCCGATCACGCCGCAGCCAATGACCGCCACATCGTACATTTTTTCCTCTCCTTTTGCAAAAAAACTTCGTTTTTTCGCCGTTTTTTCTATTGGATATATTATCATGGGCGGCCCGAAATTGCAAGCGTTTTTGCCCTTTCGCCCGTTTTTCGCCCGTCCGCAAAAAAATTTCCAAAAGGGCTTGCTTTTTCTTCAACTTTCGTGTACAATATATTCGCTGTCCTTTCAGGGGGCATGCGCTGATGTAGCTCAGTCGGTAGAGCGCATCCTTGGTAAGGATGAGGTCACCGGTTCAAATCCGGTCATCAGCTCCAGAAAAACGCGGCGCGCCGAATTTGGCCCCGCGTTTTTTGCTGTCCGCAAAGAAAATTTGAAACATTTTTGTAAAAAATATCGTGCAGGGGGATTTCAAGAAACGCAAAGATGTTGTATAATAATTCCGGAAGAAACCGTGCGAAAGTGAGGATGGTGCGGCTTGACCACGTTCTGGGACCAGGCGCGGAACTTTTTATGGAACCTGATTCATCAGCCGACCCTGGTGGATTTCATTGATATTGCTATCATTGCCTTTCTGATTTACCAACTGGTGCTCATCACCAAGCAGACCCGGGCCATGCAGGTGCTCAAGGGGCTGGCCATCATCATCGTGGCCAGCTATCTGAGCGAGGTCATCGGCCTGCGGGGGCTGAACTGGCTGCTGCGCAGCATTCTCAACAACGGCATGATCGTGCTGCTGATTCTTTTCCAGCCCGAGCTCAAAAAGGCCCTGGAGCAGATTGGCCGCAGCACCCACCTGGAACGCGCCGAAATGCACGATGAAAGCGAGCGCATCGTGGAGGAAATCACCCAGTGCCTGCTCCGCCTGTCCAAGCGCCGTGTGGGCGCGCTGATCGTGTTCGAGGAAAAAACCGGGCTCAAGGACATCTGCGAAACGGGCACCGCCATCGATTCCGTCATTTCCGCCCCGCTGCTGGAAAATATTTTCGAGCCCAATACCCCCCTGCACGACGGCGCGGTGATTATCCGGCAGGACCGGGTGGCGGCGGCTGCCTGCGTGCTGCCCCTGTGCGAATCGGATATCAGCCGGGACCTGGGCACCCGCCACCGGGCGGGCCTGGGCGTCAGCGAAAATACGGACGCCACCGTGCTCATCGTCAGCGAGGAAACGGGCATTATCAGCATGGCCAAGGGCGGCCGGCTCACCCGCCATATGGACGCCGAAAGCATCCGCAAGCTGCTGCGCGGTATGTATCATGAAGAGCATACCAAGCTGTGGAACCTGCTGCACAGGCAGGCCGCGGCCCCCGCGAAAGGAGGTAAGCAGCATGATGAATAACGATCCTTCCCAAACGCCGGCTCCGGCGGAAAAGCCGTCGCTTCCCCGGAAAATCTGGAAGCGGATCACCCATCAATGGGGCTGGAAGCTGGGCAGCCTTTTTCTGGCCGTGCTTTTATGGGGCAGCCTGATTTCCCAGGACACCACCCTGACCCGGGAAAAGGTCTTTAACGACGTGAGCGTCAGCATTGTGGGCGCGAGCGACCTGCAGGAAAGCGGCTTTGTGGTGGTGGACGGGCTGGATCAATTGGAAAAAGTGCGCATCAAGGCCAATGTGCCCCAGCGTTATTATTCCTCCGCCACGGCCAGCCGCTATTCCGTCCGCCTGGATCTGACCCAGATCAAATCCGCCGGAGAGCAGAGCGTGAAGCTCACCGCCACCTCCTCCAGCTCTTCCCTTTACGGCACGGTTACCGATATTTCCGTGCCGCAGATCACCGTGACCGTGGAAGAATGCGTCAGTAAGCATAACGTGCCCGTGGAAGTCAACGTGATTGGCGACGTGCCGGAAGGCTATTACGCCTATCCCGCCACCTCTGACCCCTCCCGCGTGGATATTACCGGCCCGCGTTCGGTAGTGGATCAGGTGGCCCGCTGCGTGGTCACGCTGGACCTGAGCACCCTGCAGGCGCCGGAAGAAAACCAGGCTTACATCATGCCCATCAAAACCGCCCTGCCCTTCCGTTTCACAAATACGTCGGGCGAGGTTCTGGACCAGACGCACCTGACCGTGCGCAGCCAGAACGTGACGCTGCAGTCCGTCACCGTAAGCCAGCAGCTCTATCCCCTTCTTCGCGTGGCGATCAGCAAAGAAAACCTGGTTTCCGGCACGCCGCAGGCGGGATACGAAATCAAGTCCGTTTCCATCGATCCGGAATATATCCTGATTGCCGCCGCGGACACCAGCCAGTTTGAAGGCGAAGACACGGTTTTCTATCCTTCCGGGCAGATCAACGTGAGCGACGCCGCAGGCGCGGTGACGGGCATCCTGGGCATCGTGCGGCGGGGCGGCAGCAGCAACGTGGTTTATATGAGCGAATATGAAGTGCATGTGGCAGTCGATATCGGGCCCGTTGAAACGGAGAACGCGGAATGAATGCCTTTGCAAACGCGCTGTTCACCTTGCTGTTCGGCTGGATCCGGTCGGGCGTGCAGATTCTGTGGAACGCCTCCACGCAGGGCCATTTATCCGGCTTCTTCACATGGCTGGGGGATCACTGGCTCCTTGTGGCAGTGTTTCTCTGCCTGGTGTGCACGGTGATGGATTATCTGGTCTGGCTGGTGCGCTGGCGGCCGTACCTGGTGTGGCGCACAAAAATGCGCCGTTTCTTTGCCGCCCTGCGGGGCAGGACCTGGACGGACTCCCGGCAGTTTGACCGGGGTTATGAGGCGGGAGTGCAAATGGAAATGGACGGCCTGGTGCCGCCGGAACCCATTCCCGAACCCCCCGTGTATTCCCCCGAAGAGCCCGAGGTTTACGCGCCCTTTCAGGCGGAAGAGCCGGCCGTTTATCAGGCCCCGCCCGCGCCGCCCATGGATTACGCGCCGCTGTATACCCCGCCGCCCGCGCCGCTCTTTCCCCCTGTTTCTTCCGACGACGTTCCAGCCTCCGGGGATGAAGGGGAGCGCGTTCGTCACCGGCGGAGCGAAAAACACAGCCATTCCCAGCCGGGCGGCCGCTGGCATGAACGACGCCTGAGCGACGCCGGGGATGACGACGGCCAGGAGGGCCTGCCTCCCGCCGTGAATCAGGAGGACGCCTTCCACGACCCCGTTTATCCTGTCCACTCCGATTCCGGCTATTGGCAGGGGCAGAACGGCCGCCCGGCGCCCGGCGGGAAAGGATCCCTATGACCGAAACGCAGTTTCCCCCCGAATTCATCGGGCAGTTAAAGCCCCTGCTGGGCCCGTCGCTGCCCGATTTTTTGCATGCGTTCTCCCTGCCTCCCTTTCGGGGCGTCCGGGCGCGGCCCGGGGCGGCCTTCCCGCGGGACGCGGAAGAGCCCGTGCCCTGGGCGGAAAACGCCCGGTATCTGCCCCTGGATTCCGCCGCGGGGGCCCATCCCCTGCACGAGGCCGGGGCCTGGTATCTGCAGGAGCCCAGCGCCATGGCGGCGGCCGCCGCCCTGCGGCCCGGGCCAGGGGACCGGGTGCTGGATCTTTGCGCCGCGCCGGGGGGCAAAAGCACCCAGCTGGCCGCGCTGATGCAGGGCCGGGGCATCCTGGTCTGCAACGAGCCCGTGCCCGGCCGGGCCCAGGTGCTTTCCCGGAACATCGAGCGCATGGGCGTCCCAAACGCGGTGGTGGTCAGCGCCCTGCCCGAGGAACTGAGCGGCCGCTGGGCGGGGTATTTCGATAAAATCTTAGTGGACGCCCCCTGCTCAGGAGAGGGCATGTTCCGCCGTCATCCGGAAACCGTGGCCCAGTGGAACCCCGCCGCGCCTCAAGGCTGCGCCCAGCGGCAGCGGCACATCCTGGCCCACGCCGCCCGGATGCTCCGGCCCGGCGGCCGCCTGCTTTACAGCACCTGCACATTCAATGCCACGGAAAACGAGGGCGTCGTCGAAGCCTTTCTTTCGGAACATCCCGGTTTTTCTGTCGTACCCTTCGCCCTGCCCGGGCTGCCTCCCTGCGGCGGAATGCTGCGGCTGTGGCCCCACCGGGTGCGGGGAGAGGGGCATTTTGCCGCCCTGCTGCAAAAGGATGGAGATGCTCCGGCGGCACGCCCTTCGGCCCCCGATTTCCCCCGGCCCGACCCCGCCCTGACGGCCGCCGCGGCCCCCTTCCTGCGGGATCAGTTTGCCGATGTCCCCGTGCCGAACGCCCTTTTTGCCGGGCGTCTGGCCGCCGCGCCTGAAGGGCTGCCGCCCCTGAAAGGCGTCCGGGTGCTGCGGCTGGGGCTGCACCTGGGCGAGGTGCGGGGCCGGCTTTTCCTGCCCGATCACGCCCTGGCCCTGACCCTGCCGGGAAATACCGCCGTTCCCGTGGACGAGGCCGCCGCCCGGGCTTATCAGGCGGGCCATCCTCTGCCCGCGCCGGAGGGCCTCCGGGGCTGGGCGATCCCCGCCCTGGACAGGCTGCAGCTGGGCTGGGCCAAGGCTTCCGACGGCCTCCTGAAGAACCACTACCCCAAGGGCCTGCGCCGGCCTGATTTTTCCGAATAATTCCCGGAATGTTTTCCAAAAAAGGCCCCGGCGCAAACGCGTCGGGGCCTCTGTTACGGGGAAATTTCCGGATCAGTTTCCGGCATACTGCCAGTCCGTCAGGGTAAAGGTGATGGTAATGGAGGCAGGCGCGGCGTTGCCGGCAAAAATGAGGTTGTAGTTCTCCGCCGTTACCTCTTCCGTGACCGAGCCGTCCCAGGCGTTGAGGGGGTCGTTGGTGTCGAATTTGCCGTTGGCCTTGATGGCGGATTTCGGCGCGTGTTCGGTCAGGGTCACCGGCTGGCCGTCCAGCAGGATTTCGTCATAGTGGATGCTGCAGGCGGACAGCACGTTGGCCGTGCCCGTGATGTCGTAAAGGTAAATGGCGCCGACGCCCGTCAGGTCGGTTACGCCGGCCGCTTTTGCCTTTTCCGAAAGGTCCTTTGCGGCGTCAAAGGTCATGGTGTAGGTGCCGTCGCCGCCAATGTAGCACGTTTCGCTGTTTTCGGTGGAATAATAGCTGTGGACATTGTCGTTGTAATAGACGCCGATGGCGATGGGCACGCCTTCGCTGCCCGCTTCAGGAGCCGCGGGGGCCTCCACGGTGACGCTGACGGTCTTTTTCGCGCCGGATGCGGCGGCAATGGTCACCGTCGTTTCCCCCGCGCCGACGGCCGTCAGCTTACCCAGGCCGTTCACTGTGACCACGCGGCTGTCGGCCGAAGTGAAGTAAACGCTGTCCGTGTGATTGGCGGGGGCCAGGGAAATTTGCAGCTGCAGGGAAGCGCCCGTTTCCATCGTCACGCTGTCCTCGGCTTCAATGGCCGTAACCGGGATTTCCACTGCCTGGGAAACGCGAACGACCACGATCATTTCTGCCTTGGCGTCCCCGCCCCGGGTGGAAGCGGTGATTTTCGCCGACCCGGGGGCCTTGGCCTGCAGCAGCCCGTTGGAGACCGTGACCACCTCGGGATTGGTGGTCTGATAGGTCAGCAGGCCTTTGGCGGCGGCGGGCTCGCCCACGGCCTGAATGACCTGGCTTTCGCCCGCGGCCATGAAAATCTGCTTCTGGGGGAAGGACACGCTTTCAAAGGCGGCCTGTTCGGGGGCCTTGGCGGGGTCCTCAATCTTGGTCAGGCGGATGATGTTCCGGCGCAGGTCGTCCGACGTGGCCAGGTAATAGCCCCGCAGCATGGCGTTGATGATGCCGGGCTCCCTCTCTTCGCCCGTTGCCCGGTAGAAATAGGTGAAGGCGTAATCGGGGTCCTGCGCGTCGTCATACCAGCCGATATCCCACGCAACCGGCACAATGCCGCACTTTGCCGCCATGCGGCACATGGCCTCGTAATAGTAGGCGCGGTTGCCGTCGTTCTTTTTGTAAACGGCGCCGTATTCGTCCAGCAGCACGGGCACGTCGTGATCGACGTAAATTGCCTGCAGCTGCTCCATTTTCTTGGCCAGGGCCAGGGCCTTTTCCTGGCTCCAGTAGGTGGCGCCCATGGTGGCCTGGATGCCGAAGGAATAATCGTAATCGTGCACGGTCAGCATCAGGTGCTGGGGCTGGCAGGAATCGGTGGGCATGGTGAAGCCGTATTTTTCGTTGAGCAGGCTATCGATGTTGGTATAGCGGGGCACCACGGTGAGCCAGCGCCGGGCGTTGTTGCCGCCCGTGGCCCGGACGGTATCCACGAAGAGCTGGTTCAGCGCCTCGATGTTGCGGAAATCGTGCAGGTAGCCCGCTTCGGAGGGGTCGTCGCCGCAAACCTCGTTCATGTCCTCAAAGATCAGATGCTCGTCGTAATCCCGGAAGCGCTCGGCAATCTGACGCCACACGGCCGCGAATTTTTCCTTGACCTGCTCAAACTGCTCGCCCTCATAGGCGATCCGCAGCCAGCCCGTCTGTTCCGCGCCGTCGTGGTGGATGTTGAGGATCACGTACATATCCTGGGAAACGGCGTAATCCACAATCTCCTGCACCCGGGAAAGCCAGGCGTCGTCGATCAGGTAACCGTTATCGTCGTCGATTTTCAGCCCCCAGGTGACGGGGAGGCGCAGGGTGTTGAACCCCGCGTCATGCACGCCGGTGATCAGCTTTTGCGTGGTCACATAGGGCTGCCACACCGTTTCATCGGGCATGAAGCCCGTATGCCCATCCATGGTATTGCCCAGGTTCCAGCCAATGCCCATTTCCTTTGTGATTTCCGAAGCGGTCAGCTCCCGGAAGGGCATGACGGGGGAAACCGTCTCCTCGGCCAGGGCGGCCGGAAGCATCGCGCCAAGCAAACAGATGCACAGCAGCATCGCAAACGCTCTTTTCATGGAAAAACCTCCGTGATTCCATTGTCGGCAGCGGAAAGATGAAAGAGGGGGCCTTTCCTTCCGGGGAAAGAAAGGCCCTTGCGTTAAACTGAAATGGAGTTACTCGTTTCCAATATTGGCCTGTTCCTGCGAAAGCTGCCACTTCTGGAGGGCTTCGCCCTTGCTCCATTCGATGCACTCATCGTAGCCGTACTGCTGGCACTGCTTACGCATATTGGAAATGTGGTAATTGAATTCGGCGTCGGCCTTGGCGAAGATGGCCATCCAACTGTTGTTGGTGATGGCCTTGGTAACCTGCTCCCACTTCACCTTCAGTTCGTCGCTGCGGACGGACTCGGAGTAGGGGATATCCGGCATGACCACGTATTTGCCCAGGTTCTCAAAGTACTGGTCCACCATCATCTGGCCGGACCAATCGCGCCAATCCTGCTGGATATCGTACACGGTGCCCATCTGTACGGAGGCCCAGGTATCCTTGTTGAAGGCTTCGCCCAGCTTGCCGTCCGGGTTGATCATATCCCGGGCCAGGGTGGTGTTGTTGGCCTGGATGCAGCCGTCGTTGAAGTTGCCGGAGAGGGTATAAGTCTTGCCCGTGTAGGGGCTCACCCATTCCACGCCGTTCAGATCGGTCTTGGTATCGGCGTTGCACTTGGCGCCGAGTTCGGTGAAGTACATGCCGCCCTCTTCATTGTAATCCCACATGAGGCCGCGGGGGCCGTACCACATGGTCATGGAGCCTTCGGGGGTGGCCAGGTAATCCAGGATGGCCAGGCACAGTTCGGGATACGCGGTGTGCGCGCCGACCGACCAGATGCGGTTGCCGCCCACGGTGTTCATGCCGTACACGATGGGGGTCGCTTCATCGGGCACGCGGGCATACATCATCTTGCCTTCTTCCAGATGGTTCTGGGTATTGTACACCATGGAGGAGGCATAGTTGAAGATTCCCCAGAACACGCCGCCGCTCTTGACCTTCTGGGACATTTCGTCATAGGTCTGGGTCATGGAGTTGGGGTCCAGCAGGCCGGCCCGGTAGAGCTTATTGAAGAACTGGAGCATTTCGATGTAGGGGCCGCCCTCCATCAGGGCGTCATAGTAATCGCCGGTGAGGGGATCATAGAGGCCCAGGCCCAGTTCGTCATAGCCATAGTAGGCCGTGGCCAGGGACTTTACGTACATCACCATGCTGCCGTCCCAGTCGGGCCAGAGGGAAGCGGCATAGGTTTCATTGCCGTTTTCATCCTTGGGGCAGATTTCCTTCATCTGCTTGAAGACTTCGATGAGGTCGTCCAGGTTCTTGATTTCGGGATAGCCCAGCTGGCTGTACAGATCCCAGCGCAGGTCCCAGCTGTACATGAAGGACTTGTGGCTGCCCCGCTCCAGGGACACGTCCATGCCGAAGCCGTAGAGCTTCCCGTCGTTGTCCGAAACATCCCGGTTGGAGGCCAGGGCGTCTTTGTAGTTTTCGAAGATATAGGGCGCATAGTCCGGGCCCAGGTTATCCGCGTCCCAGTCGAGCAGCATGTTTTTCTGCACGGCCTGCTTGTAATCCTCGCCGTTGGAACCCCACACCACGATGTCGCCCAGGTTGCCGCCTTCCATGCGGGTTTCATAGGTGCCGTCGCTGTCGGGGATGATGACCAATTCCACGTTGAACAGGTCCTTGAGCAGAGTGGCGCCCCAGCCGGTCTGGAGGCCGTTGTAGTTGGCCAGCTGGCTGTATACCTCCAGGCGGACGGGGTCGCCCTCCTGGGGCATGAAATCATACAGGTCGCTGGTGACCTTGTAATAGGGCACTTCCTCTGCCAGCGCCGCGGGGGCCAGGGAAAGCACCAGCATCAGCGCCAGGGAAAGCGAAAGCAAACGGGTCAGCTTCTTCATCGTTTTCTTGCTCCTTTCGGTGAATCGTTGGGATTGCCAGCCGGGTCAGCCCTTGACGGCCCCCAGCATGATGCCTTTGACAAAGTACCGCTGCATGAAGGGGTACACCAGCAGGATGGGCACGATGGTGACCATGGAAACGGTGTACTTGATCACGCGGCTGTTGAGCATGTTTTCCGCCGCCTGGGTGGACAGGCTGCCCGAGCCCGAAACCAGCGCCGCCAGGTTGGAGGACTGGTTCAGGTACACGTACAGGCGGTGCTGCAGGGTGTACATATCGGGCCGGCCGCTCATGAGCAGCAGCGAATCCTGGAAGGAGTTCCAGTTGCCCACCGCGCCGAAAATGGAGATGGTGGCCAAGATGGGCACGGACAGGGGCAGGATGATTTTCAGAAATACCGTGGGCGTGCCGGCCCCGTCGATGACCGCCGATTCCTCCAGGGAGGCGGGAATGGATTCAATGTAGGTTTTCACCAGGATGATGTTGTAGGGCGCGATCATGCCCGGCAGGATATAGGCAAGGAAATTGTTGGTGAGGCCCAGCATCAGCATGTTCATGTACCAGGGAATGAGGCCCGCGTTGAAATACATGGTGATGACCAGGGCCCGGTACCAGAAGGAACGCCGCCACATCTTCTGCTTGGTAACCAGGAAGCCGGCCCAGGCGGACACGATCACCATCAGCGCCGTGCCGATGATGGTGCGGGCGATGGTGACGATGACGGAGGACCCCAGATCGGCCACGTCCTTCAGCGCCACGTAATTCTGGAAGTGGATGCCGATGGGGTAGAAATTGACCCGGCCGCTGGTAACGGCGTCGTTGGCCGAAATGGTGTTGATGAACAGATAATAGAAGGGGAACAGGCACAGCAGCGTGAACAGGCCGAAGAAAATGTAAATGCAGGTGTCAAATACGATGTCCGACGGCTTGCGGCGGATGTGCTGATGAACCTTAACAGGCTTTGCAGTTGTGCTCATCCTGTCCACCTCCTTATATGATGCTCTCGCCGCGGACGAGCTTGGAAATGCCGTTCGCGCCAAAGAGCAGCGTCACGCCGATCAGGGATTTGAACACGCCCACCACCGTGGACAGCGGGATCAGCCCCGCCTTGATGCCGATGTTGTAGACGTAGAGGTCCAGCACCTCGATGACGTTATGGTTAATGGCGTTTTCAAAGACCAGGTACTGCTCCATGCCGTTGGAGAGCATGCCCGCGACGGACATAAGCAGCATGACCATGTAGGTGGGCATCAGGCCGGGGATGGTAATGTGGCGGATGCACTGATACCGGTTGGCGCCGTCCACCTTGGCCGCTTCGTACAGCTGCTGATCGATGCCGGCAATGCCCGCGATGTACACAATGGCGCTCCAGCCCAGGCCCTTCCACGTACCCCACAGGAGCATCTTGATCCAGGTGAAATCCGCGCTGGCCAGGTAATCGGTGTTGGCGCCGGCCACATGCATGACGTTGCGCAGGAAGGAGTTAATGAAGCCGTCGGTGGAGAAAATGGCGAAGGCGATGGCGTACACCAGCACCCAGGAAATGAAGTTGGGGATGGTGGTAAGCGTCTGCACGACGCGCTGGAAGCGGGTGGACCGGACTTCGGCCAGCAGCACGGCGAAGGCGATGGGCAGCCAGCTGGTGGCGATGCCCAGGCCGGACATGATGAGCGTGTTGCGCATGACGCGCAGCAGGTCGCTCAGGGTGGCCGAATTCTGGAACAGGTAGGTAAACCACTTCAGCCCCACAAAGCTGCTCATGGACAGGGTATCGCCCACTTTGTAATCAAAGAAAGCGAAGCGCCAGCCATAGATGGGCAGATAGCAGAAAACGAAGGTAAGCAGCAATACGGGCAGGAACATGAGGAACAGCCGGAACTTTTCCTCCATGGCCATTTTCTCTTCCTTTTCCCTGGGCAGGCCCGTATACGCCACCAGCGAGGAAACGAAGATGAGCACGGCCAGGGCCGCATAGGTGTAAATGCCGCTCGGCATGCAGGGCTGCAGGCGGTTCATGGCCGATTCGCTGGCCTGGGCCGCGGTATTGACCAAAGTGTAAGCCCAGTAAATGAGCCCCAGGCCGACACCCATGCCGACGGCGCCGATCATAGGCAGCTTCAGCGCGGTGCGCTTCATTCTGTTATTGCCCAGGGACATGCACGCGCCCGCGCAGCTGAGCAAAATGCCCAGAATCACCACGGCCGAGCCGCCCATGAGCACATAGAAATTCCAGGCCTCCACCATACCCCGGCGCAGGGGATAGGCCAGCGTGTTGGTGATGGTGGCATACGACGTCGCCACGGTGAACAGCGACGCGTTATTGTTGATCATATAGGTAATGCGGCCGGGATTGACGGACGGGAAAAAGACCAGCAACCCGGTCACGGTAATGACGATTCGGGCGATCCACAGCCGGATCTGGCTGCCCGAAAGCGGCTGCGCCGCCGCACTCCTGCCATTCCGCGGAACAGCATTGGTTTCCATGGAATCCCCTCCAACAGGGCATACCGGGGCGCTGCCGCCCGGGATATGCCAGGATAAACGCAAAAACCGCCTTCGCGGCGCTCCCCCGGAAAGGCGGGAGAGCGCCGCGCGGCATTTTGCTTATTCGGTCAGGCCGGCAACGGTGAAGCTGATGGTGATGGTGGTATCCGCCCCGGGCATGGTGTAGGACACCGGCTCGGAGGACTGCTGATAATCGTTCAGGATGTCGATCTGCAGCATCTCGCCGTCCGTATTGATTTCGCCGTATTCCTGGGTGCGGCCTTCGCCGAACTTGACGGTCACATCGGAAATGGTGATCACGCCTTCCTTGACCGCCTTGGAGGGAATGTCGGTAGAGACGAAGAGCAGGTGGAACACGGTGTCCGAGCCAAAGCCCTTTTCGCCCGTGGTCACGGACACGGAATAGGTGCCGTCCTTGGTGATGGCGGCGTCGGCAAAGGTGCCGCCATAGGAAACGGCCTCATTGTTTTCGTCCCAGCCGGTCAGCTGGTTGAAGTAAGCGCCGTCTTCCACATCCTTGCCGTAGCTGGTGTCGTTCCAGGCATTGCGGAAGATGTAGTTTTCGGACTGCAGGCCGATGTAAGCGTTGTAATCGGCGGCCTTGACGGCGGCAGCCTCTTCCTCGGTATAGGGCGGTTCGGTGGAAGCGGCCGGAGGTTCGCCGTAGATGTAATCGAAGGTGATTTCGATGGACTTGACGGCGGCAAAGGCGTCCTTGTCCACGATGATGGGCGCGGCGTCGTCCACGGAGCCGTCAAAGGAGCGGACGGAGGCGTCATCGGTGGGCACGGCGGGCACCCACTCGTTGTACACGTTCATGCGGGTTTCCACACTGTCGTCGGAAGAGGTGTAGCCCTTGGCCACTTCGATGGCCTCGCCGTTGACCTTGATTTCCTTGATGTCGATGAAGTAGCCGGGGAAGGTCTTTTCACCGGTCTTGATGCCCAGGCCCGCGAACGCGACGCCGGCAGCCTCGTTTTCAAATTCCAGACCCACGGTGTAGGTGCCGGGGCCTTCGACGGTGGCGTTCTTGGCGGTAACGCCGGCATACTCGTTGCCGTCCAGCCAGTACTGGTTGGCCCAGGCGCTGTCGGCGAACATGATGTAGGCCGTATCCGTTACGGCGTGAAGGGTGAAATCGATCTCCACCGTGGTGACCTCGGCAAAGAGGGTCTTATCCACGATCTGCGCGGAAGCGTCCTCCACCACGCCGTCAAAGGAGCGGACGGAAGCGTCCTGGACGGGCACTTCGGGCACCCACTCGTTGTAAATGTTCATGCGGGTTTCGATGCCGTCGTCCGAAGAGGTATAGCCCTTGGTGAAGGCAATGGATTCGCCGTTGACCCGGATATCCCTGATCTCGATCATCATGCCGGGATAGGTGTTTTCACCGTGCTTGATGCCCAGGGCCATGAAGGCCAGGTCGGCCGCCTTGCCGTAGCCGGTGCCCGTGAAGTCCAGGCCGACGGTGTAGTCGCCGGGGCCGGTGATTTCGGCATTGGTGGCCGCGACGCCGTCATAGGCGTTGCCGTCCAGCCAGTACTGGCGTTCCCAGGTGCCGTCCGCGTACATGATGTAGGCGGTGTCCTCGCCGTACTTGAGCAGGGAGAAATCGATTTCCACGCTCTTGACGGAGGCAAAGTCTTCCTTGTCCACGATTATACAGTCGGCGTCGTCCACGTATCCGTCATAGGAACGGGCGTCCGCGGGCAGCTCGCTCACCCACTCGGTGTAGATGTTCATGCGGGTTTCCACGCCGTCGTCCGAAGAGGTGTAGCCCTTGGCCACTTCAATGGGTTCGCCGTTGACGCGGATCTCATTGATGCGGATGAAGTGATTGGGCAGGGTCTTTTCGCCGGTCTTGATGCCCAGCGCCGTAAAGGCCAGGCCCTGCGCTTCGTTTTCGAAGGTCAGGCCCACGGTGTAATCGCCGGGGCCGGTGATGTCGGCATTGGTGGCGGTGACGCCGGCATACTCATTGCCGTCCAGCCAGTACTGATTGGTCCAGGAGCTGTCCGCATACATGATGTACGCGGTGTCCAGCACCTCGGGCGCTTCCGCCGCTTCGGCGATGGCCGCCGTGCCAAAGCAGCTCACGGTCAGCGTCAGCGCCGTCAGGAGCGCAAGCAGGAGAGAGAATTTCCTTGTCATGTGAATACCTCCTCATGGTTTTTTATATTGCGGTTTGCCGCGGCCCGGGACCGGGAAAAGGGCCTTGGCAAAGGGAAACGGAAGAAAGGGAGCGGGGACAGCGCTTTTCCGGGCTGCCGGCAGCAGTTTCGCGAAATATATGCCGGAAACAGGGCGCGGACCTCAGCGTTCCGTCAGGGTACCCCCGGGAATCAGCCTGCCGGGAACGGTTACATGCCGGGGCTTATGGGCGTCGCCGCCCGCGATGGCGTCCGTCAGCAGGGCCATGGCCGCCCGGCCGATGCCGTCCGCGTCCTGAAGATAAGTGGTCAGCCTGGGCTCCAGCACCTCGGCCAGCAAAATGCCGTCATAACCCGCAATGCACACATCCTCGGGCACCCGGCGGCGCATAGCCTTGATTTCGGCCAGGGCGCCCAGGCAGGATACGTCGTCCGGGTACAGAATGCATGTGGGCGGCTGGGGCAGGGAAAGGAGCGCCCGGGTGGCCTCTGCGCTGGCCTCGGGATCGTGGAAACGGGCGGGGTACAACAG
Organism: uncultured Clostridia bacterium; assembly: GCA_947624355.1. Taxonomy (GTDB): domain Bacteria; phylum Bacillota; class Clostridia; order Christensenellales; family Aristaeellaceae; genus RUG563. The sequence goes on along the minus strand of CANQKI010000031.1, from coordinate 11,102 downwards.
GCAGTCCTCCTCCGCCAGCCCCGCCGCCCGGCAGCCCTGGCGGAAGCCCTCCAGCCGGTTCCGGGTCACGAAGCCCTGTTCGCCGTGCACAAAGGCAATCCGCCTGTGCCCCAGGTCGAAGGCCCGCTGTACGAGGGCCGCCATGCTGCCCCTGTTTTCGGCCAGCACGCAGTCGCACCCCGGAAAATCGTAATCGATGGCCACGCAGGGAAGATCGCTTCGCACCAGCGAAACCACTTCCGGGGATTCAAAATCGGCCTGCACAATGACGACCCCGTCCAGGCCGCGGCATCTGGCGTGCTGAAGATAATCGGACCCCGAGCCGTCAGCATCGGCGGGCCTGCTGAGAAAGGTAAGATCGTATCCCGATTGCTGGGCCGCCGTGCGCAGGGTATCGATCATGACGGAAAAAAACTCGTGGTGCATTCTGTTTTCATACAGAATGCCGATATCGTAGGAACGGTTGGTTTTCAGGGCGCGGGCCGCGGCGTTGGGATGATACCCCATATCTTGCGCAAGCGTCCGGATGCGTTCCGCCGTTTCCTGGCGGACTTCGGACAGGCCGTTGAGGGCGCGGGAAACGGTGGCCACGGACAGGCCGCAGGCATTGGATATGTCCTTCAGCGTAACCACCTTTTTCACCCTCTTCCGGCAGCGGAACACATTTTGCAATCGTTTACAATCCGTATCATAAACCATGTTGCCAGTTTTGTCAAGAAACAAAATATGAATTTTGTGCGATATTCTCGAAGAAACACGCCCTGCCCCGGCGGGCATTGTGGATTCTCCGGTCCGTTTCCCAGATAAAGCATGAAAAAAGCGCCCTGGAAGGCGGAACTGTCCATCGGCAAACGCTGCCTCAGTCCACCCACCATTAGACCACGCCTCCGGCAAATACGCAACCGTACAGGGGACCCGAACCGGGCAGGAAGTGCCCCGCCAGGCATTTTCACGTTCAAAAATGTGCGTTTATGCATCCGTTATTGACAACCGGAAAACGCGTGATTATACTAAGGCCTGGCCGGGACATCAGGATGCTCCGGCCGGTATGGAACTGACAAAGAAACGCGGGAAAGGAGAATCCTGAATGAAAAGGTCACTGAAAACCCTGGCGCTTATGATGTGCCTGATTTTTCTCTTCGGCGCCGCCACAATGGCGGAGGAGAACGCCCGGGAGCCGGCAACCGTAACACTGTATACCACCAACGATCTCCACGGCGTCGTGGGCTCCAGCCCGGACGACGGGGTCATCGGCCTGCCCCTGATCGCGGGCATTGCCGCCTCCACCGAAAACGCCATTCTGCTGGACGCGGGCGACGCGACCCAGGGGGCCAGCTTCGCCACAGTCGATACGGGCGCGCACGTCATCGACGTGATGAACGCGGCGGGTTATCAGGCCATGGCGGCCGGAAACCATGAATTTGACTACGGCGCGGAGGCATTGCTGCGCAACGCCGAAAAGGCCCAGTTCCCGGTTCTTTCGGCGAACGTGACCCTGAACGGCCAGCCGCTGCTTACGCCTTCGGCCGTCGTTGAGGCGGCGGGATACAAAATCGGCCTCATCGGCCTGACCACCGCTTCCACCGCCACTTCCACCAACCCGGCGCAGCTGGCGGGCATTGCCTTTGAAAACGAACTGGACAGCGCCAGGGTCGCCATCGCCGCGCTGAACGAAGACGTGGACGCCATCGTGGTGATTGCCCATCTGGGCGATAATCCGTTGGCCACGGGCGTCACCTCCCAGGTGCTGGTGGAAGGGCTCGCCCCCGAAGAGCGGGCGAAGATCGCGGCGGTGGTGGACGGCCACAGCCATACGTTGGAAAACACGGCGGTGGAAGGCATCCCCGTGGTGCAGACCGGCACGCTGGATACCGCGCTGGGCGTGGTGACCATTCAGTTTGCCGCGGACGGCAGCTTTACCGCGGAAGGGGACGTGTGGGATTACGAGGCCGCGGCGGCATTCCCTCTCACCGAGGCGGGCCTGGCAGCACAGGAAAAAGCGCAGGCGGCCTATGACCAGTGCATCGCCGAGATGGAGCCGATCCTGGCGGAGGAGCTGGCCTATACCGGCGCGCCGATATGGGGCGGCTATATTTACTATGATTACGCAGAGCCCCGCATCGTGGAAACCACCATGGGCGATTTCGTGACGGACGCTTTCCGGCATTACGGGGAGCTGTTCGCGGCGAATAACGGCCTCACGATGCCGGTGGTCGGTTTGGAAAACGGCGGCGGCATCAGCGCCACCTTCCCGTACGGCATCGTTTCCCGGGGCGATGTGCTCAACGCCTTCAACCACGGCAACATGGTGGACGTTCTCCAGGTGACCCCCGCCCAGCTTTACACCGCGCTGGAAGTGGGCCTGACCATGACCGGCCAGGACGAAACGGGCCTGCTGCTGCGGGAAAAGGTGTCCGGCAGCTTCTTGCAGGTGTCCGGCCTGACCTATGCCTATGACCCCGCCGGGGAAGCGGGCAGCAAGGTGGTTTCCGTGACGCTGGACGACGGCACGGCGCTGGCCCGGGACGACGAAACGACCAAGATCATGGTGATCACCAACAATTACGTAACCACCTTCAGCGGCCTGAAGGACGGCGAAAAGCTGGGCGAACTGGGCGGCGAGGACGCGCTGGTGCAGGATTACGTGCTGCTGCTCACCGAAAACGGCGAAAAGACGCTGACCGTCGACAAGCCCGCCGGACGGATTCAGATTGCCAACGACCAATCCCCCGAAACCTACGACGTGGTGATTCCCATCCTCTCCGCCGACGGCGACGATCACGATTTCTCCGGGTATGAATTTACCGTTGTGATCGATAACGAAGAAACCCGCAAGGTGGTCTGCGAGGACAACGCCCTGCACCTGACGGTGTCCAAGGGCACGCACACCTTCTACCTTGCGGAAGCCACCTACGCCGTCCCGGTTTACACCAACAATTATTCCGGCTCGGGCACCGTCACGACGGCGCCGGGGTACTATCAGCTTGCCTTTACCGTGGAACCGGGCATCAACCAGTAAAAGCCTGTTTTCAACGCACGATGATCAGCCGGCCAGGCGGTTTAACAGCCGCTTGGCCGGCTTATTTTAGCTGAGCTCGGGGAAGGTACATGCAATGTCGTCGTCAGGCGGCGGGTATTAAGTTTCAGATGAAGATTTCATCCCTACAAACGGGAATTTATTGCTCCATTCGATCCGCATCCGTCAGCGTTCGGATGACACGGCAGGGATTCCCTGCCGCCAAGCTGTATGGAGGAATATCCCGCGTGACCACACTGCCCGCTCCGATCACACTGCCCGCTCCGATGGTCACCCCTCCGCAGACCACAACATTTGACGCCAGCCAGCAGTCGTCCCCGATTGTAATCGGTTTCGCATACTCCAGATTGTAATAACTGCCGTCCGCTCTTTGCCTCACATTTCGTTCTTCCGGCAAAAGAGGATGCATGGGTGTGGCCATTGTCACATTCGGACCGATGAACACGTTATTTCCAATATAAACGGGGCATACATCGAGACAGGTAAAATTGAAATTCGCACCGCTGAACCTGCCAAAATAGGTATTGCATCCATAGTCAAAATAGACAGGTGCCTGTAAACTCGGCAAAAATGGGGTGTTTGGCAAAAGTTCGCGGAGAACCGCTTCCCGTTGCTCCGATTTGTCCTCATTGATCTGATTATACCGCCTCGCAAGCTTTCGCGCTTTCACCAGCAACGCACTCAACTCCGGATCGGACGGGTCATACAGCAGCCCCGCCAGCATCTTTTCTTTTTCTGTCATAGTATTGACCTCCTCAAATCCCGATTTGTCGAATAGTCGCCCGCTCGACATTTATTACGTTTGTCGCCGTGCACGCATTCGCGGGCCGGTCGCCTAAACCTATTATACCAGCCAAATGTGAAGAAATCCAGGGCGTCGAAAAACAGGTTTTCGACGCCCTGAGACCGCCAATGGACGACGGGATATTTTTTATCCTGGTACTTCAACGCTTCCGGATGCGCGCCGTTATTTCCCGGTAATCGCCGCCGGGCATACCGCGATCCGATCAATCTTTGCACGGGTTTGGAAGTTCACAGACGCTTCCGCCGGCCGTACAGAAAACCACGCAGGATAACACCCATGATCTTGTCAATCCGTTCTTCATCCGGTATAATGAAACGGAAAATGATACTTCATCCCTTCCGAAGGAGGACCAGATTTCATGTTCGATCAATCCATATTGAAAGACGTGCTGGCAAAGTACAAACAGGATTTCGTGCCCATGGAGTGGGGCAACGAAAAATATAAATGGATAGCGGTCCGGTGCTTTCAGGACAATTGGGATGTGAACGCGGCGGATTTTGCCGATATGCTTTCGCGGTCTTTTGCCAAATCCTACCTTCTGCTTGCTTCCACGAACAACTTCCCGTCGGCAATGATTCAGGAATTTGCCAAGGCAGCGCCGGAAGAAGTGCGGGCCATGTTCATTGCGCTGTTTGACGAAAGCGGGGATGTGTATGAACGGGTCAAAGCCTTCAAGGCACAGGCCGCGGTCCTTTTGAAAAATTACGGCAACGGCGACGCCCAGCACTATCAGCATGAAAACGCCATCACCACCTATCTGTGGCTGCGATACCCGGACAAGTATTACATTTACAAATTCCGGGAAATCCGGGACATCGCGGAAAAGCTGAAAAGCAGCGAACACTTCAAAAAAGGCGATTATGCGAACAATATCAGGAATTGCTATCGGCTTTATGATGAAATTTGTGAAGAACTGAAGCGGGATACGGAACTGGTTCAGCTGTTCAGGAGTCAGTTGACGGACGACTGCTATCCCGATCCGGAACTGAAAACATTGACCCGCGACGTGGGCTTTTACATCCACAATTACTATTCCCAGAAAAAACCTGCGGTGACCGAAGCGGGGTGGTTTCCGAAAACTTATGACCCCGGTTTTTCCGTGGATGATTGGGTTGCCCTGCTGGGCGATGAAACGGTGTTTACGCCCGGCAGCCTGGAAATCATGAAGCGGATGCAGGATTACGGCGGCCAGGCCATGTGCACGCAGCTTGCGGCGAAATATGGGGAAAATAAGAATTTCTACATCAGCGGTTCCGCAGCGCTTGCGCGCCGCATCGCCCAAAAAACCGGCTGCCCCGTTATGGAACGGGAGGAAGAGGGCCTTCGCTGGTGGGCGATTCTTTACCTGGGCAGAAGCGCCGGAAAAGACGAAGAAGGAAGCTATGTGTGGAAACTGCGCGATGAACTTGCCGCTGCCCTGGAGCAGGTTGATCTCAGCGGCGTTTCCCTTTATGCCGCCGCCCCCGAGGAAAAAGCGCAGAGCTTCTGGTGGCTCAACGCGAATCCGAAAATCTGGCGCTTTTCGGATACCGCCGTCGGCGCGGTTCAGGCGTATACGCTGCGCAACGACAGCGGGAACAAGCGCAGAATCTTCCAGAATTTCCTGGACGCAAAGGCCGGCGATCCGGTGATCGGCTATGAGTCTTCTCCCGTGAAACAGATCGTGGCAATCGGCAAAATCAGCGCGGAGCAGGACGGCGAGAAAATCTGTTTTGAAAAGGTCGAGGGGCTGGCTTCTCCCATCGATTATACCGCGTTGAAAGAATACCCCGAGCTGGAACAGATGGAATTTTTCCGGAATAATGCTCAGGGCAGCCTTTTCAAATTGACCAAAGGCGAGTTCGATTTCATCCTGGACCTTATCCGGGATGCGAATCCGCTGAAGCCGGAAGCGGCTGCCGACGCCTACACGAAGGACGATTTTCTGCAAGAAGTCTACATGACCGAAGCGCGATACGAAAGCCTGACGGCTGTGCTTCGGCATAAGAAGAACGTGATCCTGCAGGGCGCGCCGGGCGTCGGGAAAACCTTTGCGGCCAGGCGGCTCGCATATGCCATGATGGGCGAAAAGGACGAAAGCCGGATTGAATTTGTGCAGTTCCATCAGAACTATTCCTACGAGGATTTTGTGATGGGCTATAAGCCGGTCGAAAACGGATTTGAACTGAAATACGGCATTTTCTATCGCTTCTGCCAGAAAGCGGCAAACCGGCCGGACAAGGAGCACTTCTTCATCATCGACGAAATTAACCGCGGCAATATGAGCAAGATTTTCGGCGAACTGCTCATGTTGATTGAAAGCGATTACAGGGAAACGAAAGCCGCCCTTGCATACAACGGCCTCCCCTTTTCCGTGCCGAAAAACCTTTATATCATCGGCATGATGAATACGGCTGACCGGAGCCTGGCCATGATCGACTATGCGCTGCGCCGCCGCTTCAGTTTCTTTGAAATGGGGCCGGGCTTTGACTCCGACGGTTTTATTCGGTACCAGAACAGCCTGCGCAACGAAACGCTGAATGAGCTCATTGCCCGGGTGAAGGAGCTGAACCAGGAAATCGCGCTGGATAAATCCCTGGGTAAGGGCTTCTGCATTGGCCACAGTTATTTCTGCGGCAGGAAAGAATGCACGGAGGAATGGCTGCATGCCATTGTCGATTACGATATTCTCCCCATGCTGGCTGAATACTGGTTCGACGATACGGCCAAGCTGCAGCGCTGGGAAAACATTCTGCAGGGTGTGTTTCAGGAATGAAGGATAAAAGCATCTTCATCAAAAACATATACTATATGCTCTCCTATGCGTTCACCATCCTGAATCAGGGCGGTTATGAAAACATCGCCACGGAGGAATTCGACAACCTGCATAATCTCTTTGCCGCAATTCTGGCCAAGGGAATCGGCCGGCAGTTAAAGCAGGGGCTTTACCGCGAATACCTGAGCCGCACAGAAGACACGGCGGTCTTGCGCGGAAAAATCGATATGCCCGGAACGATTCAAAACCGCCTGGCCAGAAAGCAGGCGCTGACCTGCGCATATGACGAGCTTTCCGAGAACAATCTGCTGAACCGGATCCTGAAAACGACCGTGATGCTGCTGCTTCGCCATGCCAGGGTGGATGCGGTGTATAAGACGGATCTGAAAAAGGAAATGATGTTCTTTTCCCAGGTGGATCAGGTGGACCCCGTTTCCATTCCCTGGTCTTCCATTCGCTTTGAGCGGAACAGCGGCGCCTATCGGATGCTCATCAGCCTTTGCCAGCTGATTCTTGAAGGCATGCTCCTGACCACGGACGACGGGGAATACCGGCTGGCCACCTTTGTGGATGAGCAGCGGATGAGCAGGCTCTACGAAAAATTCATCCTTGAATATTATGTGAAGGAATGCCCGCAAGTGAAGGCAACGGCATCCCGGATTCCATGGGCCCTGGACGACGGCGTCGGGACGCTGCTGCCCGTCATGCAGAGCGATATTACCCTCTCGCAGGGCAGCAGCGTGCTGATTATTGACGCCAAGTATTATGCCCGCACCACCCAGGAACAGTACAGCGTCCATACGCTGCATTCCAATAACCTGTATCAGATTTTTACCTACGTTAAAAACAAGGACGCCGAATTTGGCAAAGCGCCGCACACGGTCTCCGGCCTGCTGCTCTATGCCCGGACAGATGAGGCAATCCAGCCGGATAACGTCTATCAAATGAGCGGCAACAAAATCAGTGTTCGGACGTTGGATCTGAACCGGAATTTTTCTGAAATTGCCGCGCAGCTGAATCGGATCGTGCAGGAACATTTTCAATGATCAGAAAACAGGAAGACGAAAAACGGGTTTTTGACCCTCCTGGTGCTGCAAGAACATGAAAACGTCCTTGCAACGTTTTTATTATTTTCATTTTGCTCTGCGCTGCTTCATTTCGTGAAAGCGTGGGCATTGGGCGGAGATTTAAGAAGCGCTTGACCATGATCTCCCTGACGGAGAATGCTCGCTTCGCCTTGCATCACGGTCAAAAAAAGATAAAGATTTCTTAATAACATTTTTTGCAGGGCGTATAACCCAGCCGCTCCGCTTCTTCCTTTGTCACCTGCTGCGGGGATTTCATGCCCGAGCAGGTGCTGTTTTTATGATATTTCTTTCCGCTCTTGGTGATCCACACGGTATCGCCCTGGGTTTTCGTCGCTTCGGCCTGCGCCGCGTTCAGATCGGAAACGATCTCATCCTGGCGAAGATAGGCCCGCGACCCGTCCGACAGCTTTACGACGTACCATTCCATCCCATCCTTACTGGTTTCACTTCCCGTTACCGTCAGCGTTTCCCCGTTTTTCAGCGCCAGGAAGGAGCCGGCCCCCAATCCTCCCAGGGGAACGGCGCAGAACAGAAGTACAAGCGCGCAGAACAGGATTGCCAGCTTTTTCGTCATTTCGTTTTTCCGCCTTTCCGGCTTATTCATTCGTTATCCTTCGTCTGATTCCGGCGATTTTCCGTTCCCCGATCGATCGGACGAACTGCGCTTTTCCTCTTTTCCGGGCACGGCCGCCCTGCCGAACATGGTATTTTCTTCATCCGGCATCTCTTTTTGAAGGGGCTTTTTTACTTTACGCTCTTCCGGGGATGCTGTCAAATACATTTGTTTTCCCCTGCCGGGTGACATTTGCTTTCTCATGATTGTGTCTGCCCGCGTATCTTTATTGTTGCTCTCTTCCTTCCCAAAACGGCGCTGTCCTTTATGGATTGACGAAAGAATACCGCCTGATGATGCTTTCTTTCCCTTGTGCCTCCAGGGGCAAAATTTTTACCGGTTGAATAAAATAAGCGCCCTTCAATCCCGATAAAAGCCTTGATACGAAGGCCCCAAAAACAAACGAAAACCCCTGAAAAATCAGGGGATTCTCGATGGTGGAGCATAGGGGAGGCTCAAGCGGGGCAAGAAGTGTCCCACCAGGTACTTTTCTGTACAATATGGTTGTTTTCCGTTGCCACATTGTACAAATTGTCCCAACCCATCCCAAGTGATTTTACCGGGTTCATGGCAAAAATAATGGTACTTTGGTCACGATGAAGAAGTCAGGGTGTTTTTGTATGAAATTTCATGCATAATTTATGTACATTTTTTGTATAAATCAAAATTATTGCGTTTTTCAATGTATAAATATGTATTTCGTTCTGCTTCGATAGTCAATCCAGCCTGACAGGGACTTGCCTGCCCTTAACCTGCTTTGTCAATGAAATTCATTCATGATTTCACTTGCTTTTTTCATCATATCAGCATATAATATAATAAAAGTGTGAATAATTCACACGAAAACCCATGGAAAAGTGTGATGAGGTGCCTATGGAACGATTGATTCTGAATGACCTGCTGAAGTGGAAAAACGCCAGCCATCGCAAACCCCTGATCCTCAAGGGGGTGCGGCAGGTGGGCAAGACCTGGGCGCTCCGGGAATTTGGCCGGCGGTACTACGAAAACACCGCCTATTTCAACTTCGACGAGCACGAGGAATACCGGCAGTTCTTTGAGACCACCAAGGACGTGGACCGCATTCTGCAGAACCTGATGCTGGCCAGCGGGCAGAAGATTTTGCCGGAGAAAACGTTCATCATATTCGACGAGGTGCAGGACTGTCCCAAGGTCATCAACTCCATGAAGTATTTTTGTGAAAACGCGCCGCAGTACCACATCGCCTGCGCCGGCTCCCTGCTGGGCATCGCTTTGGCCAAGCCTTCTTCTTTCCCGGTAGGCAAGGTCAACTTCATGCAGATGAACCCCATGACCTTCACGGAGTTCCTGCTGGCCAACGGAAATGCGAACCTTGCGGCCTGCATGGAAAGCGTGGACGCCATCGCGCCCCTCCCGGACGCCTTTTTCAATCCTCTTACAGAGAAGCTTAAGATGTACTATGTTGCCGGCGGGATGCCGGAGCCGGTGCTGATGTGGACGCAGGAGCGGGACGTAGAGGCCATGCAGGAGGCCCTCTCCAACATCATCGGGGCCTATGAGCGGGATTTCGCCAAACACCCGGACGTGAAAGAATTCCCGAAAATCTCCATGATCTGGAAGTCCATCCCCTCTCAGCTGGCCAGGGAAAATAAGAAGTTCATCTATAAGGCCGTAAAAGAGGGGGCCCGCGCCCGGGAGTACCAGGATGCCCTGCAATGGCTGGTGGATGCCCGGCTGGTGCACAAGGTTTACCGCAGCGCCGCGCCCCGTCTGCCGGTGTCCGCCTATGACGACCTGTCCGCATTCAAAATCTACCTGGCAGACGTGGGCCTGCTCCGGCGTCTGGCGCAGCTTTCTCCCACCGCCTTTGGGGAGGGCGCCCGGCTCTTTACGGAGTTCAAGGGGGCTCTGACGGAAAACTATGTGCTGCAATCGCTGGTCGCTCAGTTTGAAGTGCTGCCCCGGTACTGGAGCCAGAGCAACCCGCCCTATGAGGTGGACTTCCTCATCCAGCGGGAAAACGGCATCTTCCCAATCGAAGTAAAATCCGCGGCCAACACCGCCGGCACGAGCCTGCGGAAGTTCAAGGAACTGTTTCCGGAGGAGGTCAGGCTCCGTATCCGCTTCTCGCTGGACAATCTGAAACTGGACGGAGATGTGCTGAATATCCCGCTGTTCATGGCCGATCAAACAGACCGGTTGATTGGGATGGCGCTGGAACGGATTTCGAGTTGCAGGCGTCAATGAATTTAAAATGTAGCCCCTCCTCCAACTCTCCTGCCCAAATCAATTGCGCTATTCAGCAGAATAACGCCCTTCTGCATTTCTGCAAACATTATCGGAATAGCAAGGATTAAACAGGCGCAACAAATAATATGGTTCTCCTATGGCTATGCTGCTGTCTCAATATTTCACAGCAATGAAATCTAGCCAAGCATGATTTGCCGAATCGTACATGACTAATTTTTCTTCACAGTCCATTCAGGGGTGCTCATATACAAAATACTGGCGGCGTGTTGTTCACAGGTGGTGGTTTTGCCGCACCATTTTGCCCCTTCCAGAAGGATTGCTCCTTTGTTTCTCAGGCGGTTCGCAATGGTTTTTTCAATCACTCTCGGCTTATAATTTGCCATTCAGCGCCCCCTCCCTGTTATAGGATGGCTATATCATAGCGCATCAGCACGTCGAATTCAGGAAAAACCTTCGATTTGGCGATATTATGACCGTCGTTTCGGCATCTGTTTATCCGTCGTATTGACATTTCAGGCAATGCGGTTACAGTTGTGGAAGTAAAAAGCAACAAGAAAGATATCTATCGGTATCTT
>CANQKI010000030.1 GCA_947624355.1 uncultured Clostridia bacterium | reverse complement strand
ATTTCAACCCACGCACCCCGCGGGGGGTGCGACAGCAAACGTGAACAGATTCCGGAGAGGAATATGCACCGTCTGCACAAAACGGAGCAGGAATGCTGACCGTTTCTTTCTTTAGGAGGCGCGCAGGGGGCGTTTTTGCCGCCCATTTTCGGTGCGAACCTCCCGCTGTTTCCTGACAGCTTCCCCTTCGCCCGGCTATACCAGCAGGACGCCTTCGGGCTCATAGGACGTTTTTGCGCCGAAGTGTTCGATTTTGCTTTGATACTTGTTCCCAAGCTGGTAAAACCGCAGGCTGTCCTTCTGCGGGTCGATCAGGGACAAAAGACTGGTTTGAAGCAGCTTATACTGCGCCTGATCTACCAGACATTCAAACACGGAATTCTGCACCCGCTGGCCGTAATTCACGCACTGCTTTGCCACCTGACGCAGCCGCTTTTTCCCGGCGGCGTCTTCGGTATTCACATCATAGGTAATGAGCACCAGCACAGAATCGCCTCACTTCCACAAAAACGGCGGATAGCCCTCCAGATCACCCCGGAGACAGCGGGCCAGGAGCAGGGCCTGCACATAGGGCACCAGCCCCCAGGCAAGCTTTTCCTTCAGGTAGGGATGGGTGATTTCCTCCGCCAGCCTTTTCTGCCAGGCGGACAGGAAGACCTTGCGTCCCGTATCGGAGAGCCATACCGCGCCGCCGGGCTGTCGCTCGAAATGCTCTTCCCGGATGACGCGGTTGTTGATGAGGGTAAGAATCAGACGGTCGGCAAACAGGGGACGCAGTTCCTCCATGAGGTCCAGGGCCAGGGAAGCCCGGCCCGGCCGATCCCGGTGCAGAAAGCCCACATAGGCGTCCAGCCCCACGCTTTCCAGCGCGCCGGCGCAGGAATTGGCCAGCAGGGTATAGGCAAAGGACAGAAGCGCGTTGATGGGATCCATGGGCGGGCGGCGGGAGCGGCCATGGAAGGCGAAAGTTTCCCGTTGGTTCAGAATCAGATCGTCGAACGCATCGAAATATGCGGCGGCGGCCTGGCCTTCCAGCCCCTGGAGGGAAGCAAGATCGCATTCCTCCAGGAGGAGAGGAAGGGTTTCCGCCAGACCGGCCGAGGCGCGGCCCAATGTTTCGGCGTTTACCCGCATTTCATGATCCCGAAGGGTGCGTTCGATGCTCCAGCGGCAGTTGTAGACCTTGCCGAAGATGAAATTCCGCGCCGCCCGGCAGCTTTGCCGCGGGTCGTCAGCCACCCGGTACTGGGTGCGCCGAAGAAGCACGTTGCCCGGATTTTCGCCGCACACCCGGGCCAGAAAACGCCCGCGCGGGGAGAGAAAGCACAGGTTGATTCCGTTTTCGGCGCACTTGCCCATGAGGGCGGGGCTGGCTCCTCTGTAGGAAAAACACAGGATGTTTTCCAGCGTATGCAGCGGAAACTGCCCTCGCTTTTCCTCGCCGGAGAGCACAAGCACCGTCTCGCCGTCCAGGGCAAGATAGCTGTCCTCACTGAGCACGAAGAGCGTGTTGAGAAATTTTCTCACGGCGCATCCTCCTTTTCAGGCAGATGGGCGTTCAGATAGGCGCTTGGAGAAAGGGTCTTTGCCAGCCTCGGCAGACACAGATCTTTCAGGGAACAGGCGGCGCAGCCTTTTTTCGGCGTCGCCCGCGGCGTGCGGCCCCGGGCATAGAGAGACCGCATTTCGGAAATCAGGGCTTCCACCCGCTGCCGCAATTCATCGTCCAGCGGAACCCGGGTTCTGCGGCGGGGTTCGCCGTAAAAGAGGCTGCCCTCCGGAATGGGGCACAGGAGCATTTCTTCCAGGCACATGGCCTGGGCGCAGAGCTGAAGAGCGTCGACGTCGTCGGGCTTGGGGCTGCCTCGCTTGTATTCCACCGGATAGGGCAGCCATTTCCCCTCGTATCCCGCCAGGGGCACGCCGGCAGAATCCTGACGGAATTCCACCACATCGCATACGCCCTGCACCCGCAGCCGATGGGACACCACCCGAAGGCCGCGGACGATCAGCAAATCGCCGCGGCTTTCGGTCTGCGTTTCATCGTGCGCACGGCGGTGGAGCAGATCGCCCTCCGTGGTGCGCAGGTTTTCCGCCCACTGCCGCTCCAGGTGAATGAGCGCCCATTGGCGGCGGCAGAAGGCAAAATGCTGAATCCCGGACAGGGGAAGATAATCTTCTTCCTGCAGAACGCTCACCCCTTGCGGATGCAGGCGACGCCGGCGGGCAGGGCGCTTTCATCCACGGAAACGGCGTAATCGCTGTAGGCGCGGGGAGCAAGCACATCCGGCTTCCTTTCCACCTTCACGGCGTCAAACAGCTTCCAGGCCGGGGCGCAGCCCAGCTCGCAATCATGCCGGAAAACAATCAGCTCCCGGACGGCCATTTTCCCCCGGGCGGCGGAACGGTCGTTTTCAAACATGTTCAGAATAGCCTGCCAGAGGAGCTCCAGATCGTCTTCGCTGAACCCGGTGACTTTCCGGGCCAGGTTGGCCGACACATACCCTTCGCAGCGGTAGAGGGCATAAGGCACGACGTATTTGCGGCCCATTTCGGTGCCTTTTTTCTCCGCGTCGGCTTCGGTGGTGATGGCGATGCGCGTAATGGTTACTTCCTGGGGCACGATGGGATCGACGCTGCGGGCAAAACCCAGCTGCACCGGCCCGCGCACCTGGCCGCAGTTGAGGTTGCCCTTGACCATGGTGGTCATCACCGCGCCGAAGGTACGGATATCGAAGAAATTCCGGCACATGAAATCCCGCACCTGGTGATCCACGTCCACGCCCGCTTCTTCGCGCTTTTTGACGGCCTTTTTCAGGTCGTCGGGCTTCATGGCGGCGGCCCCGTCGATTCCGGCACAGAGGTAACCTTCGTTATCGCTGGTGTTCAGGGGGGTGCCTTCTTTGATATAGATGCGATAGCCCGCTTCGTCCTCTTTGACGGTTTCCACATAGTTGCGGATTTTTCGCTTCAGGCACACGTCGGTGACCAGGCCGCAGCCTGTTTCCGGATCCAGCCGGGGCATGTTGCCCGCGTCGGGATCGCCGTTGGGGTTTCCGTTTTCCACGTCGAACAGGATGACGAATTCATAGCGGTTTTTGATGGGATCAGACATTTTTGTTTCCTCCTTCATCTTTTTTGGTGTAGAAGCTTTGGTTCTGATGGTAATAGCCCTGCTGGAAAGCCCCCTGATCGGCCAGGGAAAGCCTGGCGGGCAGTGTCTCCCGGAGGCGGCATTCCAGATCGCCCACGAGCTTTTCAAAATAGACGCGCAGTCCGCCTTCCAGCTTTCTCAGGTGGCTCTGCGAAAGCTTTACGAGCAGGGGAAAGATGGCGGCGGGGGTGGCGCAGGCACTGTTGAAATACTTATCCTTGATGGTGGCGTTGATACCGGGGTTGGCGGCCTGCTGAATCCGTTCCAGCACGGCGAACAGCCGGCCCAGCACATAGGGAACATAGCTGCTTTCTTCATTCAGTTCCACAGTCAAAACCTCCTTCGGAACCTGGTATTCTCTGTTTTTCAGGAAAAACGCTTTCAGGATTGCCGCCCGGCCGTAGGTGATATCCCGTTCGGCACGGATGCGCAGCATGGTCTGCTCCAGCAGGGAAACGGGATAATTCCCGTCGGACAAAACGGCGCGCAAAACCGCCCCGGCCATGGGCGGCGACGCCTTTTTATCCCGGCTTTTCTGGTTGACCGTTTCGTTCAGCAGCTTCCACAGGGGCAGCGCGCCGTTTGCAATGTAGGCGGGCCGCACGATTTCCAGCCGGTCGTAATGGGCCTGCACGTTGGCCAGCATCCGGCCGAAGGTGTCCTGAAGGAAAAAGCGCACGCTGAGCCTTGCGGCGTTGGGGGCCAGCCCCAGCACATAGAAGCGGTTTTCGGGATGCAGGGGAATGCCGTTCACGTCCACCGGGTCGCCATGGGCCAGGGCCCGCACGGCATAGCGCAGATCCTCATCGGAAACCGTTTCCGACGGGCCGCCGAACAGGACGCTGGCAAACAGGTCCCGGCACAGGGGCTCAGCGTCCTCCGCCCAGAAGACCACGGCAGTGTCGCCGATGTACTGGGTGTGCTGCCTGTCGGCAATGAGCCGGTTGAGCACCGCGCCGTATTTGAATACGGCCTGCTCGGACACGGGGGAATTGAGACCCTGGCCCGTTTCTTTTCCTTCATGGCCATAGGATTCAAAGGCCGGGGCATTGAAGGACACCAGCGACGCCCCCGTCGATTGGGCGTCCCGCACTCCCTTGATGGCGGGGTGCAGGCGGGCGATGGGGCCGTATTCCCCGGTCACCAGGCACACGCCTACGGCCGCGTCGGCGGACTGTCCGGCCCGGCGCTTTTCCCAGGCTGCCCGTACGGCGGGGTCCTCGTGAACGGGCAGACCCTGGAAGGAGAAGATCAGGTTGGCTCCCTTCATGATTTCTTCCAGGTAGGGCTGCAAAACGGGATGGTTTTCCGCCTGTTCGGGCTGCCACGCGTCAAAAAAGGCGCATACCGCCTGTCCGGCGGGGGACTGAACCGGGGACAATATTTCCTGATGCAGGCTTTTCGCCGCTTCAAAGCATTTTTTCGCCCGGTCCGGGGCGCCTTTCCGGTCGGTTCCCAGGAAGTAGGTGCTGTTTTCACACAGGAAATTGGATGCGACCCCCGAGGTTTTCTTCACCTGCTCGGGCACCTGCATGGATTGCGGAAGCTCCTTGGTGCTTCCATCCCGCTTCTGCTTCAGGGGGATAACCCCGCGAAGCCCGCCGTTCTCATCGATCTCCAGGGCAAAGGATACATTTGCCACGCTCCAGCCGGGCGGGGTCACGTCCCCCCGGCGGGCCAGGGCGTCATAATAGGCGCAAAGGGCCTGCAGAATCATCGCAGCACCTCCTTCCCGGCCACTTCCAGAACGCCGTCCGTCAATTCAGCCATGAAAAACATGGGCCGGATGTCCCGGGGGTTGGCATAATCCATGTCATAGAGCATGAGGCCCAGGGAACGGGTTTCCGGGATGGCGGGCACGGGGCCTCCCGGCCAGGCCCGGAAATGGGCGGGAAACTCCCGGCAGCCGAAGCAAGGCTGGTGGTAGCATTGGCCCCGCTCCAGCCTGCGCCGGGCAATATCGATGAATTTTCCTTCATTGTCGCCGGGGGCTTTCTGATCGGTCAGATCGAAATGCGCAGTGATGACGTAATGCACGTTCGTCAGCACCATGGAGGCCCGCTGCTGGATGCTTTCGCCGGTGTAGAGGGCCAGGGGCTTGTCCCCGCCGGTCATGACCGTGCGCACATTGCCGGCAAGAATCTTGTCCTTTACCTCGTTGCGGCGGATGTTGGTAAAGGCGATGGGGTTCAGCACATGGATCCTGTCGATTTTCCATTTGAGGCCCGGATGGAAATAAATGGAATCGATCAATCCCCGCGCGGCGCTGGGGGTCATGACGTCGTAACTGACGCGCTCTACCTTCAGCTCCGGGCGGGTGAAAAGGGCGTAATCCCCCCACACTTCCACCTGGATTCCTTGACTCATTTTTTCACCTTCTTTTTGATTTGAGATGGGGACGGGATTTCCTAACTGTTTTTCACCTCCAATTTAATTTTAGTTCTGGAGAATGGATAATAAACATTATCACACATATAATAGCCGATTGGTTTTCGTTTGTCAAGTAATTTTGGAATTTTAGATTGATTTCTATTAAAAAAGTAGCTATACTATTTTATGTCAGTCGCTCGAAAATGAAGAGCGTGGGTTGAAATTGGAGAATGGACAATAGGAAAAACTGCGCGGGGCGGATGCAAAATGCATCCGCCCCGTGGCTTTTGTTCAGATGAAAATTCCTTCGCCGCCGTCCGTCAGCAGGGCCAGGCCGGTTTGATCGTCGTAAAGGCTCAGATCGGTCAGCAGGGCCAGGTTCTGCTCCAGCATCGTCAGCGCGCCGTGAGCGTTGAGGGCGTTGAAATGATTCTCGTAAACGTTCACCGTGTATTGCCCGGCCTTCCGCAGCAGCTCGCGGCTGCGTTCGCCCCGGATAAGGCGCTGTGCCAGCGCTTCGGCCTCCGGAGTGCAGGGAATAAGCACGGCCCGGGTATCCTGGTCGATCAGATGAAATTTTTCCGCCGTTTCGGCAAAGGGGAAGGAGGGCTGCCGGGGGTCCTGAGCGCCGTTTTCAAAGGCGGCCACCACGTTCTTGTCATCCATTCCTTCGCCCGTGTACAGGTGCAGGGCGGTAAAGTAGCGTTCGATGGTCTCGGGAGCGTCGGGCCGCGCGGCATCCGCCGTCACGGCGCGCATCACTTCCAGAGGCCGCTTTAGGGCGTGGGGCAGCCGGGATTCCTCCGCCGAATCGAGGGTGAAAAGGTAGACGACGCTTTCGTCCGCGGGATTATTTCCCTCCCGGTTGCACCGGCCGCCGGCCTGAATGACGGAATCCAGCCCTGCCTCGGCCCGGTAAACAACGGGGAAGTCCACGTCCACCCCGGCCTCGATGAGGCTGGTAGCCACCACCCGGCAGGGAAGGCCTTTATCCAGCCGCAGCCTGATTTCCGCCAGCACCTGCCGCCGGCGGACAGGATACATGAGGGTGGACAGGTGGAAGCAGCCCTCTCCTTCCAGCCGGGCGTAAACCGCCTGGGCCTGCTTGCGGGTGCTCACAATGCACAGCGCCTGATTGTGGGCGTTGAGTCGCCGGGCCAGCTCTGCTTCGGACACCCGTCCCAGCTTTTCATAACGCACCCGCCGGAAAACCCGGTCGGGAAGGGACGGCACGATTTCCCGAAGGGTCAGGTCGGGAGCAATATTCCGAAACAGCGGGCCCAGGGCGGGCTGGGTGGCGGTGCACAGCACGCAGGTGGCCCCGTAATTGACGGCCAGTTCCGCGATGGCGCGGACGCAGGGGAGCAGGTAGGGCAGCGGCAGGGTCTGCGCCTCGTCGAAAATGATGACGCTGTCGGCCAGGTTATGCAGCTTCCGGCACCGGGAAGGACGGTTGGCAAACAGGGATTCGAAGAACTGCACCGCCGTCGTCACGATCACCGGCAGATCCCAGTTTTCGGCGGCCAGCTTTTTCCGCTCCCGCTCGGGGTCTCCTTCATCCCCGTCCAGGTCCACGTTGCTGTGGTGTTCCAGAACGGGTTCATCTCCCAGAATTTCCATGAACTGATCCGCCGTCTGCTCGATAATGCTGGTATAGGGAATGACGTAAATCACGCGCTTTTTCCCGTGCTTCCGGGCATGGCGCAGGGCAAAGGCCAGGGAGGAAACGGTTTTGCCGCCGCCGGTGGGCACGGTGAGGGTGAAAAGGCCGGGCGTTTGGTTTTCCCCTGCCGCGATGCAGGCGCGAAGAATTTCGTTGCGGACGCGGTCCAGCTCCGTTTCGGGGTCATCCCATTTGGTAATATACGTTTCCAGGCGGGTCCAAAGGGTTTCCATGGCGGTATCGCTGCCCCGGGGCGGCGGCGTTCCCCGCATGAAGGCTTCCGTATCCAGGAAATCCGCGTCCACCAGGCAGGAATACAGCATCCTGATCCAAAAGGCCAGGGTGAACCCGCCCTTTCCCAGGACCCTGGGCGGCCGGAAAGACGCCCGTTCCAGGCGGATTTCCGAGGCGAAGGCGTCATAGGGTGGCACCTGCCGCTTGAGCCGGCCCATCAGGGTGGGCGCAGCGGCGCTGTTGGTTTTTCCGCCGCCGTCCGGCAGACCGCCGTGGTGGCCTGCCACGCAGTAGGCGCCCGGCCAGCCCAGGTATTTGAAGATCTCCTGGGCCCCGGCCGTGGCGTGATCCACCGACACGTTTTCGCCCCGGATGCGCCGCTGGAACGCCTGGGAATACTTTCCGATATCGTGGGCCAGGCCGATTTCATAGGCCAGACGGCCCGCCCCAAAGGGCGCGGCAAATGCTTCGGCATATTCCGCCGTTTTTTGCAGATGCTCGCGCAGCGTCTGTTCCCGGCCATCCTCGGTGCGGTGGGCCAGATACATGGGCAGAACCCCCTTCTTTCGTGAAATCGGCATACGGCCGGTACATCAGGTCAGCCCTGGCAGTAATCCCGGTCGGCTGCCGTCAGCAGGCGGCGGCAGGAGAAAAAGGCGGCAGTCGCAAGCAGCACAAGCAGGAGCAGGAAGTAGAGGGGCGCGGAAAGCCCCCGGCTGAGGACGAGCCAGCTGATGATGCCCAGCAGCACCAGCAACCCCCAGCTGACCAGCAGGCCGATCAGGCTGCCGCTTTGCTGCTTGATGGCCTCCGTTTCGGTGACCCAGGAGAGCTTGGGGTTCTTTACGTCGTTGGTGATGGAAAAGGCGCAGATGACCAGGGAATACAGGGCGCTGAGGAGGAAGGCGGCCAGGACGGAGGACCAGAGATCCGGCAGAGCGAAAATCAGCAATCCGGCGGCCAGCACAAGGCCCAGCAGGGACAGGCCCGTTCCCACGGCCAGCTTGGCCAGCACGGGCACCCGGGGCGATACGGGCAGGGCGGTGAGCCAGTCGTGGCCCTTGCCTTCCCGGGTCACGGCGGTGTAGGCGGCGGGATTGACCCCCGCCATGAAGGACATGACGGCGGCCAGGACGGCCAGAATCACGCCGCCAGGCAATTCACCCAGCAGGGCGGTGAAGGAAAAGGAGGGATCCTCCGCCGCCGCGCCGGAAAAGGAGAAATAGAACACGGCGATCATGAACACAGGCATGATGGCGGTAGGCAGGGCGTTCATGGCGTAAGCGGGCACCCGCAAAAGCTGCCGGACCTCCCGCCGCAGGCAGGCCAGAAAGGGGCTGGCGGGCCGGCTTTCCCGGTTGATGCGCACCTTCCGCTTGGGGGTGGGGGCAGCGCTCACCGTCAGGGACAGCTTTTGATAGAAAAAACCCAGCACGAAGATGACGAGGGCCGCGGCCCCGGCGCAGACCAGCAGGAACAAAAGCAGCTGCCAGCCGTCCCCCAGGAGGCCGTTTGCCGCCCAGGCGGCGGGCGGGAACATGCGGGTTATGGCGGTGATGCGGGCATGGTTGCTGAGGAAGAAATTCTGCACAAGGTCTGCGTCCTCGGTAGCGCCCAGTACGCTGCCCAGGTTGGCGCAGAGGATGAAATAGGCGATCATCAGGGCGATACCGCCCGCCGTGGCGACGGCCTCCCAGCGCTTCCACAATACGGAAATGCGGATGAGCAGGGCGGAAAGGACGGTGACGATGCAGATGGGCAGCACGGAGACCCCCAGCAGGACGAAAATCAGCCGCAGGTAGAAGCCCGCGCCCGTGCCAAGCTTTATGCCGTACAGGATGCCGGCGGGAAGGATGAACAGGGCGGCGACGCCCGTTTCGCTCAGGTACACCTGGCAGAGCTTGGCGGACAGCAGCGTGCGGGGCCGGATGGGCAGCGATGCCAGGAAGGAGGCGTCCCGGCCCAGGAACAGGCTGCTCAGGATGAAGAAAAAGCCCAGCACCAGGGTGGAAAGCATGGCGGCCGTGACGCAAAGGCCCAGCAAAAGATCGGGCATCTGGACGGAAATCAGGACGTTCAGCACGCTGTTTTCCACAAAGATCAGGATGCCGCCCAGGTAAACGATGAGGAAAATGTAGGCGAAGATTCTAAGCCCCGCTTTTCCTTTGCCCTTGCCGCCCAGGTTTTTCATGTTCCGGGGTTTGAGATCGGCAAAGCGGGAAAGCAGCTGCAGCCGGAGCAATGCAAGGAAAGCGGTCATTGGGCGTCGCCCCCTTCGTCTTCGGTCATTTCCAGGAATACGTCCTCCAGGGACGCGCCCGTTTCGCCCGACCGCAGCTCCTCCAATGTGCCCACCGCCCGCAGCGTTCCGTGGGCGATGACGCCGATGCGGGTGCACAGCTTTTCGGCCACCTCCAGCACATGGGTGGAGAAAAAGACGGTGTTGCCCTGGGCACAGTGATTCTTCATTTCTTCCTTCAACAGGTGGGCCGCCCGGGGGTCCAGGCCCCCCAGGGGTTCGTCCAGAATCCATACGGGGGGATTGTGAATCAGCGCGCCGATGACCATCAGCTTCTGCTTCATGCCTTTGGAATAGGTGCGGATCTGGCTGCCCACGGCGTCCTCCAGGGAAAAGAGGGACAGATATTTTTCAATGTGCGCCTTCCGCTGGGGCTTTGCCACCTGGTAGATATCCCCCATGAAATTCAGGTATTCCATGCCGGTGAGGCGGTCGTAGAGGTCGTTGCCGTCGGGGACGAAGCCGATGCAGCGCTGGGCCTCCAGCCGCTCCGCGGAAAGATCGTGCCCGGCCATGACGATTTTTCCCGCGTCCGGCTTCAGGCTGCCGCACATGAGCTTGATGGCCGTGGTTTTGCCCGCGCCGTTGGGGCCGATAAAGCCGAACAGCTCGCCCCCGGGGATATGCAGCGTCAAATCGTCCAGGGCTTTTACGCCGTTTTTCTTATAGGATTTGGAAACGTTCGCAAGGTCAATCATGGTTTTTCCCTCCCGCGTTGGATTTGTTCACAGTATAGCAGGGGGACGATGGAAAAACAAGGGATACTGCCTGAAAGATACATTTACGCGTCCGAAATGTCGCAAAAAAAGAGAAGGCCCGCCGCGAGGGGGTGCGGCAGGCCCTCCACAAAGAAGGGGGTACAAGGGGAAAGGCTTGAGCCGGCGCGCTCAGAGGGGAGTGCAAGCGCTTTCCGATCTTTCCCTTTGCTTGGCTTCATTATAAGAAGGCATTATGGCAAAAATACGGCACGTTTCAGACAAAATAAACAGAAATGTGCAAATAAAGCTAAAATCAGTCAAAAAACGACATCCGTCAGGCGGAAAAAACAGGTTTACGGCGCCCTGAACCGAAGAGCGGCAGCTCCTTCATGGAATGAGGACGAACGCAGAAAAGACGCATGCAATGAAAAGAATCACACAGGAAGCGCGCCTTTGACGGCAGAGGATGGAATATCCGGCAGGTACATATACAGATATCAGAAGGGCGCGCTTGTATTTTTTTCCCGGCTGTGGTATACTGAGGCAGGTTTTTAAGCGCCCATCGTGCTTTTCGCCGTGGGACAAGAAGGAGTGAATGAAATGAAGAAAAAGATCGTTGCCATTGTGGCGGCCATTGTGGCCGTTGTGGTCATTGTGGTGCTGGGGGGCAACATCTCCTCAGTGAACAACAGGCTGTCCGATGAAATGGCAAATTCCAACGCCTTGCAGCAGAAACTGACCGCTGCCCAGGCTGAAGCCGCTTCCGCCAAGGATATGGTGGAGCAGGCCGAGGCCGCCAAGGCGGAGGCGGAAACGGCTGCGGAGGAAGCCAGGGCGGCCGCAGAAGCCGCGCAGGCGGAAGCCGAAGCGGCCAATGCCGAGGCGGAAGCCGCCAAGGCCGAAACGGAAGCCGCCAATGCCGAAGCGGAAACCGCCAAGGCCGAAACAGAGGCAGCCAAGGCCGAAGCGGAGGCCGCCAAAGCCGACGTGGAAGCCGCGCAGGCCGAGGCGGAAAAGGCAAAAGCGGAGGCCGCCGAGGCCAACGAAGCCCTGGCAGAAGCCCAGAAGGCGGCCGAAGAGGCCCAGAAGGCCCTGAACGATGCCAAGGCCGCCCTGGAGGCCGCTATGTCGGCCGCGCCTGCGGAGGTCTCAGCCGATGCCTCCGGCTTTACGCTGCAGGAAACGGGCGAATTTCCCCTGGTGAATGCCGATACCCTGCTCTATACCCATGACAAGACGGGGGCGCAGGTGCTCTTCGTGCTCAACGACGATCCCAACAGGACCTTCGAGCTGTCCTTCGTCACCCCCGCCCAAAGCGACAAAGGCACCACCCACGTCTTTGAGCACGCCACGACGGACGGATCGGAAAAGTATCCCCCCAAGGATCTGTTCTTCAATCTGCTCTACCAGACCTACAATACCCTCATGAACGCCTATACCTACAATATCATGACGACGTACCCGGTGGCCTCCCTGTCCGAGGCGCAGCTGCTCAAATATGCCGATTACTATGCGGACAGCTGCTTCAACCCCGTGCTGTACGAAAACGAGAGCATCTTCCGGGAGGAAGCCTGGCGCTACAGCATGGAGGATGCGGACGCGCTCCTGACCATCGCCGGCACGGTGTATTCCGAAATGCTGGGCGCCTATACCCTGGATAGCGCGGCGGATTCCAACGCCTTCAGCGTCATCGCCCCCGGCAGCCCGGAGAGCTTCGTTTCGGGCGGCAAGCCGGAAGCCATCCCGGAGCTGACCTGGCAGGATCTGCTGGATTATCACACGGAATACTATCATCCCTCCAACTCCCTGGCCATCGTGTACGGCGATATCGAGGATACGGACGCTTTCCTGGCCCTGCTGGACGGGTATTATTCCGCCTTTGAAAAGAAGGATTTCCCCCACGGCTTTGCGGGGGAAGCGATTACGGAATCCGCCGAAAAGGTGTTCGATTATCCTGTGGAGGAAGGAACGCCCACGGAAAACGCCTCGGTCATCTATTACGCGATTCTGTGCCCCGGGGCCGAGGGCGAGGAAATTGACGTGCTGGATCTGCTCACCAGCCTCATCGGCGACGAGACCTCCACCATGACCGAGAATCTGCGCAAGGTCCTGCCCGCCGCGTCTGTCAGCGCTTATATCGATACCCTGACGCCCGTGCCCGCGGTGGTCTTTGTGGCGAACGGCGTGGAGGAGGACGACGCGGAAATCCTCAGAACCACCATCATGGATTCCCTGAAGCAGACCGCCGAAGAGGGCTTCTCCGACGACGTGCTGGACGCCATCGAGGCTTCCCTGTCCATGGAGATCAAGCTCATTGCCGAATCCTCCTCTATCGGCACCGACCTCATGCCCAACCTGGCCTATTACTGGGCCATGACGGGGGATGTGCATGGCTATGAAAAAAACATCGAGAACCTGAATAACTTCCACAAATTCGCGGACGAAGGCAAGTATGCCGAAGTCATCAACAAGTACCTGCTGAAGGAAGACGCCGTTACCGCCACCGTGGTGACGCGGCCCGTGCCCGGCCTGCAGGAGCAGAACGACGCCGCCCTGGCCGAAACCCTGGCCGGCATCAAGGCGGGCATGAGCGAAGAGGAAATTGCCGCCATCGTGGCGGACACGGCGGCCCTGGCCGAGGGCGCGTCGGAAGACGCGAGCCAGTACGTGGCGCAGCTGCAGGCCGTCACGGTGGACAGCCTGCCTGAGGAACTGCGGGTGTACGACGTGCAGGATGAAACGGGCGCGGACGGCGTCCGCCGCCTGAACGTGGAGGCCAATGTGGACGGCATCGGCCAGGTGTACGTGATGCTGAACGCCGCCAGCCTGGCCCAGGAGGACATTCACTGGTTCAAGCTCTTTACCGAACTTATGGGCGAATTGGACACCTCCGCCCATACCCGGATGGAGCTGACCAGCCTGGTGACCCGCTACCTCTACAACCCGGCGCTCCGGGTGTCCGTGGTGGAATCGGACAGCGAAGCGGGGTATACCCCGTACCTTGGCGCCCGTTTCACCGCCACCGATGAAGACCTGCCCGCAGCCTACGACCTGGTGTACGAATTGCTTTTCGATACCCAGTTTACCGACGCCCAGGCCGTGCGGGATTACATCAGCCAGAGCCGGGTGGCCTTGCGCCAGGAAATCGACGGAAACAGCTATTCCATGCAGCTGGCCCGGGCCCAGGCCCTGAGCGACCCCACCAGCGCCTACTTTATTTACGCATCCAACTTGGACTATTACGCCTTCCTGGAGGAAGCCGACGCCCTGCTGGAGAGCGATCCCGACGCCGCGCTGCAGAAGCTGAAGGATGTGCAGGCGCGCCTTAAGAACAAGACGGTGGCCGTTGTGATCTATGCCGGCACGGCAGAGGGCATTGCGGCCAACGGACAGGCGGTGGATGCGTTCCTGAATAAACTGGGCGACGCGCCTGTGGAGCCCGCGGCCTATGATTTGCCCCTGCCCGGGACGGCCGAGGCCATGGTCATCAATTCCTCCGTCAATTTCAACATGATCTACGCCTCCATGGAGCAGCTGGGCCTGGAAAAGTACACCGGCGACCTGGACGTGGTTGCCTCCCTGGTATCTGACGCCATCCTTTACCCCTTCCTGCGGGATCAGTACGGCGCTTACAGCGTACTGCACGGGGCCACGGAGGACGGCATGTACATCATTTCGTATCGGGACCCCAACATCCTGGAGACCTATGAAGTGTACACCATGCTGCCCGACCTCATGCCGGAACTTCAGGCCATTCTGGATCAGGAGACCCTGGACGGTTACATCATGTCCGCTTACAGCTATTACGCCATGCCCACCGGCGAACTGACCGGGGCCATGACCGCCGCGCTGGACACTCTGGAAGGGAAAGACCCGGCCCGGGCGCTTGACTGGATGCGGGAGCTCAAGGCGGTGACGGTGGACGATATTGCGGGCTATGCCGATATCTACGCCGCGCTGCTTGAAAACGGCGTCATCTCCACCTCAGGCAGCCAGAGCGCTATCAATGCCGTGATGGAGCAGGCGGGCGAGGGCGGCGAGCCTCTCTTCCAGACGGTGATCGTGCCGTAAACCGAAGAAACCGGAAACAAAAGATCAATAACAAAAATACGCCCCTCCACGCAGATGGAGGGGCGTACTTTCGTGTTGGTTTTTGATTACTTCAGCTGCAGCGCGTCGGTGGGCAGGAACCCCCGGGCAATGTAGGTGGAATTGCCCTCTGACAGATTGAATTCGCAGTAGGTCCAATCCCGGTTAGCGTCCAGGAAGGCCAGGGCGGTCACTGTAACCTGGGCCATCACGGAGAAGCCCTCAATTTCAAGGCTGCGGTCGGGATCCTCGGTGGCGTAAACAAAGCGGGTGGTCACGACGGGCAGGGCAGCGAAATCAGCCTGGGGCGTGCGGTTCTGGTTCTCCACCGAAATGGCCTCGGGAATGACCCAGCCGTAACGGTATCCGCCGTTGGCGTCGCTGGGATAGCGGATCATGATCCAGCCGTTTTGCCGGCCGTAAATGCGCAGGTTCGTGTCCAGCTTGCCGGTCTGGGGATAGCCCGTGCCGGGAATCCAGCGCCGCCAGTAATTGTATCCGGGGCCGGTGTACACATCGGTATGGCTGCGGATGCAGGGCACGCCGTCAAAATAGCTCATGACGGGCAGCAGACCCACCAGCTGGGCGAAGGATTCGTCGTGGCCGGCATAGCAGAATACCTGGCCGTAGTAATCGATGCACAGCTTCTGATCCCGGTCGATGATGTTGAGGGCGGGGGCGGCCGTCGCGGCGGCAGGCGGCGGCGCGGGGGCCTCGGTGACGGGGGCGGGCGCGGTATTTCTGAGATCCGAAACCCGGATATACCCCCGGGCCCACTGACTGCCCTCGCGGTAATCGCACAGGGCCCATTCGCCCTCTACCTGGAATACCCGGACCGCCGTTCCCTTGTCCACGGTTTGCCGCCGGGTGGCGTACTGTTCGCCCGGGCCGTAATAGGCCGTGGCCCAGGTTACCGTCACGTCGTCGGTGTAGCGGGGGCTTTCCCAGGGAACGGAGTCGACGCCGATGCCGTCCACCCGTTTTTTGCCGGTGTAGGCCCGGTACAGCATGCTGTTGTAGGTGAATTCCACCTGATACCACACGGTGCCGTTGGTTTCGATCTGAGCGATTACCGTAATGGGGGTGGACTGGGGGAATGTGCCCAGCTCTTCGGTGTACTTCGTGCTGGGGCCCGAACGGGTCGCCATCTTCTGGTTGAGGAGGCCGGGGACACTCGCGGAGGCCGCGGCGGGAACCAGCGTCAGGACTGCGAGCAGGAGTGCGACGAAACGTTTGAACAAGAAAACCATCCCTCTCTTTTTTTATTTGCTCACGAAGGAATATCCCTTCCGGAACGCAAAGTCTTCGGCCGCCGACCCGGCGGGGGCGTAAATGATCAGGTGCTCATGACACTCGAAGAAGGTGTAATTGCGGATGGAGGTGAGGCTGGCGGGCAGGGTAATGTACCTTAGGCTGGCGCAGCCCTGAAACGCCCGGTCTCCCAGAGAGACAAAGCCCTCGGGCAGCACGATTTCCTCCAGGTTCCCGCACAGATTGAAGGCATGATCGCCGATGGAGCGGAGGGTGGAAGGAAAGGTGACGCTGCGCAGGGAATCGCAGTGACGGAAGGCCGTTTTTTCAATGTCGGTGAGGCCCTCGGGCAGGATGAGGGTCTCCATTTCATAGCGGTAGGTAAAGGCGCTGACGCCGATGGTGCGCACAGGGTATCCCCCCAGCGTCGCCGGCACAACCACGGTGCTGTCCGTGCCGGTATAGCTGGTGATGACGGCGGCGCCGCCCTGCACCGTATACTGGTAATCCGCTTCGGCGGGCTTTTCCGTTGGCGCAGCCTGGGCGGCGCTTGAAAGCCCCATGGCGGACGCGTAGGAGGCGGCTATGCTCTGGCTGCTGCCCGTCAGGGTGATTGTGGAATCGAAGCAGTCGCCCATTTCGGCCACGGAATCGGGCAGGGTGACGAGGGTCAGGGCAGGGCATTCCTTGAACGCGCCGTCCTCAATGGTTTCCAGCAGGGTCGGCAGCAGAATATCCCGCAGGTTCGCGCAGCCCCGGAAGGCGTCTTCCCGGATCACCTGCACGCTGACGGGCAGCTGAACCGAACGCAGGGCGGTATTGCCCGCAAAGGCCTCCGGGCCGATTTCCCGGATCATGTGGCCGTTCAGGTTCCAGTTCAGTATCACGTCGGCCTGGCTGCCCGTGTAGCGCAGGACCACGGCGCCGCCGTCCTCCCGCACCCGATAGACCCAATCGCCGCTGGTTTCCTCGGCGTGAACGGCCAGCGGCAGCAGCAGAAGCACAAGCAGGATGCAAAGCGTTTTTTTTGGCATAAATGAACTCTCTCCTTCCATGCAGATGATGCGGTTCTTCCTTGTTTTACCGAAAAGCGCTGGAGCGTTTCCGGACTATTCGGATTCCAGCAGGGGCGCGACCAAAGATTCCAGCAGTTCGTATGTCACCGATCCCACTTTGTTGTATACAATCACCCCGTTCTGATCCAGAATCACCGTTTGCGGCAGCATGGTGGAGCCGCCGAAGGAGGCAATCACGCCGCTGTCGTCCAGGGCGAAGGGAATCGTATAGTCGTAATTGCTCAGATATTCGTCCACGTCGTCAGTCACCAGGTCGGAATGGAGGGCGACGAGGGCCATTTGATTGCCGTAATTCCGGGAAAGCTCGTCAAAATAGGGGAGCTCGGCGCAGCAGGGGGTGCACCAGGTGGCCCAGAAATTGATCACCGTCACCTGGCCCAGGTGATCGTACAGGTGGAATTCCCCGCCGCCGTACAGGGGCGCGGTGAAATCGGGGGCCCGCATGCCTTCCTCGCTGCCGACCGGTATGCTTTCGTCGATGACCGGCCCGGGGGCGGCCTCCGGGGCGCTTTCGCCGGGTAAATTGACCAGGACCAGTACCCCTGCCAGCACAATCACGGCGATGGCCCAGGCAATCCGGCCCCTCGCATGTTTTTTCTTCGGAGTATCGGCCTGACGGGGCAGATCCGGGCCCTTCAGGGTAATTTTTCCGGCTTTCAGGGAAATGGCTCCCGTGGGGCAGACGTCCACGCAGTCCCCGCACTGGATACACTCATGGCCGCCTACCCGGCGGATATCCATTTTGCAGTGGCCCGTGCACAGGCCGCAGTGGGTGCATTTTTCTTCCTCCACCCGGACCCCCGTGAGGCTTAAGCGGGAAAACAGGCCGTAAATGGCCCCCAGCGGGCAGAGGAACCGGCAGAAGAAGCGGAAGATGAACACGGACGCGCCGAAAATCAGCGCCATGAGGACGAATTTCCGGGTAAAGAGAATGCCCAGCATGGAAAACTTATCGGCGTTTACCGGGTTGGCAAGCAGACCGACGGCCCCTTCAAAGGTGCCGGCCGGGCAGATGTACTTGCAGAAGGCGGGCACGGGGTAATGCTGGAGGGCATACCACAGGGGCACAATCACCACGAACACGGCCAGGATGATGTATTTGAGGTAAGACAGCGCCCGGGTGACCCGGCTCTTCTTCACCTTGGGGGTGGGAATTTTGTAGAGCAGCTCCTGCACCATGCCCACGGGGCAGAGCCAGCCGCAAATGGTGCGCCCCAGGGTGAGGCCGAAAAGCAGCAGGATACCCAGCACGTAATACGGGGCCCGGTTGCCCGTGGAGGCCAGGGCATTTTGCAGCGCTCCCAGGGGGCACGCGCCGATGGCCCCGGGACAGGAATAGCAGTTGAGGCCGGGCACGCACACGGCCTTCAGGTTCCCGGTATAGATTTGCCCGCTGATCCAGCCCTTCACCTGGGCGTTGTAAAGCAGGGCGGCGTACAGTTGAATCAGCCGCCGTTTCGTGGGCAGAAAACGGCGCACGCCGCGTGAAATACTTTTATCCAAGGCCGATACACTCCGTACAGATATTGATGGCTTTCACCAGCACGTCGTTGAGGCCGCCGTTGAGGACGCCCAGCACGACGAAAACAGCGGCGCACACGTACAGCACCGTGCGGACGATGGCGGCGCGGGGGATCCCCGGCTTTTTTCCGGCCGGTTGGGCGGGATTCCGGGGCGCGGCTTTCAGGTAAGCAATCTCCTGCTCCGCGCTTTTGTCCGTCAGGAAGAAGGCAAGATACAATAGCGCCAGGAACAGCGCCGCGAAGGGAGCCACATGCAGGAGCATTTCGCCCATGACGCTTTCCAGATCCCAGGATGTAAAGTGACCGGCATCCAGCAGGTACAGGGCGGGAGGCAGGGCGCACAGAAAAAAGTCGCAGACAAGAAGCGCCGTCGTTTTTCGCCGCCTGCTTTCCTCCCGAAGGGCAGACGGGGGTAGGGGGGAAACGTCCGCCCGCAGCCGCCGCAGCCGGTCGCCTGGGAACCGCAGGGAAGCGGGCTTTTCGACTTCTTTCTGCGCCCCTGCCGCCAGCGCGGCAATCAGCACGACCAGAAATTCCCAAAACACGTATGCCGCGGGCAGCAGGGCCCTGGCCGCCAGCTCTCTTGAAAACACGGGGTCAATCCGCACGCCGGGGGCGCTGAAGTTTTCGGGCCTGTTTCCGGCAATGTATAAGGATACGGCCTGCCGGCAGAGCGTCAGGCACAGCGCCGCCGTCAGCAGCGCCAGCGCCCAGCGCAGAATGCGCCTGCTTTTTGCCATACGCCATCCCCCTCCTTTTTCATGTTCTTACCAAATTATAACGCAAAACCCATATGTGGTGCAAGAGATGTTTCATGCCCGATCGAAAAGAAACCGGAAAATGCACGAAATATACAAATATCAGAAAGGCGGCGCTTGTAATTTTTCCCCGGTCGTGGTATACTAAACAAAGTTTTCATGCGCCCTGCCGCGCTTTTCGCTGCCGGGCCAAGGAGGAGTGAACAGAATGAAACAAAAGATCGTTGCCATCGTGGCGGCCGTGGTGGCCGTCGTCGTCATCGTTGTGCTGGGGGCCAACCTTTCCTCGGTCAACAACAGGCTGTCCGACGAAATGGCCAATTCCAACGCCCTGCAGCAGCAGCTGACCGCCGCTCAGGCTGACGCGGCTGAGCAGAAGACCGCAGCCGAGGATGCGCAGAAGGCCGCCGATGAGGCCAATACCGCCAAGACCGAGGCCGAAACCGCCGCTGAGGAAGCCAAGGCGGCCGTGGAGGCCGCTCAGGCCGAAGCCGAAACTGCCAAGGCCGATGCGGAAGCCGCCAAGACGGAGGCCGAAACCGCGAAGGCCGAAGCGGAAGCCGCCAAGACCGAAGCCGAAACCGCGAAGGCCGAAGCCGAAGCCGCCAAGGCCGATGCAGAAGCTGCCAAGGCGGAGGCCGCCAAGGCCAACGAGGCCCTGGCCGAAGCCCAGAAGGAGGCCGAAGAGGCCCAGAACGCCCTGAACGACGCCAAGGCTGCGCTGGAAGCCGCTCTGACGGCCGCGCCCGCCGCGGAAGAAGCCGAAGAGGAAGAACCCGCCGCGGATGAGGCCGATGAGGAAGAGGCCGAAACGGAGCCCGTCGCCTATAAGCTGGGCGATACCATTGCCGATTTTTCCTTTACCACCTACGACGGCCAGGAATACACCCTGTCCGAAGTGCTGAAGGAAAAGGACATGGTGCTCATCAACCTGTGGGCCACCTGGTGCGGCCCCTGCCAGATGGAATTTCCCTTCATGACGGAAGCGTATGAGGAGTACAAGGACAAAATCGAAATCTTCGCCCTTTCCGTGGAAGAGGAAGATACCAATGAAATACTGGCCGATTACGTGAAGGAAGTGGGCATGACCTTCCCCGTGGGCCGGGATACCGCCGGGCTGAACGCAGCCTTCTATACCGGCTATATCCCCACCACCGTGGTAATCGACCGCAACGGCGTGGTATGCTTCTATGAATACGGCTCCATGCCGGATGCCGACAGCTTCCGCCGCGTCTTTGACCTGTTCGTGGGCGACGATTATGCGGGCCCCGTGCTGCAGGAAGGCGTGCCGCCCAAGGTGCCCGATGTGGATCCCGCCGATTCCGAGGCCCTGGCCGTGCTGAACGCCGAAGGGGGCGAGCTCGTTTTCACCAACCCCGAGGATGAATACAACTGGCCCGTGGTGCTGACCACCGAAGACGATAAGACCTGCGCCGTCACCTCCAACGTGGGTGTGGACGAATCCGCCTCCCTGGTCAACGTGGCCGTGACTGCCCAGGAGGGCGACGCCCTGACCTTTGATTACAAGGTTTCCAGCGAAGCGGGCTTTGACTTCCTGACCGTTTCCATGAACGGCGAAAGCACCAAGATTGCCAGCGGCGAAACCGAATGGAAGACCGCCGTGGTGCCCTTCCCCGCCGCCGGCGAATATGAAGTTTCCATCGGTTTTGTGAAGGATCCCGCCGAGGGCAAGGGCGACGATAAGGCCTTCTTTGCCAACGTGAAAGTGCTCACCGGCGACGAGGCCGCCGAAGCCGTGGCCGCCCTGCCCGAATATCCCGTCAGCGACGAAGTGGCCCTGAACGTGGTCACCGAGGGGGCAAAGGAAATCGTGTTTGACGATCCCACGGGCCTGCTCCAGAGAAACTTCGGCGATGCGCCTTATTACGTGATTCCCGGCGATACCGCCGAATTCACCGCCACCCTGACGGCGGATTACGCGCCCATCTACGCTGTGGCCCAGGCGTCTACCGACGAAGCGTACGTGATGGCCAACTGCCTGGAGGACGGCGTGTACACCTTCTCCACCGGCATGGGCGCTTCGTACAATTATGTGTCCTTCTACCCGGACTGCGCGGGGGACACCTCCATCGACGTGGTTTACTTCGCGGGTGAGGATGCCGTGAACGCTTTCGTGGCCCGGTACCTCACCGAGGATGACGGCACCGTGTCCGCGACCTGGAGCTATAAGGACGCCGAATAATCTTCCGAAAAATCCCATAGATTCCTTCTGGCGCACCTTTTGCTTGGAGGGTGCGCCGGATTACATTACAAGGAGGACGGAAATGAAAATCCATTCTTTGCTTTGCCTGCTGCTGGCGGCCATTCTGTGCCTTGCTCCTGTGATGGCGCCGGCGGAGGAAAGCGAAACGACCGGGGAGACCGGAACGTCCCTGACCCTTACCTCCCAAGACGCCCGGGAAATTGTCATGCCCGAAGACGCTTTAGGCGATGCGTGGAAGGATGCGCATTTTTTTATCCTGACCGGGGATACAGCCGAGTTTACCGTGACCTTTGCCGGGGATGATGATCCCGCCGTCGCCTTGGCTGTGGATCATACGGCCAGGGAATACCTGCTGGCCGACTGCCTGACGGACGGGGGCTATGTCTTTTCCGTCGCAATGACGGATGGGCGCGGAACGGTGACCCTTTACCCGGACGGAAAGGAAGGGGAAAGGAAATTTACGACGGCGTTCTTTGCCGGGGAAAAGGAAGCGGACAGCTTCCTGGCCGAACAGGGAGAGAACGCCGGGATTTCCTGGAAGTACCTTGAGGACACGGACAAAACGCCCGATCCTGGGCTGCTGCCCCGGGAAGCCAGCTATACCCTCATCTTTACCGACCAGAACGGCGACCCCGTGCCCGGCTTGATCGCCAACGTGTGCGACGACAGCACCTGCACCCCCATGACAACGGACGCGGAAGGCAAAATCGTCTTCACCAAAGCGCCTTTTGCTTACCATATTCAGGTGCTGAAGGTGCCCGAAGGGTATACCTATGACCGCTCCATCGAAACCTATCTGGAGCTCCTGGGCGGCGAAACGACCTTTACCGTGACCAAGGATTGATTGGCATTGCCGCATTGCGGAGGCTTTTTGGGGGCCTGTTCGGCCCCCAAACCCCTGAACCAGGGTACTGAGTACCCTGGACCCGCGGCAGCGGAACGGTGTTGGCGGTTGCTTCAAACAATGTGCCGCTGTAGCGTTTTTCACAAAAAGACGCCGGGGCGGCACGAAAGACAGAAAAAGCCCGTCGGATGAAGAGCAAGCTCTTCACCGAGCGGGCATTTTTCTGTCTTTCTCCGGAGGGCAAGCCCTCCGGGCGGCGGCCAAAGGCCGCCCTGCCCCGGCGAACGGATAACGACAAAGCGCCTTGTTATGTGCGGAGCACCGTTGCGAAGCGCAACTTGTTTCCTGTTGCGCTCGCAAATCGTTTTGCTGATTCCGATACGCGGCGATTACAAATCAGCTTGCAGCGCGCAAAACATGGTAGCGATCAAGCTGCACAATACGAAAGAAGCGAAGAAATATGTGCGTAGGCCCAAGGCACGGCGGCGGTACGCCGCCAGCCCGGATACGCTTGCGTGTCCGGGGAAAAGGCAGGATAAACCGTGTGGGAAAGCTTGCTTTCCCGATAGGTTTTCCTGCCTTTTCATTGTGCCCTTGGGTCGTCATGCTGCCACGTATCAAAAGTATCAGCGGCATATTGTTGGAATATCACGCCAACTGTGTTCCGCAAATGCGGGTCCAGGGGGATCATCCCCCTGGCGCAGGGTTTGGGGCCGCGAAGGCCCCAAAAGTTTCCCGGTTCGGTGATGAAAAAGCTCCCGGAGGGAGTAAGGGGTAAGAAGGGCAAAAGAAAGGCCGCCCGGCCAATGCGGGCGGCACTTTGGGAAACGAATCAATACTTGCGCTTACGGGCGGCTTCGGCCTTTTTCTTGCGCTTTACGCTGGGCTTTTCGTAATGTTCGCGCTTGCGAACCTCAGCCAGCACACCGGCGCGTGCGCACTGCCGCTTAAAACGCTTCAGCGCGCTTTCCAGAGACTCGTTTTTGTTGACGTGAACCTCAGACACTTTGTTTCCCTCCCTTCGCGCATCTCGCCTGAAAGCTACACCGTGGAGACGGCCCAAAGCCGTACTACGGCGGATGGCGACCGTGGCTGTATTATACCGCGTTCCGGCCAATGCGTCAACAGATTTTTGGAAGGTTAAAATCTTTTTACAATTTCATAAAGAAAATGGTCGTTTTCCTTCCGATCACGCCATTTGATCGGCCATGGGCCGGCCGCCCAGCAGATGGAAGTGCAGGTGCTGCACGCTCTGGCAGGCGTCCGGACCGCAATTGGAGACGACGCGATAGCCGTTTCCCAGGCCTTCCCGGGCAGCGATTTCGGGGATCGCCCGGAGGATGCCGGCCAGGGCGGCGTCGGGAAGAGCGGCGGCCTCGGTGAGGTTGCCCACATGCTGCTTTGAAATCACCAGCACATGGACGGGGGCCTGGGGGTTGATGTCCCGGAAGGCGTAGCAGAAATCGTCTTCATAGACCTTTGTGGAGGGAATTTCCCCGGCCATGATCCGGCAGAACAGGCAGTCATTCACGGAGAATCATGCCTCCTTGACCAGGGCTTTCAGGTCGCGCACGGTCTGGGCGAACACCTGGAGGGCGTCGCGGACGGCGTCGGGCTTTTCCATATCCACCCCGGCATAGCGCAGGGCCTCAATGGGCGGCACGGAGCAGCCGGCGGACAGGAAGCGCTTGTAATCCTTCACGGCGCTTTCGCCCTCCCGGAGAATCCGGTCTGCGATGGCGACGGCGGCGGAGAAGCCGGTGGCGTACTGATACACATAGAAATCCCGGTAGAAGTGGGGGATACGCATCCATTCGTTCCGGATCACGTCGTCCACCACGCTGCCCCCGCCGTAATAGCGGCAGTTCAGGTCGTAATACACCTTGCTGAGGGATTCATAGGTGAGGGCGTCGCCCCGCTCCTGCATGGCGTGGCTTTCCTTTTCGAAGGCGGCGAACATGGTCTGGCGGAAAACGGTGGTGCGGAATTCCTCCAGCAGCTGGTTGCACAGGTATGCGGAAGCGGCGGGGTTATCCTTGTACTTCTTCATGAGGTAGCGCATGAGCAGCACTTCGTTGCAGGTGGAGGCCACCTCGGCCACGAACAGGGAATAGTGGGATTTGGGGAAGGGCTGAGCATGATCGCTGTAATAGGTGTGCATGGAATGGCCCAATTCATGGGCCAGGGTCATGGCGCCGCCCAGGTCGTCGGTATGGTTGAGGAGCACGTAAGGGTGCACCCCATAGCAGCCCCAGGAATAAGCGCCGGAGGCCTTGGCCTTGTTTTCATACACGTCGATCCAGCCGCCGGCATAGCCTTCCCGCAGGGTGTTGATGTAATCCTCGCCCAGCACGGCCAGCCCTTTGCAGACCAGCTCAAACGCCTCGGGGAAGGACATCTTCATATCGAAACTGTCGATGATGGGCACGTAAAGGTCGTAGAGATGCAGCTCGTCCACGCCCAGCTTTTCCCTGCGCACCTCCAGGTATTCGGTGAGGGCGGGCAGGGCGTTTTCCACCTCGGCCAGGAGGTTATCGTACACCGATTCAGGAATTTCCAGGGGATCAAGGGATGCCTGGCGGGCCGAAGCGTAATGCCGGGCACGGGCGATGGCCACGAAGGCCTTTACATTGCCGGCATAAGTGGCGGACAGGGTGGAGGCGAAACGGCCGTAAGTGCCGTGCATGGCCTCGAAGGCCTCCTTGCGGATGGCGCGATCCCGGCTGCGGATGAGGGGCCCGTAATTGCCGTGGGTCAGGCGGCCCTTTGTGCCGTCCTCCATGGTCACTTCAGGGAAGGGGATATCCACGTCGTTGAACATATCAAAGATATCGCCGGGCGCGTTCAGCGCATCCCGCATGGACGCCAGCAGTCCTTCCATTTCCACGGACAGGGTGTGGGGTTTTTTCCGGATAAGGAGACGCATGGTTTCGCTGTATTCGGAAAAATCCGGGTCATTCTGCAGCTTCCGCAGTTCTTCCTCGGGCATGGCCAGCAGCTCAGGGTTCAGGAAGGCGGAAGCGCTGCCCAGCTCCACCATCAGGGAATCCACCCGGGCCGCGCGGGCCTGGCGGACGGGGTCGCCGCTGTCCTCGTCCTTATGCATACGGGCATAAGACATGAGCTTGGCTGTCTTTTGGGCAATATCGGTCATCAGGCGAAGCGCGGCCTGGGGATCCTCGGCCACATGGCCCTTCCAGCGCCTGACTTCGGTTTCGGTCTGATTCCTGACCTCGGCCATGCATTTTTCAAACTCTTCTTCCGTGGCGAAGATATGATCCAGCCGCCACTGCCAGCGGGGGTCCATTTCGCTGCGGGTCTTCAGTTCGTTCGCCATGCTGTATCCTCCTTATTCGTTTGCCGCCGCGTCCGCATCCGCGGTTCGGCGACCTGGATTTTTGCTTTGCAAAAATTACAGTTCCAATTATAACATGAACCTGCCCGGATAACAACCTTGCAGACCGTCAAAAAAAGCATTTTTTGGTTTTAAGAATGTATTATTTTTTCGACGCCTGTTTATTTTATCAGCCCGATCCGGTACAGAATATATTTGCCCCAGGCCAGCACTTCCCGGCTGTGATTTTTGAACCAGTATTCCGCCTTGCAGGGGCTGCCGACGCCGTCCGCCTGAAGGCCCAGATCCCGGGAAATCTGTATGGCCCGGGGCAGATGGTAATCGCTGGTGACGAGGGTGACGGTCCGCGTGCCTTCGGGCAGCAGGGAAGCGGCGTTGCGCAGGTTCTGCACGGTGTCGCGGGATTCGGTTTCGGCCAGCACGTCCTCCTCGGGCACGCCGCGGGCCACGAGCCAATCGCGCATGACGACACCCTCGGGGGCGGGTTCGTCCGCGCCTTGCGCGCCGCACACCACAATGGGCCGCGGGTTTTCCTGATAGGTTTCCAGCGCGGCGTTCAGGCGATATTCCAATTGCACGCTGGGCGTGCCGTCCATTTTTACCTGGCAGCCCAGCACGATCACGGCGTCGCTGTCCGGCGACGGGGCGGGCACGGAAAGCTGCATGATCTCGAGTACGCCCAAAGCCATGGCAAAGCACAGCGCCCCTGCCAGAAGCAGGCCAAGAATCCAAAGCATCGTTTTTCTCCCGGCGGATAATTTCTTCTTTTTCATTGTATTTCTATGCGTCCGTTCGACGGTTTATTTCCCGGATGCCCGGGGCGGCAGCTTGCGCTGGGGCCGCTGGGCGGCGAGGGAAGCCGGTTCGGAAAAGGACGGCTCCAGCAGCCCCGCCTTGTGAAAGCTGAAGATTTCCTCGCCGCAGACGATGATATGATCGTACAGGCGGATGCCCATGCCGGAGAGCACGCGGAAAAGCTCGCTTGTCAGATCGATATCCTCCTGGGAGGGCGTGCATGTGCCGCTCGGATGATTGTGCATCAGCACGGCCCCTGCCGCGCCGCACTGGATCAGCGCCTGCACCACCCGCCGGGGCAGCACGGGCACCTCTTCCGGCGAACCCGTGCCCACCTTTTTCGCCCCCAGCAGCCGCAGCCGGGCGTCAAAGCCCAGCACGTACGCCTGTTCTTCCTTTACGCCCACGTACATGGCCTTGCAGTAATCGGTCAAAGTGCCGTAGGTATTGAGGGTCAGCCGGGGTTTCAGATTATCCTGGCGGTAGCGGCGGTACAGTGGCAGAAGAAGAGCAATCAGCGACGCGGCGCTGGGGCCGATTCCCTCCACCTGCGTCAGTTCTTCGGGCGCGGCTTCCAGCACGGCGGAGAGGGAGCCGAAGTGCTCCAGCAGCCGGTGGGCCAGGGGATTCACGTCCACCCGGGGAATGGCATACGTCAGCAGCAGCTCCAGCACCTCATGGTCGGCAAAACCGGTCAGCCCGTTTTCGCTGAACCGCTGCCGGATCCGCTCCCGATGCCCTTCGTGCATCCCGCTGTCTCTCCTTCCGTGCATGTGAGAAAATCTTTTGTAATTTTACCATTTTCGTGGGGAAAAAGCAAGCAATTGACCCAAAAGGGACGGATTTTTCTTGTGTGCATTTCATTCGTTTTCTGTCCGTTTTCAATCTTTTACCAAAAACTTAAATCATATGATCAATGTGTAATGATACTGACGCTTGCTTTGTCAAATATAGAATTTAAGTCGGTGAAGACATTTTTTCATCTGTTGCACATCATTACGGTACAGATTGTTTTGAGGTTCGGCTAATTTTATCAATTGCTCCAGGCCATCAATAAGCAGAAGGGTAAAATCTTTCTTTAGAAGATGAACAGGCTCATGGTCAGATCGATAAAACGTCATAATAAGGTCGTCCCCATTTACATCTAAGCCCATGTAAAATCATCCGTCATTCATCTCCTTTTGAAAAACCTTCTGACCACAGACGGATATCCTTATCCAAAATATATTCTATCGCTGCGTATTCCCCGTTTTTATGAGCAGAATGAGATGATTTCTTCCACTTCTCAATCACGGCTTCAGCATCAGATTTAGCCTCAAAGAATTTTCCACGCGTGATATAATCACAGTCTTCCTCGGCTAAATACTCCTCATAGTAGGGCGAATACAAATAAAATAAATCAGCTTTATTATCAGAAGTACTAAAATAGCAGCATTCTTTTTCTATGACGAACCCCTCGGGATAAGATGAAAAACCGGGAAGAGTGGAAAAGCGTTGTATTGCACGTTGTGCAAGTTGCCGAGATGAGTATACGCCTATCTCATGCACTTCGTTAATGTCATCCCCGTCAGAATCAACCGTGACCAGATATTTATGGGTCACATAGAAAACGTAACAATACTTTTCCATTCTCATCCTCCAATAATTGTTAAGTCATTTGCTCAGCTTTCGCTTGTTCCATATTCTGCTCCTTTCTCGGAACAAAGTGAATCCTGAGATTGGTCGGTGTCTTTTATTATACTTGGTCTTGCCTGTTCCGTCAATGCGGCAGCATTTGACAAAAACACTGCCGCAAAGACTTCTTCGGGTTTGTGCCTGCCTGTAAACTCCTCGCGAACGATGAATCTGATTTTCCCCATAGTGGCCTCCTAATTAGTAGCAGTCGGAGGGAGAAAATCCCTCCAACTGTTACCTAACTAAAAGACCCAAAATCAGCCCCCTAATTTGAAAATTCACAAACTGTTTACAATCCGAAAAACAAGTGCTATGTGCCAGCAAGCATCG
>CANQKI010000029.1 GCA_947624355.1 uncultured Clostridia bacterium | reverse complement strand
CGTATAAAACATGGGTGGCATTTTAGAAACGCACACGCCAGCAACAAGAAACCACCCGAGCAGGCCCAGGGCACGGCGGCGGAACGCCGCCAGCCCGGATACGCTCGCGTATCCGGGGAAAAGCCGGGAAGAACCGATCGGGAAGAGCTTGCTCTTCCCTGGCGGTTTTCCCGGCTTTTCATGGTGCCCTGGGGCCGTCTTACGGTCACGTACCTGAAGTTGCAGCGGCATATTGTTTGAATATCACGCCAACCCTGTTCCGCAAATGCGGGGTCCAGGGGGATCATCCCCCTGGCGGGGGCTGGGGCAGAGCCCCAGGAAAGGGGTTCGGGGGCCGAAGAGGCCCCCAAGAACCTGACTTTACTTCATCGCCTTTTCGATGGCGGAGATGCGCTGGCTGAGGGTGGGGTGGGAATAAGTGAGGGCCACTTCGATGGGGGAGGGAGCCAGGTCGGCCAGGTTATCCCGGGACAGCTTCTTGAGGCCGGAAATCAGCGCTTCGCCGTAGCCCTCCTTGACGGCCTGGGCGTCGGCCCGGTATTCGGCCCGGCGGGACACGGCCCCCGCGATGATGGAGAAGACGGGGGAGAGCAGGGGGAACTCGCTGATGAGCACCAGAATCAGCGCCAGGCCATAATTGCGCCCGGCAAAGCCGAAATCGGGATAAATGCTTTCGGTGCGCACGGTGAGCCAGGCGATGAGCACCAGCGCCACCATCTGCACGATGCTGATGACGCTGTTCTTGAGCACGTCCTTGTGCAGGCCGTGGCCCAGCTCGTGGGTGAACACGGCCACGATTTCATCCGGCGTCATGGCGGCGATGAGGGTATCGAAGAGGACGATGGTCTTTGTTTTGCCATAGCCCGAAAAATAGGCGTTGGAGCGGGTGGTGCGCTTGGAAGCGTCCATCACCTGAATGGCCCGCACCTTATAGCCGTTCTTTTCCAGGAGCGCGGTCAGCTTATCCTTCAGTTCCCCCTCCTCCAGGGGCGTAAATTTGTTGTACAGCCGGGAAAAGAAGGGGTAGAGGAACATGACGATAAAGAGGAAGGCCACCATAATGCCCGAGAACAGCACCAGCACCCAGTCCCCCATATGCTCGTAAATCAGGATCAGCAGGGAGGTAAGGCCCATGCAGATGACCAGGGACACGACATAGGACTTGACCTGATCCAGCAGGAAGGTTTTCATGGTGCTTTTGTTGAAGCCGTACTTTTCGTCGATTTTCATAGTGTAAATGTAATTAAACACGCCGGACACCAGGGCGTCCAGGGTGAAGAACAGAAGCACCACGCAGATCATGGACACGTAAGGATTGGCCGACGTGCCCACTTTCGGCAGCACGTTCAGCGCGATCACCGCAAAGTACAGCACGTAGGAACCCAGGGTGGACAGAATGCCGATGCGGCTGGTTTCCCCATGATAAGCCCGCCATTTTTTGTAAGTCTCCGCGTCATAGAGATCCTTCACGTTTTCGGGGGTGGGGTTATTTTTGGACAGATAGCTGATAATCTGCAGAAACAGGTTATACGCGCACACCACGGTCAGCAGAATCAGCATGAGCGCCTTGAAATTCATTCGTATCCCTCCTTTTGGGCATCATTATAATGCGAAGGGCCGGATAATGCAAGATTTTCTCCGCAAAGCATGAAAAAAGGCTTGCCAGAAAACGGATTTTATGTTATGATATTTGCCGATCACGCACGCACGCTGATCCGCCGCTTGTGCCCGGGCTCCGGGTGGCCGGCGGACATGAGGCCTGCGGAGGAAAAAACAAGGAGGAATCCCAACCATGGCAGTCATCTCTATGAAGCACCTGCTGGAGGCCGGCGTACACTTCGGCCATCAGACCCGGCGCTGGAACCCCAAAATGGCCCCCTACATCTTCACCGAGCGCAACGGCATCTACATCATCGACCTGCAGAAGACCGTCCGCAAGATCGACGAAGCGTACATGTTCATCCGCAACCTGGCGATGGAGGGCAAGACGGTGCTGTTCGTGGGCACCAAGAAGCAGGCCCAGGAAAGCATCGAATCCGAGGCCAAACGCTGCAACATGTACTATGTGAACAACCGCTGGCTGGGCGGCATGCTCACCAACTTCCGCACCATCCGCACCCGGGTGGACCGCCTGAATGCCATTGACAAGATGGAACAGTCCGGCCAGTTCGACGTGCTGCCCAAGAAGGAAGTCATCAAGCTGCAGCATGAGCGCGAAAAGCTGGAAGTGAACCTGGGCGGTATCCGCGAAATGAAAAAGCTCCCCGGCGCCCTGTTCGTGGTGGACCCCCGGAAAGAGCACATCGCCGTGGCCGAGGCCCGGGCGCTGAACATCCCCATCGTGGCCATCGTGGACACCAACTGCGACCCCGACGAAGTGGATTACGTGATTCCCGGCAACGACGACGCCATCCGCGCCGTCAAGCTGATTGCCGGCAAGCTGGCCGACGCCGTGCTGGAAGGCAAGCAGGGCGAGCAGGCCGAGCCCGAAACCGAAGTTCCCGCGGAAGAGGCCGAATAATCCCTTTCCGCTTCCCGATTTGCTGAATTAAAGGAGGTTATTCCTATGGAAATCACTGCCGCAATGGTCAAGGAGCTGCGCGAGCGCACCCAGGCCGGCATGATGGATTGCAAAAAAGCCCTGGTGGAAAACGACGGCGATATGGACAAGGCCATCGCCTATCTGCGTGAAAAGGGCCTGGCCGCCGCCGCCAAGAAGGCCGGCCGCGTGGCCGCCGAAGGCGCCGTGGACAGCTACATCCACATGGGCGGAAAGATCGGCGTGCTGGTGGAAGTCAACTGCGAAACGGACTTCGTTGCCAACACCGACACCTTCAAGAGCCTGTGCCACGATATCGCCCTGCAGATTGCCGCCGCCAACCCCCTCTACATCAATAAGGAAGACGTGCCCGCCGCCGCCCTGGAGGCCGAAAAGGAGATCCTGCGCCAGCAGGCTCTGAACGAGGGCAAGCCCGAAAAGATTGTGGACCGGATGGTGGAAGGCCGCATCGAAAAGTATTACAAGGAAAACTGCCTGATGGAGCAGCCCTTTGTGAAGAACCCCGATATCACCGTGGGCACCCTGGTGAACGAGGCCACCCTGGCTTCCGGCGAAAAGATCACCGTGCGCCGCTTCACCCGCTATGAGCGCGGCGAAGGCATCGAAAAGAAGCAGAGCGACCTGGCGGCCGAAATCGCCGAAATGACCAAGAAGTAATCAACCGAAAATGGGCGGCCCGGCGCCGTCCATTTTTTTGTAAAAAAGGAGGGCGTCCCCATGGAGCATAAGCGGGTGCTGCTGAAGCTGAGCGGCGAAATGCTGGGCGAAAACGGCCGCCTGTTCGATCACGAAATGATCGACCGCGTGGCCCGGGTGCTGGTCAAAATCGTGGATTCGGGCGTCGAACTGGGCGTGGTCATCGGCGCGGGCAATATCTGGCGGGGCCGCCAGGGCGGGGAAATGGACCGCGTCACGGCGGACAGCATGGGCATGCTGGGCACGGTGATCAACTGCCTGTGCATGAAGGACGCCGTTCTCCGGGCCGGGGGCAAGGCGAAGGTGCTCTGCGCCCTGGAAATGCCCAAGGTGTGCGATTTCTACACCGCCGAAAAGGCCGTGCGCAGCATGAAGAAAGGCAACGTCACCCTGTTTGCGGGCGGCACGGGCAATCCCTTCTTTTCCACCGATACGGGCGTGGTGCTTCGGGCAGTGGAAGTGGGGGCGGATACCATCCTGCTGGCCAAGAACATTGACGGCGTGTACGACGACGACCCCAAGCTGAACCCCGCCGCCAAACTGATTCCTGAAATCACCTACGAAAAGGCCCAGGAAATGCGCCTCCGGGTCATGGACAGCGCGGCCTTCGCCCTCTGCGCCGAAAACAAGGTGCCGGTGGTACGGGTGTTCGGCCTGTTCGAGCCCGAGAGCATTCTGAACGTGCTGGCGGGGGATCCCTGCGGCACGACGCTGTATCCCGAAAAGGCGTAAAGCCGCGCCGCCGCCGCCAAAAACAGGCGGAAACGTGCGCGCACGGCCGCGTTTCTCCCATTTCATGCAAATGCTGTTGATATTTACGCGGAAATAGTGTATAATATGTTTAGGCGACCGGCCCGAAGGGCGGTCGGCCGGGTCGCCGGGCCGCGTATGCGTGCACGGCGACAAACGTAGTATAATAGAAATAGAGCTGGATGAAATCAGCAATAGAAAGGAGAACGCGCCATGAAACTAGTGATCGCAATCGTGCAAGACGAGGACGCGTCCCGCCTGATTACCCATCTCATGAACGAGGGCTACGGCGTGACCAAGCTGGCCACCACGGGCGGCTTCCTCAAGTCCGGAAACACCACGCTGCTGGTGGGCGTGGACGACTGCCGGTTCGAAGGCTGTATGGCCATCATCGAAAAGGTGTGCAAGAGCCGCAAGCAGATCGCCACGTCCCCCATCACCATGGGCGGCGGCACGGCCGGGATGTATTCTTCCTATCCCATCGAGGTGACGGTGGGCGGCGC
Source organism: uncultured Clostridia bacterium (assembly GCA_947624355.1). GTDB lineage: Bacteria > Bacillota > Clostridia > Christensenellales > Aristaeellaceae > RUG563. The sequence continues at coordinate 24,112 of CANQKI010000029.1, read as the reverse complement.
AACGGTGTTTGTGCTGACGGTGGAGCAATTTGTCAAGTATTGAGCTGACGAAGGAAGACTTGGGTTTAACCGAACAATCGGCGGGGAGCGAAGCGCTCCTCGCCCTTTGGCGTGATTTTCGGGCGGGGCGCATGGCCCATGCCGTGCTGCTGACGGGCGAAAGCGGCGTGGGGAAAAAGACCCTGGCCCGGTATTTCGCCCAGGCGCTGCTTTGCGAAAAGGGAGGGGACGGCCCGTGCGGCCAATGCCGGGGATGCCGCCGCTTTCTGGCCCGCACCCATCCGGACGCCGTTTTTCCCGCGCCCCTGCCCAAGGAGAAAACCATCAGGATCGATTCCCTCCGGGAAATGATCGAAAACCTGTCCCACCATTCGCTGGAAGGGGGCAGGCGGGTCATCGTCATCGAGAACGCGGAGCGCATGACGCCCCAGGCCCAGAACTGCGTGCTCAAAACCCTGGAGGAGGCCCCGGAGGACGTTTATTTTCTGCTGACGTGCGACGTGGAATCGGCCCTTTTGCCCACGGTGCGCTCCCGGTGCCGCATTGTGCGGGTGCAGCCCTGGCCGGGGGAACGGATAAAGCGCGCGCTGCTGGGGCAGGGGGTGCCCCCCGACCGGGCGGAAACCCTGAGCCGGTACTGCGAGGGGAGCCTGGGCCGGGCACTGCAGATGCAGCAGGACGAAAGCTACTGGGCCGCCCGGGAAGCGGTACAGAAAACCTTCCTGTCCGTGGCGGGGCAAAAGGACATCGCCGCCGCGGTGCAGGCCCTGCAGAACCAGCGGGATCAGGGGGACAGGCTGCTGGACATTATGGAGCAGGAGGTGCGCGCCCTGCTGCACGGCAAGGCCACGGGCGCATCCGGGGCCGGGGCAGATTTTCCGCCCCTGTGGCAGGAGGCCTCGGAAAAGAGCCTGTGCCGGATCCTGGAAGCCATTTTGACATTCCGCCGCCAGCGGGGAGCAAACGTGAATTTCGCCGCGGCGGCCGACCATTTCATGCAGATTATTGTGGAGGAAACAAAGACATGGCAAGCGTAATCGGCGTTCGGTTCAGGAACGCGGGCAAGCTCTATTACTTCGACCCCGGCCCCCTCTGGCCCACCGCCGGGGACGCCGTTATTGTGGAAACGGTGCGGGGCATCGAGTACGGCGAGGTGGTCACCGGGGTGCAGGAGGTTAGCGACGAGATGATTACGCCGCCCCTGAAAAGGGTAGTGCGCATCGCCACGGCGGAGGACGCCCAGCACCAGCAGGAAAACGAACGCAAGGAAAAGGACGCCCTGAAAATCTGTCAGGGCAAGGTGGACGAGCACCGGCTGCCCATGAAGCTGGTGGGCTGCGAATACACCTTTGACAATTCCAAGATCCTGTTTTATTTCACCTCCGAAAAACGGGTGGATTTCCGGGTGCTGGTGAAGGATCTGGCTGCCGTGTTCCGGACCCGGATCGAGCTTCGCCAGATCGGCGTGCGGGACGAGGCCAAGATGATGGGCGGCCTGGGGCTTTGCGGGCGGCAGGTGTGCTGCGCCGCGTTCCTGGGGGATTTCCAGCCCGTGTCCATCAAAATGGCCAAGGAACAGAACCTGTCCCTGAACCCCACGAAAATTTCGGGGGTATGCGGGCGGCTCATGTGCTGCCTCAAGTACGAAGAAGACCATTACGAGGCCACCCGCAAGATGATGCCCAAGGTGGGCAAGGAGGTCATGACGCCGGACGGCGTGGGCACGGTGATCGACCTGAATATCCTGAAGGAGACCGTGCGCGTGCGCATTCCCAAGGGCGACGCCACCGAGCAGAAGGATTATCCCGCCGGCGACGTGCAGCGCTTATCCCCCGCGCCCCGGGCGGCCAAAACGAAAGCGGCCGACGAGGCCATGCCGCCCGAACCCGACGAAGGGCAGGAAGATGTATCCGCGGAAGAAACCGACGACCTGAGCCAGGAAGAAATGATGGAATTCGCCATGGTGGAGGGCCTGACGGAAGAGGAGGCCCGGGAAGAAATCGCGGAAATGGAAACGGAAGACGAAGAAGACGAAATGGCCATCCTGGACGGGGACGCGGACGAAAAGCCCGCGGACTGACGCGCCTTTCCGGATTTCCGTTTAAAAATTTTGAAAAACCCTTGCCAAACCTGGCCCGGATATGCTATAATCTTTGTCGTTTGATACGGGCGGTCCGCTGCGGGGGCAGAAGTTTCCCTGCATGAACGTCTATGAGGGAAGGAGGAACGATGAAATGAGCGAAATTATCCGTTCCATCGAACAGGCGCAGCTCCGTACCGATCTGCCGCAGTTCAATGTTGGCGATACCCTGCGGGTGTTCGTCAAGGTTGTGGAAGGCAGCCGCGAGCGTCTTCAGGCGTTCGAGGGTACCGTGATTGCCAAGCGCAACGGCTCCAGCCGTGAAACCTTCACGGTGCGCCGCGTTTCCTATGGCATTGGCGTGGAGCGCACGTTCCCGCTGCATTCTCCCCGTGTGGATCATATCGAGGTGATCCGCCGCGGCAAGGTGCGCCGGGCGAAGCTCTACTACCTGCGGAACCTGCAGGGCAAGGCCGCCAAGATCAAGGAAGCCGGCCGGAAATGAGACCGAAAAAACGTCCTTCTTCCCAGAGGGACGTTTTTTTGTGCCAGTTTCTATAACGGTTATTCAAACCGTATCAGTCTGTCAAAAAAGTGGCATCTTAACTTTGGGGATGCATGAAGGGGCCGCTGCCCCTTCATTTGAAATCCGCAGGGGCGGGTTCGCCGCCCCGAGGAAGAGTCAGAATGACTCTTTCCTATATCATTTTCCGGCCGTGATGCGTAGCATCACAGGAAAATGATGAAGTCGATGCAGGAACGCGAATGCGATCCTGCATCGCAGGGTGGCAAAAACTTGTTTTTTGACACCCTGAAACGGTTATTCAAATTGTATAATGCCCAATGCGGCATACAGCGCCCCGTCCGCCGCGTCGGAGACGGGAAGACCCAGCGCTTCCCGTGCGGCGATGACGGCCAGGCGGGTGGCGGGGCCGAACACCCCGTCGCTGCTCCCTGAAAGATAGCCCTGCTGGATGAGCCGCCGCTGCAGCAGCATCACGTCCCCGCCCCGGTCCCCTTCCCGCAGGGTGCGCAGGGCGTCCGCTGCCCCGTACGGCCCGTTTTCGATGACCACCTTCGTGCCCGTGGGCACCATGGCGTAGAGCCGTTCCGCGTCCTTCACCTGCATGCGGATGCAGCCGTGGGAGGCGTTTTGGCCGATAGAGGCAGGGTTGTTGGTGCCGTGGATGCCGTACTGGCCCCAGGGAACGTTCAGCGACAGAAACCGGGTGCCAAAGCCCGAAAGCTCGGTGGCAAAGCGGCCGTTGATCTGGAATATCCCGATGGGGGACGGGGTGTCCCGGGCTCCGGAGGCAATGGGGAACACGGCTTTTTCCGTTTGGCCTTCATACACCGTCAGGCGCTTTCGGTCCAGCTCGATCCAGATGACCGTGCCCGGAATGCCGCCGGATGTGTGAATCGCTATCCGGTCGCCATCCGCCCCCGCCGCCGTCAGCAGGATCAGGCAAAGCAGCAGCGCCAACCGTTTTTTCATCGCGTTCCCCTCCGGCCCATTTTATGCGGAAAACCGCCTTGACAGACCGGAGGGCCCGTGATACCATTTTTCCGGAACGGCAGGGAAGGGGCAAACGAAATGACGGAAAAGAAAGCGCTGGCGGTTTTTGATTTTGACGGCACCATGATCCGGGGGGACAGCGTCCTCCTGTATATGCTTATGGCCCGGCGGCTGCACGCCATGAGCAATAGGGAATTTCTGCGGCTGCTGGCGGCAGCCGTCCCCTGGCTGATGAAACGGAAAACGGACGCGGCGCTGAAAACCCGGGCTTTCCGCTTTTATTTTGCCCTGCCTGTGGACCGGCGGACGGCCCTGGACCGCGTTTTTGTGGAGAAAACCCTGCTGCCCCGGGTGCGTCCGGCGGCGAAGCGGCAATTGGCGAAAGAAAAGGAAGCGGGCAAAATGACGTTGCTGCTCTCCGCCTCCACCGAAAATTATATGCGCTTTGTGGCGGAGGCCCTGGGTTTTGACGGGCTCATCTGCACCGAATTTGAGGGCGACGCCGTCGTCCATAACTGTAAGGGAGAGGAAAAGCCCAGACGGCTGAAAGCCTGGCTTTCGGAAAATCAAATCGACGCGGATTTCGCCGCATCCTCCGCTTACGGCGACAGCGGGAGCGACCTGCCCATCCTCCGCCTCTGCGGGAAGGGCTATGCCGTGAACCCAAAACGAAAGCTCAGGAAGGCCGCCCCCGATCTGCCCCGCCTTGCCTGGGCGGAAAGCGATTGAAAATCCCCCGGAATCGGTATATAATGGAGCCGTCATCAGGCAGAACCCGGAAAACAAAGGAGGAATTGCCATGCCCGCCGCATACGGCCACTATGACGACGCCTGCCGGGAATTTGTCATTACCCGGCCGGACACCCCCAGCCCCTGGATCAATTACCTGGGCAGCGAGGATTTTTTCACCCTCATCAGCCACACGTCGGGGGGCTATTCCTTCTATAAGGACGCCCGGCTTCTGCGCCTGACCCGCTACCGCTACAACAACGTGCCCACCGACCTGGGGGGCCAGTATTTCTTTCTGAAGGACGGGGATCATGTGTGGGCCCCCGGCTGGATGCCCATGAAAACGCCCCTGGATTCCTTCTCCTGCGCCCACGGCATGGGCTACACCCGCATTGAATCCGCCCTGAACGGCCTCCGGGCCCGGCAGACGGCGTTGGTGCCAAGGGGCGAAAACGCCCTGGTGACCCAGTTGACGCTCACCAACGAATCGGGGGCGGACAAGCAGGTTTCCGTCCACTCCTTCATCGAATTCTGCCTGTGGAACGCCATGGACGATTCTTCCAATTTCCAGCGGAATTTCTCCACGGGCGAGGTGGAGGTGGAGGGCAGCGCCATTTATCACAAGACCGAGTACCGGGAGCGACGCTGCCATTACGCCGTGTACGCCGTCAACCGTCCCCTGGACGGCTTCGATACCGACCGGGATACCTTCCTGGGCCCCTGGGGCGATCTGCACGACCCCGAGATGGTACGCCAGGATACCGCGAAAAACGAGCTGGCCAGCGGCTGGGCCCCGGTGGGCAGCCATTTCATCCGTCTGCGCATTCCGGCGGGCGGGCAGACGAGCCTGATTTTCGTACTGGGCTATGTGGAAAACAAGCGGGAGGAAAAATTCATTGCCCCGGGCGTCATTAACAAGGCCCCGGCCTATGAGATGCTGAAGAAATACGAAACGGACGCCCAGTTTGACGCCGCTATGGCGGCCCTCCGGGATTATTGGGACGGGCTTTTGTCCGTATATCATGTGGAATCGGGCGACGAAAAGCTGGACCGGATGGTGAACGTGTGGAACCAGTACCAGTGCATGGTCACCTTCTGCATGAGCCGCAGCGCCAGCTATTATGAATCGGGCATCGGCCGGGGCATGGGCTTCCGGGATTCCTCCCAGGATCTTTTGGGCTTCGTGCACCTGATCCCCGAGCGCGCCCGGCAGCGCATCCTGGATATCGCCGCTACCCAGAAGCGGGACGGCAGCGCCTATCACCAGTACCAGCCCCTGACCAAGCGCGGCAATTCGGATATCGGCTCCGGGTTCAACGACGATCCCCTTTGGCTCATTTACGGCACGGCGGCCTACATTAAGGAAACGGGGGATGCGGGCATTCTGCAGGAGACCGTGGACTTTGACAACGATCCCGACCTGGCCGCCCCCCTCTTTGAGCATCTGTACCGTTCCTACCATTTCACCCTGACCCACAAGGGCCCCCACGGCCTGCCCCTCATCGGCCGGGCGGACTGGAACGACTGCCTGAACCTGAACTGCTTCTCCCTGGAGCCGGGCGAATCCTTCCAGACGGTGCAGAATTACGATTCCGGTGTGGCCGAATCCGTGTTCATTGCAGGGATGTTCGTGGGCGTCAGCGACGATTACGCCGTCATGGCCCGGATGATGGGCCGGGAGGACGAGGCGAAGCTGGCCGCCGAAGAAAAGGAAAAAATGACGGCCGCCGTGCTGGCCCACGGCTGGGACGGGGAATGGTTCCTGCGGGCCTACGACGCCTTCTCCCACAAGGTGGGCAGCCACGAATGCGAGGAAGGGCAGATTTACATCGAGCCTCAGGGCTTCTGCGTCATGGCGGGCATCGGCGTGAAGGAAGGCTACGCCCAGAAGGCCATGGACAGCGTGCATCAGCATCTGCTGTCAGAACATGGGGTGGCCATCCTGACGCCGCCTTACACCCGCTATCACGAGGAGCTGGGCGAGGTGAGCTCCTACCCGCCGGGATACAAGGAAAACGGCGGCATCTTCTGCCACAACAACCCCTGGGTGGTCATTGCCAACACGGTGCTGGGCCACGGGGACGAGGCCTACGATATTTACCGCCGCACGGCTCCCGCCTACATCGAGGATCAGCAATTGCACCATACCGAGCCTTACGTGTACAGCCAGATGGTGGCGGGGCCCTATGCCCCCCGTTCGGGCCAGGCCAAGAATTCCTGGCTCACCGGCACCGCCGCCTGGACGTTCTACGCCGTGTCCCAGGCCATCCTGGGGGTCAAGCCCGATTATGACGGCCTGATGATCGACCCCTGCCTGCCAGGCTACCTGCGCCATGTGCGGCTGCACCGCAAGTTCCGGGGCGCGGAATACGAAATTGAAATTGAGAACCGGTCGGCGGGCGAAAAGCACGGCGTCACCCTGTACGTAAACGGCGAAAAGATCGACGGACAGGTGGTTCCCGTTCCCGAAAAAGGAGATCGGGTGCAGGTTAAAGCTGTCATTGAATAACAACATCAAAAAAGCCGGAGAGAATGCAGATCCTCTCCGGCTTTTTTGCTTGCATTTTCGGTGTGCGTTATACTTCCGCCACGCACTCGATCTCCACCAGCCCGCCCATGGGCAGCGCAGATACCTGGAAGCAGCTGCGGGCGGGGAAGGCGTCGCCGAAATAGGAGGCGTACACGGCGTTCACGGCGGCGAAGTTCCCCAGGTCGGTCAGGAAAACGGTGGTTTTGAGGATGTGGGCGTAATCCGTTCCGGCGGCGGCCAGAATGGCCCCCAGGTTGCGCATGGCGGCATGGGCCTGGTTCTCCACGCCGTCACAGAGCTTGCCGGTGGCGGGGTCGATGCCCAGCTGGCCCGAGGTGAAAACCAGGCTGCCGGCCCGGATGGCCTGGGCATAGGGGCCGATGGCCTTGGGCGCGTGATCGGAATGAACGGTGGAGGGCATAGGGAAGACTCCTTTCAAATAGAAATCAATTAACCGTTTGACCTGTGAGGGCTTTCCATGCGCTGCGCAGGGTGTTCTGGTTATCCACGCCGTAATTGGGGTCGTTGCGCATGGCCTCGTCCATATCCCGGAGGAAGTGGACGCACAGATGGCCGCCGAAGCCGTTGTCCGTGATACTGCCGTAGAGGTGGGGCCGGTTGTGCATGGTGGCCATGGTCCAGCGGCCGTCGGGCAGCTGCACATACACGGGGTGAATCGTCCAGGAGGTGGAGCCGAAGGAGCGGTTCATGATCTGGGTGTCCCGCCAGGTAGCGGGCTGGCTGTCCGCGTGGCGGCCCAGGGAATAGAACTGCAGCGTCCAGGCCAGGCCGGTATTGGGGTCATAGACGGTGAAATTCTGGCCCGCCTTGATGGAGGGTTTTACTTCGTTGTTCCAGTGGAGCAGCTGAATCTGGTCCTTGGAGGGCGGAGTGATTCGCCCGGCGTCCGCTTCCAGCTCCTGCACGGGCGTGGCGTAATTTTTCGCACTTGACGCGTACAGGATGGACTGGGTGAGGGCGTCGGCAATGCCGCTGATGACGAGGGAATTGCGCTGCTGGAAGGCGACAACGGCGTTGTGGGTGTTCACGTCAAATGTGCCGTTCACCGTCACGTTGTAGCCCAGCTCCTTCAAACGCTTCTGCATGGCGGAAACGCCGCTGCCCGTGTCGTCCACCCGGAGGGTGGTGTAGGAAAGGGGCGCGTCGTCGGCCCGGCGGGCGTTGTCGCTCCGAAGGACGGTGAATGTCTGCACCCCGGCCAGGCCGTCGGCGGAAAGGCCGTTCTGGGTCTGGAAGCGCTTGACGGCGGTAATCGTAGTATCGTCATAGGTGCCGCTCACGGTCACGGTGTAGCCCAGCTCCCGAAGGCGTTCCTGCACCCAGCTGACGTCCGCCCCCGTCATGCCCTTTCTGAGGGTGCGGGTATAAACGGAGGGGTCGTTTTCCTCCTGATCGGGAGGCGTGGTGACGGGCGCGCCCGCGCCGTTATCCAGGAAGGTGAGGAATTTGGTCATGACATAGCCCGTGGCGCCCGAATAGACGATCATGCACCATTCGCTGCCCCGGGCAAGCACCTGCACGGTGGCGGCGTTGGGGATCTGGCGGATTACCCGGCTGGAGGTGGAGGGATTTTCCCGGAAATTCAGGGGGCCTCCCGAGGTGGTGACCAGCGCATAGGTGGAAGAGGCGCCGCCCGTGCCGGGCGTGGGCGTGGGCGAAGGCGTGGCCGTGGCCCCGGCGAAGCGGAGGAATTCGGTCATCACATAGCCCGTTTTTCCGGCATAGCTGGTGGCGCACCAATCTCCCAGGTTTTGCGTGATGGTCAGCGCCGTGCCGTTGGGAATGGTGGTGAGCACCGTGGTGCCTGCCCGGGGGGATGAACGCAGGTTCAGGGTGCCCCCCGAGGTGGTCACATAGGCCAGCGTGCCCGCCGCCGTGCCGGAGGAAGGCGTGGGAAGGGGCGTGGGGGTGGGCGTCGGCTGCTGGTTGGAAACGAAGGAAAGGAAGGACGTCATCACGTAACCGGCGCGGCCGTTATAGCTGACGGCGCACCAGACGCTGCCCCGGGAAGTGACGGTGAGCCGCGTTCCGTTGGGAATCTGGCCGATGATGTTGTTGCCCGTGCCGGGGGATGAGCGGAAATTCAGGGTGCCCCCCGTGGTGTTGACGTAAGCGGTTTCGCCCGCCGTGCCGGGATTGGCGGTGGGAACGGCTGTTTCCCCGTCGAAAATCAGGTAGGCGGTCATGACATAGCCCTTGTACCCGCCGTAGCTGACAATGCACCAGACGCTGCCCCGGCTGTAAACGGGAACGCGGGCGGCGTTGGGAATGGCGGTCAGGATTTGGGAGCGGTCGTTGGAGGCGGCCCGCAGGTTGAGGGGGCCGCCGGTGGTGGTCACGGTGGCATATGCCTGCACGCTGCCCGAGGCAGGGGACGGCGTGGGCGTGGCGGCGGGGGAAACGGAGGACGAGGCGGCCAGGGTATAGAGCAGCGCCTGGGTTTCGTTCCCGGCGATGCCGTCCACCTTGAGGCCGTGGTTTTTCTGGAAGTCCCGTACGGCGTTATAGGTGCCGGTGCCGTATTTGCCGTCTTCCTTCAGGCCGTAACCCAGGCGGTTCAGGGCCCGCTGCAGCGTCAGCACCTGGGTTCCTTCGTCTCCCCGCTGGAGCTTCGTATAGCCCGTCTGGGAAACTGGGGCCGTGGGGGCGGCGGTGGGCTGAGCCGTTGGAGAGGAACTGCCGGCAGCCAGGGAGAAGAGCAGCGCCTGGGTTTCCGCGCCGGCCACGCCATCCACGCTGAGGCCGTGCTTTTTCTGGAAATCCCGCACGGCGCTGTAGGTGGAGGAGCCGTACTTGCCGTCCGTCTTGAGGTTATAGCCCAGCCTGTTCAGGGCCTGCTGGAGGGAAAGCACGGCGCTGCCTTCGTCTCCCAGCCGCAGCTTTCCGGAAGCTTCGGGCGCGGCCGTTTGGCCGCCGCCGGAAACGGACGGCGCATAGGACGGGGCCATGGAATAAAGCAGCTCCAGGGTCTCGCTCCCGGCCACGCCGTCCACCTTCAGCCCGTGATAACGCTGGAATTCCTTCACCACATTCACGGTGGCGGCGCCGTAGCTGCCGTCCGGGGTGATGGAATAGCCCAGGGACTGCAAAGCCAGCTGCATTTGCAGGACTTCGCCGTTTTTATCCCCTTTTTGCAATTTGCCGTACTCCGCCAGCGCGGCGGAATTCAGCAGACAAAGGATCAGCAGCATGCCGATCAATCGAATCGCATTGTGTTTCAAGGAAGCGTCCTCCTGCTTTGGAATCTTGACAGGGATAGTATAGCATATTGTTCCGAAATTGTAAATAGATATTGCGGAAATGTTACGATTGTTATATTTGGTAATTCACAAATTGCGGATTGAGGGCAGACAGCCGAAATGGGCTTGCTTTGCGGGAAGCAAAATGGTATGATAAAATCCGGGTTGCCGGGCCTGTATGCGCGGTCCGGCGACAAACAAGGAGGCTTAAAACAACATGGAAGGCAGCGGCAAATGGACGGGGGCGGCGCTCGGCGATCTGACGCCGCTGTGCGTGTCCTGGGAAAAGGAAAACGGGCAGTACCGGCCGCCCTTCCGGCAGGACGCGGCCCAATTGTCGCTGGAACTGGCGGCGTCGGCCTATGATCTGAATATGGACGCCTGGCGGCAGGCGGGCTGGACGGATTTTTCCTATCAGGTGGACAACACCCTGCTGACGGGGGAAAGCGTCGGCGGCAGCCGGGTGCTGGGCAGCGCGGTGAGCGAATATCTGCAGCGGCTGGCCCGGGCCCGGGTGAACCGGAACAACCCCATCAGCCAGCTCCGGGGGGCGCTTCGCCAGCGGGAGAGCAGCGACACCTGCAAGGCCGTGGTGATGATTCACCCGCTGCCTGCCGGGCAGTATCTGGTGGCCATCGGCTTTATGGGCACGGGCCGGAGAATCTATGATTGGTTTTCCAATTTCCGCATGCAGCCGGAGGAAGGGGCCCACGCGGGCTTTTGGCAGCTGGCAAAGGAATTTCAGGAGCGGTGCGGCGAAATCCAGTTCCCGGAAACGGCCCGGGCGCTGGGCGTGAGCAGGCTGAGCCTCCGGGACATCCTGACGGAGGGCCGGCGGCTGGACAGCCGGTTCAGAATCTGGATGGCGGGCCACAGCCAGGGCGGCGCGGTGATGCAGCTTTTTGCCCTGCGGGAAATCCAAAGCGGGTTCCTGCGGCGGAACATGCTGGGGTACGGCTTCGCGTCGCCCCGGGCGCTGTATGAACGGCCGGACATGGACCCTAATGATTTTCCCTTCCACCACATTTTCAACGGCGACGACGTGACGCCCCGGGTGGGGGCGCTGCTGCACGCGGGAATCTGCCATGTTTTCCGGACGGACGATCTTTTGCGGGCCCGGTGCTACGGCGAGCTGGCCGGAAACGGTGATTTCCGGGCGGCCCTGGCCCTGGTGGACAGTGTCCGGAACACGAAGGACGGCCTTGTCTGGATCGCGGCGCTTCTGGCCGCCCTGGAAAAACTAGAGGACGCCGAAACGGCGGCCTCCCTGGCGGGAATGCTGGGAAGAATGCTGCCGGAGCGGGTGCAGGGGTTGCTTGGCGGGCAGATGGATGATCTGCTCCGGGCCCTGCGGGCATGGGTTGAAAGGCAGTACGGGGCCCTTTCGGACGGGGCGGCGCTGCCTGGGGAGAAATGCCGCCTTATCCAGGAAAAGATGGAGCGACTTATGGCCAAATGCGGCCCCCGGCAAGGGGTGCGGCTGCTTTCGAAAGCCATGTCCCTGCCCCACCGCCTGCGGAACCGGGACGGGGCGGACCCTGCCCTGGGATCGTATCAGGAGATTGTGAACGAACGGTTCGATGAGCTTCTTCCCGGTGCGGACGCGCTGCCCGTCCGCCGCCGGTACGCGGAACGCCGCATGGCTGCGGGGCGCTTTGCCCGCCTCAGCGACAGCCGGACAAAGCGGCAGAGAACCGTATCCCAAAGAAAACCCTGAGGAGGCGTACGTGAGCTTTACCAACATTATTTCCCTGTTCGGCGGGCTGGCGCTGTTCCTGTTCGGCATGCGGCTGATGGGGGACGGGCTGGAACGCGCCGCGGGGCCCAAACTGAAAAGCTTCCTGGCGTTCATGACCCGCAACCGCTTTGTCGCCATGCTGACGGGCATTGCCGTCACGGCCATGATCCAGTCCTCCGGGGCCACGGTGGTCATGGTGGTGGGCTTTGTCAACGCAAACCTCCTGACCCTGGCCCAGGCGGTGGGGGTCATTCTGGGGGCCAATGTGGGCACCACGGTGACGTCCCTGCTTTTGTCCATTCCGTTTGATCCGGGCGCGGTGTTCGCGGTGCTGGGCATGCTGATGACGCTGCTTTCGGGCAAGCGCGAAACGGTGCGCCAGGCGGGCTATGTGCTGATCGGCCTGGGTATCCTGTTTGTGGGCATGAACGAAATGAGCCGGGCCATGGCCCCCCTTCGGGAATGGCCGCTGTTCATCGATTTCATGCGGAGCGTGCAGAACCCCATCCTGGGGGTGCTGACGGGGGCCCTCGTCACCGCGCTGCTGCAAAGCTCGTCCGTTTCGGTGGGCCTGGTGCAGGTGCTGGCCGCCGGCGGACTGGTGAGCATGGAGGGGGCGCTGTTCCTGGTGCTGGGGGCCAATATCGGCTCCTGCACGCCCTCGCTGCTGGCCATGACCAATTCCAGCGTTTCCGCCCGGCGCGCCGCCGTCATCCATTTGCTTTCCAAAACGATGGGCGCGGCGCTGATGCTGGCGGCGACCGTCTTCCTGCCCGTGGCGGGCTGGGCCGAGGCCGCGTTTCCCGGGAACGCGAAGCTGGCCATTGCCGCCCTGCATATCGGGTTCAATGTGATCTGCTCCCTGATTCTGCTGCCCGCGGGCGATTGGCTGGTGAAGCTCGCCTGCCTCATCGTGCGGGGACAGGATCCCGAGGAAAAGACCCTGAAGCTGTGCTATTATGACGAGCGCCTGCTCAGAACCCCCGTGCTGGCGGCGGGGCAATTGTACCGGGAAACCTGCCGCATGGGGCGCGAGGCCCACAAACATATCGAAATGGCCCTCCATGCCCTGGAAACTGCCGATCTGTCCCAGACGGAGGAAATTGCGTATCATGAGGAACTGTCCGATTACCTGGAGGAAAAAATCACCGAGGGCCTGGTGGCCGTCATGGCCCTGGAACTCACCGAGCAGGAGAGCCGGCGCGTGGCTGCCCTTTTCCATGTGGTGACCGATATCGAGCGCATCAGCGACCATGCCGATAACCTCTTCGACCTGGCCAAGGAACGGGAAATCCGCCACGCGGACCTGTCCGAAAAGGCCGTGGAAGAGCTTTCCCAGCTGTTTGAAAAGGTGCAGCGGGTGCTGGCCCCCGCCTTCGTGGCGCTGGAGGAATGGGGTATATCGGACAGCGTGCTTTCCCTCCTGGAGGACGCCGAACAGCAGGTGGACGATATGACCGAACTGCTCCGGAAAAAACACATCGAACGCCTTAAGGCCCATAAGTGCGCCCCCAAGAGCGGCGTTATCTTCCTGGAAGCCATCGGCAACCTGGAGCGGGTCAGCGACCACGCACTCAATATCGCCATGGCCTCCCGGGGCGACGCGGCCATGCATAAGCATCAGCTTTAATGTTGTCGGTTTTTCCGGGGGCTTTCCGGGAGGCTTCGCGCCTCCTGGACCCACCCGCCAGGGACCCCCGGGGGCCTCTTCGGCCCCCGAACCCCTGAACCAGGGTACTGAGTACCCTGGACCCGCATTTGCGGAACGTGGTTGGCGATTACTTCGGACTTGTATGCCGCTGTTGCGTTGGATACGCGACGGTTTGACGGCCCCAGGGCACAATGAAAAGCCGGGAAAACCGCCAGGGAAGAGCAAGCTCTTCCTGATCGGTTCTTCCCGGCTTTTCCCCGGATACACAAGCGTATCCGGGTTGGCGGCGTACCGCCGCCGTGCCCTGGGCCTGCGCGGGTGTTCTTCATTGCTTTCGTATTGCGCTGCTTTGTATCCGTTATCCGAAACGTTTTGCAAACGTTGCATAAGCATGAAATGCATCTTCTCGATGCCAGGCACGCCATAAGCTGCTTTGCAGCGGTTTGTATCGGGATAAACGAAGCATTTTGCGAGCGCGGCGGGAAATGCGTTTCGCTCCGCGAAAACGCTCGCACGCGATAGGATATTTTTCCGCTGTCCGTCCGCCGGGGCAGGGCGGCCATGGGACGCCGTCCGGAGGGCTTGCCCTCCGGAGAAAGACAAAATGCCCGATCCGTAGGGCGTGCTTGCACGCATCTCGGTCGGGCTTTTGGCTTTCGTGCTGCCCCGGTGCCTCTCTGCAACGTCCTCAAGCAGCAGCGGCACATTGTTTGAATGTCACGCCCACTCTGTTCCGCAAATGCGGGGTCCAGGGGATTCAATCCCCTGGTTCAGGGGTTTGGGGGCCGAAGAGGCCCCCAAGAAAAGCTCCCAAGAAATCAAACCTCATCACCCCGCCCCGGCATCGGGCGGCACAGCAGGAGCAGGCAGACAAAGCCCAGGGCGGGGTAGGCGTGGGCGACGATTTCCTCAAAGCCGCAGAGGGCGACGAGGGCGGTGAGCAGCGCGGCCAGGGCGGCGGCGCATTTTCCGGAAACGTACTGCTGCAGCAGGGCGCACAGGGCTCGCAGGATGGCGATGAGGGTGGTGGACACTGCCAGGTACAGCACGGCGGCGGCCAGGTAATAGCCGGCCTTGCCGTACACCCGGAGCAGGGCCACCATGGGCAGGCTGGCGGATTGCAGGTTGGCGGCGTGAGGCAGCAGCGCGGCATTGCCCAGGATCAGCAGCGCGCCCACGGCCCCGCCCGCCCAGGCGGCGCAGCGGCACCGGTTCCTTTGAGTGCAGCGGCCCCCGGCCTCGCAAAGGATTTCGGCGGAGAGCATTACGTTCAGCCCCGCATAGGACAGCGCCCCCAGCAGCCCCTCTACGCAGGATGAAATGTCCAGCGCGGGCATGGGCAGGGGCAGGGCGGGCACCCGTGCGCACAGGGCAAGGGCCAGCAGCAGTGCGGGAATCAGCAGCCAGCCCATAAAATGCAGAATGCGCAGGGGCCGGCGGGAGAACAGCAGGCAGGCGGCCAGGGTAAAAAACAGCCCCAGCAGCCGGGCGTGATGCACGGGAACGGTCAGGGCCGCCAGTTCCCCTGCCGCGGCTGCCATGCCGCCGCCCGTGCAAAGCAGCAGAAAGCCTGTCAGCACCTGCCCGGCAATCCGCCAGCGGCTGCCCGGCAGCAGCCCGGCCAGGCCTCTGCCGCCCCGGCCCATGACCCGGTGCATCAGCAGGCTCATGGTCATGGCCGCCGCGCAGACTAGCGCCCAGGAGAAGGCCCCGTACCGGCTGAAAAAGTGCATGATTTCCCGGCCCGAGGCAAAACCCGCCCCGATCACGGCGCTGAGAATGCAGAACACAATGCCGCCCGTTTTCATTCCGATCCCTCCCCGCCATCCTATGCGGATGAAAAGCGCGGCATGATTGACCGGACGGGACAGGCTGTGGTATAATCAGGCGTACATTTTTAATTAATGCTCGCGGTTTGCCGCGAAGGAAGGAAACGCTTTGGAAACCAACGAAACGCCCGCAACGGGCTTTGAGAACCTGGATTTATCCGACGAGATCCTGCGCGCAGTGCAAAAAATGAACTTTACCCGCATTACGCCCGTGCAGGAAAAGACCATTCCCGTTATGATGGAAGGGCACGACGTCATCGCTATTGCCCCCACCGGCACGGGCAAGACCTGCGCTTTCGGCATCCCCATGCTGGAATACATTTCCCTGACGGACACGCGGATTCAGGAGCTGGTGCTGGCCCCCACCCGGGAGCTGGCCGTGCAGATCGGGGACGAGCTGCGCCGCCTGGCGGCGTTCATTCCCGAAGTGCGCATTGCCGTGCTCTACGGCGGCCAGTCCATCTCCAAGCAGCTGACGCAGCTGAGCAAAAAACCGCAGATCATCGTGGCCACGCCGGGCCGGATGCTGGATCATATGCACCGGGGCACGGCGCGGCTGAATGCCGTGCACACGCTGGTGATCGACGAGGCGGACGAAATGCTGAAAATGGGCTTTGTGAAGGACGTGTGCCGCATTATCGAGGCCGTGCCTCCCGCCCGGCAGTTCGTCATGTTCTCCGCCACCACCAATCAGGACGTCATGACCATTTCCTGGAAATACCAGCACGACCCCATTGAAATCACCATTGAGGCCACCAAAGAAAACAAGCCCCAGATCACCCAGTACGTGATTCCCACCACCCGGGAAACCAAGTATGAGGATTTACTGTACCTTTTGGATTCGGACGAGTTTGGCCGCATCATGATTTTCACCAATACCAAGGACATGGCTCGCCGTCTCAGCGAGCGGCTCAACAAAGCGGGCTATGATACCGACGCCCTTCACGGCGACATTCCCCAGAAGAAGCGGGACCAGGTGATGGCCGGGTTCCGCCGGGGCAAGTTCCCCATCCTGGTGTGCACCGACGTGGCGGCCCGGGGCATCGATGTGGACGACGTGGAAGCTGTCATCAATTACGACCTGCCCAACGAAAACGAGTATTATCTCCACCGCATCGGCCGCACGGGGCGCGCGCGCAAGCATGGCGTGGCCTTTACCCTGCTCACCTTTACCGAAAGCGTGCGGCTGGACGAAATCCTGAAATACATGGGCAGCCAGCCCACGTATTTGAAGTTTGACGATATGCGCGTGCTGCGGCGGGAAGACGGAGCAGCGTTCTTTGACAAAATCTGACGGGCTCGCGCCGCGAAAACGGGAGGGAAAGCGGATGATCGACGGTCGGATGCTGCGCGCCGCCATGGCACAGTCCGCCGAGGATATGGGCTGCCGGGCGGAGGATTTCACGGCGCACGAAAACCGGGTCGTGCACCTGCGTATGGGGGAGCATGCCCGGAAATACCTGCAGGAGCCGATCCCGGCGAACTTCATTTCTTACGGGAACAATGTGGTGGCCGCCATCACCGAAGATTTGAGGGAGCTGGCGGCGGAATACATCGGACGCTGCGAATGGTATCATTTGTTTGAAACGCCAAATATGCATTGGCTGGGCGACCGCCTGGCGCCCATGGGCTACACCGTCCGCTTTATGGCGCAGTATTATCTGCCCGCCGAAAACGCTGCCCCGCCCGTTGCCTGCGCCCTGGAAACGCGGGTGCTGGAGCAGCCGGATTTTGCGAATCTGTACCTGCCCCAATGGAGCAACGCCCTGTGCGAAAGCCGGAAACAACTGGATGTGCTGGGCGTGGGGGCCTATGACAACGGCACCCTGGTCGGCCTCGCCGCCTGCTCCGCCGACTGCGATACCATGTGGCAGATCGGCGTGGACGTACTGCCGGGATACCGGGGCCGGGGCGTCGCTTCCGCCCTGACCGGCCGCCTGGCCCGGGAGATTATGGCCCGGGGCCGGGTGCCCTTCTACTGCGCTGCCTGGTCCAATATTCCCTCCGCCCGGAACGCCATCCGAAGCGGCTTCGTTCCCGCATGGGTGGAAATGACGGTTAAGCCCCGGGAAGACGTTGATGAACTGAACCGGTAGGTGGCTGTGCTTCCGGAGCTTTCCGGGAGGCTCCGCGCCTCCCGGACCCACCCGCCAGGGGGATGATCCCCCTGGACCCGCATTTGCGGAACGAGGTGGGCGCGATATTCTAACAATGTGCCGCTGTTGCTTGAGGACGTCGCAGAGAGACGCCGGGGCAGCACGAAATCCAAAAGCCCGACCGAGATGCGTGCAAGCACGCCCTTCGGCCAGGCATTTTGTCTTTCTCCGGAGGGCAAGCCCTCCGGGCGGCGGCCCATGGCCGCCCTGCCCCGGCGAACGGAGGACGACAAAGCGCCTTGTCGCGTGCGAAGCATTGTTGCGAAGCGTGACTTGTTTCCCGTTACGCTCGCAAACCGGTTTGCTGATTCCGATACAAACGACGACAATGCGGCT
This sequence comes from uncultured Clostridia bacterium, assembly GCA_947624355.1. Classification (GTDB taxonomy): domain Bacteria; phylum Bacillota; class Clostridia; order Christensenellales; family Aristaeellaceae; genus RUG563. The sequence continues at coordinate 6,287 of CANQKI010000029.1, read as the reverse complement.
CGCTGCGTGCAAAACATGTGTAGCGTTTCAACGGCGCAACACGAGAGCAATAAAGAACCACATGCGCAGGCCCAGAGCACGGCGGCGGAACGCCGCCAGCCCGGACAGGCAAGCCTGTCCGGGGAAAAGGCAGGATAAACCGATTGGGAAAAGCTCGCTTTTCCCCGGCGGTTTTCCTGCCTTTTCTTGGTGCCCTGAGGCCGTCATGCTGTTACATATCCATAAGCTACAGCGGCACATTGTTTGAAGTAAACGCCAGCATTGTTCCGCAAATGCGGGTCCAGGGGATTCAATCCCCTGGTTCGGGGGTCCGGGGGCTGAAGAAGCCCCCGGGGGCCTCGTTACGTCTCTTTCCCGATCCGCCACAGAATCCATAATAACCCGAGCAGCGCCAGCACGGCGGCGACGGCCCAGGGAACAGAGCGGAAGCGGACGGCGAAGAGGGCAGAGAGCGCGAGGGCGCAGGCCAAGGCGTACAGCCAGGGACGGAGCAGGGCTTTGCGGTACTGCACCCGGTCGGCGGGGTCGGTGTGAAGTTCGAAGGGTTTGCCGTCCTTTTCCTTTTCCACGATGAGCAGTTCCCGGTGCAGGGTGGTTTCGTTGGCGGCGAGGCGGCCGCCCTTCTGGGCCCAGGGGCGGTATTCGACCTTGCCCACATTCCAGTCCACATTGATGTTCTTGTAGAAGACCTGATAGCCGCAGTCCCGGAGGAAGGACACGTAATCCTCGGCATTTTCCCGGGACAGGTGGCCGATGTACTCCACCCGGTATTCGTATTGGCCGGGGGTGCAGGGGGCAAATTCGTAGGTGAGCTTGCCGGTTTTCACCAGGCGGTGGCCTTCTGCTGCCATGCGGTTGAGGAATTTCTCCTGGCTTTTCATGGCCCCGCCGAAATAGCGTCTGCGCGTGATGTTCATGGTTTTTCGCCTCCTATAATGGCTTCCGCCGTGTTCGTCAGTTCCCGGAGCCGCGATAGCTCCCGCTGCGCGATTTCCCGGCCCGCCGCCGTAATGACGAACTGCTTTTTCCGGTCTTCGCTTTCGCCGCGCCGGGCGATCCAGCCCTTTTCCTCCAGGGCCGTGATGGCCCCGTACAGGGTGCCAGCCCCAAGCAGCAGCCGCCCGCCCGTTTTTTCCTCAATGAACCGCATGACGGCGTAGCCGTGCCGGGGCTCGTGCAGCGCCAGCAGCACGAAAAACGTCACCTCGGTCAGCGCGCCGCCCTTCCCGTTGTCCCGCAAGGCCGCCCCTCCTTTTATTACGTTTACTGTAATAATTATAGCCTCACATTTGCCCGCTGTCAAGGGAATTGCGGGGAATCCGCGGGAAAAACGCGGGATTTTCCGCCCTTTCGGCAAAAAAATATGGAAAAATCCCCGCCGGGGGACTGGCGCAGACGCGCGTTTTATGGTAAAATACAAAACGGCGTATTATTCGTGCGCCCTACGGAGGTGTAGAATAAGATGAACCGAATGGAAAGAATGCTCCAGATTGCGGGCCTGCATGACGGAGAGGGCGTGCTGATTCATAAGCCGTCCAATATGTTTTACCTGAGCGGCTATACGGGGGAAGGGCTGGTGGCGGCCGGGAACGGCTTCCAGGCCATCATCACGGACTTCCGCTACACCGAGCAGGCGGAGCGCCAGGCCCCCGGCTTCCAGGTGCTGATGACGGAACGGGGCGTGAACCACGCGCAGCTGGCCTACCGGCTGTTCAAGGACCACGGCGTCACCCATGTGCGCTATGAGGACGACCAGGTGACCGTCCGCTCCTTTGACCGTATCCGCCAGGCCATGCCGGACATGGATTTTTCCTCGCTGCACAACGCCCCGGAAACGGCCCGGCGCATCAAGGACCAGGGCGAGCTGGACAATATCGAAGAGGCGTGCAACATTTCCTGCCGCGCCTTTGACGCCCTGCTGCCCCGGATCAAGCCCGGCCTCACCGAAAAGCAGCTGCAGATTATGCTGGATTACACCATGCTGGATATGGGGGCGGACAGCGTGGCCTTCGACACCATCGTGGCCAGCGGCGAAAACGGCTCCCTGCCCCATGCCATTCCCAGCGCCCGGGTCATTCAGACGGGGGACATGATCACCTTCGATTTCGGGGCCAAGAAGAACGGCTACTGCGCCGATATGACCCGCACCGTGGCGGTGGGCCAGCCCAGCCCCGAAATGAAGAAGATTTACGAAACGGTGCTTCGGGCCCAGGAGGTCTGCGAATCGGTGCTGGCCCCCGGGAAAAAGTGCAGTGATATCGATAAGCTGGCCCGGGACATCATCGACGGCGCGGGCTATGCGGGCCGGTTCGGCCACGGCCTGGGCCACGCGGTGGGCATCGATATTCACGAAGAACCCCGGCTTTCCCAGGCCTGCGGCGATATTCTGGAGCCCGGCCACACCATCACGGTGGAGCCCGGCATTTACGTGCCCGGCCTCGGCGGCGTGCGCATCGAAAACACCTGCGCCATCACCGAGCATGGGGCGCGCACCCTGGTTCATGCACAAAAGGCGCTGCTGATCCTTTGATCGGCCCCTTATGCAGCTACATACAATACCCAAATCAAAATTGGAGGAGATCAAATGATTACAGCGGGCGATTTCAAGAAGGGCATCACCATCGAATTCGACGGCGGCGTGTGGAACATCGTGGATTTCCAGCATGTAAAGCCCGGCAAGGGCGCGGCCTTCGTGCGCACCAAGATCAAGAACGTCATGACCGGCGCGGTGGTGGAGCGCACCTTCAACCCCACCGACAAGATGCCCCGGGCTATCATCGAGACCAAGGAAATGCAGTACCTCTACAATGACGGCGACCTGTATTACTTCATGGATCCCGAAACCTACGAGCAGATGCCTCTGGGCAAGGACGCGGTGGAGGACGCCATCAAGTTTGTCAAGGAAAACATGAACGTGACCATCCGCTACTTCAAGGGCCAGGCCTTCTCCGTGGAAGCCCCCAACTTCGTGGACCTGGAGATCACCAAGACCGAGCCCGGCTTCAAGGGCGACACCGCCACCAACAACTTCAAGCCCGCCACCACCGAAACGGGTTACGAACTGATGGTGCCCCTGTTCATCAACATCGGCGACGTCATCAAGATCGACACCCGCACGGGCGAATATCTGAGCCGCGCCTGACGGACCAATATGAAAAAGGAGAAGAATATGAGCAGTCTGACCGATCGCGTTTCCTACATCAGGGGCCTGGCCGAGGGCATGAAGCTGGATACCGACAAGAACGAAGGCAAAATCATCGAAAAAATGCTGGAGCTCCTCTCCGACATGGCCGAGGAAATGGAAAGCCTGCGGCAGGATCACGAAGAGCTGGACGAATACGTGGAATCCATCGACAGCGACCTGAGCGAAATGGAAGACGCCCTCTTCGGCGACGAGGATGAGGACGGCTGCGGCTGCGGCCACTGCCACCACGGCGAAGACGATGACGATGAGGACGACGATGACGAAAGCGACGACGGCCTGGTGGAATACACCTGCCCCCACTGCGGCGAGGAAATGACCTTTGAGGCCGACAGTTTCGATTTCGACGAGGATTACCTCTGCCCCAACTGCCACCAGCCCCTGTTCCCCGAAACTCCGGACGAAGAGTAACGGGAACCGCTCTGCGATGCAAGAACGCTGAAGCATTCTTGCATCGTTTTCATCATTTTCCTGTTCGCTTTGCTCACGGTCGGAAAATGATAGAGGTAGAAGTCATACTGACTTCTCCTCGGGGCGGCAAACCCGCCCCTGCGGATTACAGATGAAGGGGTTGCGACCCCTTCATACATCCCCCAAGGTCATGATGCTACTTTTTTGATAGCCTAAACGCTCCGGCGGAAGCAAATCCGCCGGAGCGTTTCTGTTTAACGGAAGAAATTGGAAAAGCCGGAAAGCGGCCGTCAGATCGCGGAATCGGCGGCATCCTGCACGCCGCGGTAAATCTGGCAGTAAATGGCGCGGCGCTGATGGTGGATGAACATCTCGATCTGCTTACAGAAGCCTTCGTCGTCAAAGATGCTCACCACGTCGGGGGAATAGCGTACGCCTGCGCCCGCGCGGAACTCGGACAGGAGCTGCGTGAAGGTTTTGGCGTTGGCATAGCTGCGGCCCACGTTGTCCGTGGCGGCGTCGATGGCATCGCACACGGTGACCACGTCCACAAAGTGCTTGACGGGGGTATGGCATTCGGGGCAGGAGGCCAGATAGCCGCCTTCTTCATTATAGAACCGATGGTGATGCTGGGCCACGATGGAGGCATCCTCCATGCCGGGAACAAGGTCCAGCAGAAGGCTGCCCATGAGGGGATGGTACTGGATGATGCGGTATTCTTCGTCCAGCAGACGGCGGTTGTAAAGGCCGATTTCGTGCAGGATCTGGCATTTGCCCAGGTCGTGATACAGGCCGCAGCGATAGGCGTGCTGGCAGATTTCCTCCCGCCGGAGGGTCACGTCTTCGGCGGTTTTTGTATCCAGGATCCCTGCCAGCAGCTCAGGCCGCGTATCGATCATGCGGCCGATGAGCATCGTTGTCAGATGCGCCACCATCAGGGAATGGATGTAAGTGGGGGCATGGCAGGCCAGCACGTAATCGAGCATGTTGGCATGGAATGATCTGTTCTTTACAAGCCGGTAGCGCAGCAGCATCCGTACGGACGAACTGATCAGGGCGGAATATTCGTTCAGGGGAAGGGTGAAGAGATAGTTCAGCACACGATCCATGATTTCCATCACGCGGGGCTCGATTTCTTCCTTTTCGTTTTCGGGCAGCAGCTGGTAATAAAACTGCAGGTAGAGGGGAATGTTGATATTCAACGTGATGCCGGAAGCGGAAAAATCATCGGGCCGGGCATGGACGCAGGTATCATACAGCGCTTTGACCAGCTCTTCAATGGTAATTTTCCCGGCATGATACCGGGCGGCATTGTAAATATAGATGATCCGCGCGCTGATGATTCTGTCCTTTTCCTTGGCGGCGCGCTCCTGGTACTGATAAACGAAATCGGCCGATTCCAGGACGGCGGCGGCGATTTCGGCGTCGTCCTGATCTCGGAGAAAGCTCAGGAACGTGGTGCGGTCCATATGCATGGAATATTCGTACTGATCCCAGGGCAGGCCGGGGTTCATGGCCCGGTATTTGGGGTTGGAAATCACGGCCATGGTTTCTTCAAAAATCTGTTCGTATTTAGGGAAGCCGGCATCAGTGTGGACGTTCATCCCGGAGGCATCGTTTCCGTGCCCTTCCGTCAGGCCCAGCTTCCGGTTGCCCATGCAGCGGATAATGAAGCCCCGGGTTTCTTCATCCTGGATTTCCTCATATTGCGCCATATACGCCGCGCCTTTGGAAAAGAAATCCATAATCTGCTCGCTGTACAGGTTGACCGGGGGCAATTCGATTTTCAGGTTCATGTAGTGGAGCACAAGGCCCTGGTAATACAATTCCCGGATGATGAGGTTTGTATCGTCATGATACTTTGCATAAGCGTAGAGCAATTGATGCACCCGGTAAGCCACGCCCATATCGAGGCTGCGGTGATAGCTGAACAGTTTATCGGCAAATTCCTTGAGTTCTTCTACGTCCTGCGACGTCATCCGTTCGGGCGCCCGGGAATAAACCAGCCGGTCCAGCAGCGCGTCGTTTTCCACCCGCAGGGCATGAGTCTCCTTGGCGTTATCGTGAATAACGTCCAGGATTTCCTTTTGGGACATTCCGTCGGCCAGCCTGGGCTTGGCCAGAGACTGAACCTTTGCCACGTTTTCCAGGTACTTTTCACAGAGCGCGTTCATGGGCCTCACCTTTCTTTGGCGTAGAAAAATACTCAGCATATTAATATAACATAAAGGAATAAATTTGTCTATAGAAAAAACGGAGAAATTACCTTCCTGCATGTTGGATTACAATACATATGGGACAGTGAGCAAGTAAAGGAGGAAAAAATAGAAGGTTGACCGGCTGTGTGGTAAGATAAAGCTGCTAAACTACGCTTACGAAAGGACGGTCAACCTTCCATGAACAGTATAACGCAGGACATGAAGTATCGTCAATCCCTTTTGTGCTACGCCCAGAAGTACGGGGTATCGAGGGCAAGCAGAAAGTACAACGTGCACCGTTCCTACATTTACCGTTGGCGGGCGCGTTGGGACGGCACGGTTCAGTCCCTGGCCTGTATGTCCCGGCGGCCCCACAGCCATCCCAACGCACACACGCCCGAGGAAATCGACATGATCCTGCGTTATCGGCGGCGAAACCCGACCCTTGGCCTCATCGAGCTATGGGCCAGACTGAC
>CANQKI010000028.1 GCA_947624355.1 uncultured Clostridia bacterium | reverse complement strand
CTGGTGGGATTAGTAGGACTCGAACCTATGACCCCCACGATGTCAACGTGGTGCTCTAACCAGCTGAGCTATAATCCCAAGCGTGACAGCGGAAATAGTATAACACATGCTCGGACAAAATGCAAGAGGAAAAAACACAAAATCGGAAATTTGCCAAAAAACGGCTTTTCGCGGAAGAAAAATCGCTCGCGCCGCGTTATATATTATGAAACACACGGGCAGCATTGCCTTTGAACGGGAGGTTTCTGAAATGAAAAAGATATTGGCGCTTCTGTTGGCGCTGGTGCTGGCGGCAGGGCTTTTGCCGGTTCAGGCTGAAGAAAACGGGGGCTTTGCCTGGACGCAGACCTTCGTTGGCCAGGAAATCGCCGGAAGCGACTGCGAGCAGCGTTTCATTTACCGCCTGGACATGACAAAGGATGGCGCGCCCTTCCAGACCCTCTATTTCACCCGGGCGGAAGCAAAGGACGGCGGAATCCGCCTGGAGGACGTGAATTTCGACGGGTATGACGATTTGGTCATTCTCTACACCCTCGGCTCGGCCAACGCGTCCTATACCTTCTTTCTCTACTCCCCCAACGAAGGCCGGTTCACGGGGGAAAGCGGCATTTCTACGTGGCTGAGCAGTTATAAGCTGTACCCCGAAAAACAGCTGATCTACAACTACATTCACAACAGCGCCCTGACCGGCCTGGAGCAGCTGCTTGCCTGGCAGGACGGGCGGCTGCGGGTGATCCGGGAGCTGGAGATCGCGGAAAACGACGAAAAACCGGAAGAGTTGCTGCTGATTCTTCGGGCGCCGGACGGGGAAGACGGCATGTTTATAGAAACTCTACGCCGGGCATATGACATCGATGCCGTCCTCAACGCCCCCGCCTCGCCCCTGGATGCGGACAGGCAGACGCTGCTTTGGCAGGGATTATGACGCACAAAGAAGGCCGTTGCCCGCACCGGCAAAATTTTTCCGAAAAAAGACTTGACAGTCTATTTTGAATATGGTAAAATCTATCCTTGTCAGCAGGGATGATTCCTTGTGAATCGCCTCGACAGGAACCATGGCGAAATGCGCCTGTAGCTCAGTTGGATAGAGCAACGGCCTTCTAAGCCGTGGGTCGGGGGTTCGAATCCCTTCAGGCGCGCCAATCCGCTCATGGTGGGTGTAGTTCAGTTGGCTAGAGCGCCAGATTGTGGCTCTGGAGGCCGTGGGTTCGAGTCCCACCACCCACCCCACTTTTTTCACCCCGTGGATTCGGTAAAATGTTGGGGTGTAGCCAAGCGGTAAGGCAAGGGACTTTGACTCCCTCATTCGTAGGTTCGATCCCTGCCACCCCAGCCACCTTGACCCATTAGCTCAGGCGGTAGAGCACTTGACTTTTAATCAAGGTGTCCGGAGTTCGAATCTCCGATGGGTCACCACCCTTCGGGGGCATTGAGCGGGCGTGGCGGAATGGCAGACGCGCCAGACTTAGGATCTGGTGCCGAAAGGCGTAAGAGTTCAAGTCTCTTCGTCCGCACCAGGACACACCCCCTTTTTTCCGCGGTAGTAGCTCAGTTGGTAGAGCGCCACCTTGCCAAGGTGGAGGTCGCGAGTCCGAGCCTCGTCTACCGCTCCAATTGCGGGTGTAGCTCAATGGCAGAGCTCCAGCCTTCCAAGCTGGCTACGTGGGTTCGATTCCCATCACCCGCTCCAGCTTGGGGGCTGGCTCCCTGGGCCGATTGCAAAACCGGCCGGAAGGTACGAAGACGGCAGCCGTCCTGACCTTTCCCCCGCTCGCCCCCCTATGCGCCATTAGCTCAGTTGGTAGAGCACCTGACTCTTAATCAGGGTGTCCCGGGTTCGAGTCCCTGATGGCGCACCACAGCACCGGTTTGACCGGTGCTCTTTTTTATGGTGTCGAAAACAAGTTTTCGACACCATGCGATGCAGGATCGCTTTTGCGTTCCTGTATCTGTTGCATCATTTTCATTTCGCCCCGCGCTACTCCACTGCGTGGAAGCGCGGGCATCGGGCGGCAATTTAAGAATTGCACGCCCTCGGTCGCCCTGACGGGCGACGCTCAGTTCGCTGCGCATCACGGCAGGAAAATGATATAGGAAAGAGTCATTCTGACTCTTCCTCGAACCGGCAAAGCCGGTTCTGCGGATTGAAAATGAAGGGGCTGCGGCCCCTTCATACATCCCCAAGGTCATGCTGCCACTTTCTTTGACAAACTACAGCACCAATTTGACCGGTGCTATTTTTTTGCAGTTTGATGGGAAGCGATCTTTTCATCGGCGCAGTTTCTTCTATTTTATTTATGTGGGCTGCGGCGGCAGCTTCGGGCACAGGCAAAATGGAATGCAGTAAAAAAATTTTTCCGGAGCTTTTCTGCAGTTTTCCGGTGATGTGCATATTTATGCAAATTCACTTTTTCTGCTAAAATGCATTACTTTGTATATCACGGCATAATTTCTCCCCATATTCCCAGCACTTTAAGGGTTTTAAGCCGTTCTCCTGCAAATTGCACGCATTTTAATGCATAAATCCGCCTTGATTTCCTGCATATACATCACGAAAAAATATTCAAATTTTCCGAATAAAATTCAAAAAAGGTATTGACAAGGGATTTCATGTGCGGTATAATGGCAGCGTCATCCACGAGATGACGGATTTATTTCAAAGAAGGGAATCATGAATGATGAAAAAGTGGATTTGGATCGTTGCTGCCGTTGTGGTGATTGCCGTTGTGGCCGTCGTGCTGGCCTTTACCGTATTCGGAAATAAGGAAGAAGCCCCCGCCGAGACCCTGACCGTGGCCCTCTCCCCCGACTTCTCCCCCATGGAATTTGTGGACACCTCCAAGTCCGGCCAGGACCAGTACGTGGGCTTTGACGTGACGCTGGCCAAGTACATTGCCGAGCAGATGGGCAAGACCCTGGTGATCAAGCCCATGAGCTTCGACGCCTGCCAGGCCGCCGTGCAGACCGGCACCGTGGATATGTCCATTTCGGGCTATTCCGTCACCGCCGACCGTGCGGAAAACTACAACCTTTCCGATTACTACTACGCCGGCGATAACGAGACCGAGCAGGTCATCATCACCACTGCCGACAAGGCGGGCACCCTGGACGAAGCCTCCAAGTACTCCGGCCTGACGGTGGGCGCCCAGGTGGCTTCCCTGCAGCTGAACCTGTGCAACGAGCAGCTGCCCGAGGACTGCAACATCAAGATCTTTACCGACATCGGCACCGCCGTGGAAGCCCTGCGCAACGGCAACATCGATGCCCTGGCCGTGGCCAAGGGCAACGGCGACGCCATCATCGCCGGCAATGACGCCATCGCCTTCTCGGGCTTCGAGTTTGAGGTGAGCGAGGAAGCCGAAAACAACGTCATCCTGCTCAAGAAGGGCGCGGACGAACTGACCAAGCAGGTCAACGACATCCTGGCCCAGGCGTATGCCGCCGGCCTGTACCCCCAGTGGTATGAGGAAGCTAAGGCCCTGGCCGGCATCGAAACCGCCGCGGACGTCAGCTATGACGACGAAGGCAACGCCATCGTAGACGAAGCGCCTGCCGACGATGCCGCCGCTGAGGACGGCGCCGCCGAATAACCCCTGATTTTCTCCGCCGCATGGCCGGAAAATCCCCGGCCATGCGCTTTTCATGCCAGCCATTCTTTCAACCGGGAGGGATCGACCCTTGGTAGAATATTTTGAAAACATCGTCAAGATTTTGTCCAGGTACTGGTACACGTTCCTGGTAACGGGCGTGGGCTATACGCTGCTCTTGTCCCTGATTACGGTGGCGGCGGGCTCGGTCATCGGCGTGTTCCTGTGCCTGGGCCGCATGGCCAAATTCAAGCCCCTGAACTGGATCGTCATCGCCATTGTGGAAGTGGTGCGCGGCACCCCCATGCTGCTGCAATTGTACATCGGCTACTTCCTGGTGCCCAAGCTGCTGCCCTTCTCCGTTCCCGATATCGTCAGCGTGGGCGTGGCGCTGGTGATCAACTCGGCCTGCTACGTTTCCGAAATCTTCCGTTCGGGCATTCAGGCGGTGGACCGGGGGCAGACGGAAGCCGCCCGGAGCCTGGGCCTTTCCGGCTCCGAGACCATGATGCGCATCGTGCTTCCCCAGGCCATCAAGAACATCCTCCCCGCCCTGGGCAACGAATTTGTGACCATCATCAAGGAAACCTCCCTGGCCTCCACCTTCTTTGTGGGCGAGCTGATGACCTCCTACCTGATCGTGAAGGGAAATACTTATCTGACCATGGAGTGTCTGCTCATCGTGGGCGTGCTCTACTTCGTGCTCAACTTTGTGCTGAGCAAGCTGCTGGGCGTATTTGAAAGGAGGCTCAAGACCAGTGATTAAGACGGAGAACCTGCACAAAAGCTTTCATCTGGAAGGCAAAAAAGAGCCTCTGCATGTGCTGCGCGGCGTGAGCGAGCATGTGGCAAAGGGCGAGGTCGTTTCCATTATCGGCCCCTCGGGCGGCGGGAAATCTACTTTCCTGCGCTGCCTGAACATGCTGGAGATTCCCGAAGAGGGCAAGATTTTCTTTGAGGGCGTGGAAATCACCAACGCAAAAGTGGACATCAACCTGCACCGGCAGAAAATGGGCATGGTGTTCCAGCATTTCAACGTGTTCCCCCATTTGTCCGTGAAGGGCAACATCACCCTGGCCCCCGTGCTGCTCAAGAAAAAGACCCAGCAGGAGGCCGACGATATGGCCATGGACCTGCTCAGCCGCGTGGGCCTGGCGGACAAGGCCAACGAGCACCCCAGCCGCCTTTCCGGCGGCCAGAAGCAGCGCCTGGCCATCGTGCGCGCCCTGGCCATGGAGCCGGACGTGATGCTCTTTGACGAGCCCACCTCCGCCCTGGACCCCGAAATGGTGGGCGAGGTGCTGGATGTGATCAAGGGGCTGGTGAAAACAGGCATGACTTCCGTCATCGTCACCCATGAAATGGGCTTTGCCCGGGAGGTGTCCGACCGCGTCCTGTTCATGGACGACGGCATCATCGCCGAAAGCGGCAAGCCGGAAGATTTGTTCCAGCATCCGCAAAATGCCCGCACCAAGGAATTTTTGAGCAAGGTACTTTACTGATTACCCCGGAGGAATCGCCATGACGACGCCTGAAATGAAGCAAAAGCTGGATGCGTACATTGAAAAGAACGCGCAAAAATACATGGACCTGGCCCACAGCATCTGGGGCTATGCAGAGCTGTCCTTAAAGGAATTCAAGTCCGCCGCGCTGTTCAAGAAGCTGCTGCAGGAGGAGGGCTTCCGGGTGGAAGAAAACCTTTGCGGCATCGAAACGGCCTTCAGCGGCACTTTCGGCTCTGGCCGCCCCCACATCGGCATTTTGGGGGAATTCGACGCCCTGTCCGGCCTGTCCCAGAAGGCGGGGGCCCTGGAACATGAGGAAACCGTCAAGAACGGCCCGGGCCACGGCTGCGGTCATCATCTGTTGGGGGCAGGCTCCTTTGCCGCCGCCTGTGCCGTGAAGCAGTTTCTGCAGGAGACCAGGCTGCCCGGCACCGTCACCTTTTACGGCTGTCCCGGGGAGGAAGGCGGCGCGGCCAAGGCGTACATGGCCCGGGCGGGCCTGTGGAAGGAACTGGACTGCGCCGTTTCCTGGCACCCCGGCGACACCCACGAGGTGACCACGGGCACCAACAATTCCTGCACCCAGGTGCTCTACAAATTCAAGGGCGTGGCCGCCCACGCGGCGGGCAACCCCGAAATGGGCCGTTCCGCCCTGGACGCGGTGGAACTGATGAACGTGGGCGTGCAGTTCCTGCGGGAGCATATGCCCACCGACGGCCGCATTCATTACGCCATCATCGACGGCGGCGGCGTCTCCCCCAACGTGGTGCAGCCCCACGCGTCGGTTTTGTACATGGTGCGTTCCAACAAGGTGCGGGACACCGTGGAGTTGCAGCGCCGGGTGGACCTCATCGCCAAGGGCGCGGCCATGATGACCGAAACAACCTACGACCGCATTTTTGTGGACGGCACCGCCGAGCTGCTGCCCAATACCACCCTGGAAAAGGTGCTCTACAGCAACCTGACCAGCCACCCCGTGCCCACGTATACCAAAGAAGAATGGGATTTTGCCGCCGCCCTCAAAAAGACCTTCCCCGAGAGCCGCGAACTGCCCGGCCTGGGGGCGCGGGTGCGGCCCGATATCGCCGAAACCGTGCGGAAACTCAGCGACAACGGCCACCGGGCCATCAACGATTTCGTGCTGCCCTTCTACACGGGCAACGATTTCAGCCCCGGCTCCACCGATGTGGGCGACGTCAGCTGGCTCACCCCCACCGCCCAGATCACCGCCGCCACCTGGCCCTCGGGTTCCCCCGGCCATTCCTGGCAGAACGTATCCTGCGGCACCATGCCCATGGCGGACAAGGGCATGATTTACGCGGCCAAAGTGCTGGCCGGGGCGGTGGCCGACCTATTCGGCAATCCCGCGGTCATCGAGGAAGCCAAGAAGGAATTTCAGGAACGCACCCGGGACGGCGGCTATGTGTGCCCCATTCCGGACGACGCGGTTCCTTACGTCATTGACGAATAACAAATGTCTTCGCCATGCAAAAAAGGCTCAATCAGATTGGGCCTTTTTTCTTTGCTTGACAAACCCGTGGCTCCTTGGGTACAATCAACCCGTATCCAAGTTTTTACGCGGAGGGAAAGGCCATGGAAAAAGAAATCAAAGCGCGGGTGGACAGCCTGCTTGGGCAAATGACCCTGGAAGAAAAGGCGGCCCAGATGATTCAGGTATCCTTCCGGCACCTGGGCCGGGAAAAATCCCTGGAATGGGCGAAGCGGGGCGCGGGCTCCTTCCTGTTCGCCATGGGCGAGGACGCGAAGGAGCTGCAGCAGGCGGCCCTGAGCAGCCGCATGGGGATTCCGCTTTTGTTCGGCATCGACGCGGTGCGGGGGCATTCGGTGAACGACCATGCCACGGTCTTCCCCACGCAATTGGCCGCCGCCAGCACCTGGGACAAGGAAGCCGTCCGGGAAATGGGCCGGGTGACGGCAAAGGAAGTGGCCTCCGAAGGGCTGCACTGGACGTTCTCACCCCTGCTCTGCCTGGCCCGCGACCCCCGCTGGGGCCGGGTGGACGAAACCTTTGGGGAGGACCCGTACCTGACCGGCGAAATGGCCGCCGCCATCATTCACGGCTATCAGGGGGACGATCTGCGCAATTCCGACAGCATCCTGGCCTGCGCCAAGCATTACTTTGCCTATGGCGAGGCCGTGGGGGCCCGGGATGCCTGCGACAGCGAAATCACCCGGCGCAAGGCCAAAGAAGTGTTCCTGCCGCCCTTCCAAAAGGCGGTGAACGCGGGCTGCGCCACCTTCATGACGGCCTACGGCTCCATGGACGGCACACCCTTCACCGCCAATTCCTGGGCCCTCAAAGAAATGCTGCGGCAGGAAATGGGCTTTGAGGGCTTTGTGGTGACGGACTGGGGCAACATGACCAGCCTGATGACCCAGCAATTCGTGGCCGAAACCCCAGAGGACGCCGCGAAACTGGCCGCCGAGGCGGGCAACGACATGATGATGAGCAGCGAAGAATTTTTCGACACCGCCGTTTCCCTGGTCCGTTCGGGGAAAATGGCTGAATCGGTGCTGGACGAAGCCGTGGGCCATATCCTGGCCGTGAAGATTCGCATGGGCCTGTTTGAAAATCCTTTCCGTCAGGGCGACCCAAAATGCCTCGGCTGCCCTGCGCACCGGGACGCCGCCCTGAACGTTGCCCGCGAGAGCATCACGCTGGTCCGGAACGACGGCGTGCTGCCCCTGAATCCCACCCAGAAGGTGGCCGTGATCGGGGCCAACGGCGACGATATCCGCGCCCAGTACGGCGACTGGACTTACTTCAGCCATCCCTTGCCCGATCCGGAGAAGGAGCCCGTGCGGCCCTATGTGACGGTGAAAGAGGGGTTTGAGGCCCTGAGTAAAAACGTCGTTTACTGCCGGGGCTGCGGCCCCATGCCGTGTGCTAAGGACGACCTGGACGCAGCCCTGGATATCGCCCGGGACGCCGATGTGATTGTCCATGTGGTGGGCGACATGATCGACCAGGTGGGGGAAGCCAAGGATCGGGCCAACCTGGATTTGTCCGGCCGGCAAAGCGAGCTCCATGAAAAACTGGCCGCCCTGGGCAAGCCCCTCGTCACCGTGCTGCTGGCTTCCAAACCCTCAACCATCACCCGGGAGGCCGCCCGTTCCAACGCGGTGGTGATCGCCTTCAACGGCGGCATGTTCGGGGGCCAGGCCGTGGCGGAGGCCGTTTACGGCGTGTTCAACCCCTCGGGGCGTCTGCCCATTTCCTTCCCCCACCATGCCGGCCAGGTGCCCGTGTATTACAACGCGCTGCCCGGCTGGCACTTCGGCCCCAACGCCCGATACTGCGATTTGCCCGCGGGGCCCCTGTACGCCTTTGGCGAGGGCCTTTCCTACACCGATTTTGCCTATGAGGATCTTACCCTCGACGCCGACACCCTGCAGGCCCGGGTCACCGTGACCAATACAGGCGACCGGGCGGGCCGGGAAACGGTGCAGGTTTATTTCCGGGACTGCGTGTCTTCCGTGCTGACGCCGGTGAAGCAGCTGATTGCCTTCCGGCAGGTGGACCTGCAGCCCGGCGAAAAGAAAACGGTGTCCTTCCAGCTGAACCGCATGGATTTTTCCCTGGTGAACGCTAAAGAGCAGCGGGTGGTGGAGCCCGGAAAATTCCTGCTCATGATTGGCCACAGCAGCAAAGACGCGGACCTGCTTAAAACCGAATTCACTCTTTCCTGACACAAAAATGCCCAAACAAAAAAACGCCTGGACGACAAACCGTCCGGGCGTTTTTGCGTGAAGGCAGCCAGTGTCCCCAAGAGCGGACGCTAAAGCGTGCATACGCTTTCCCGCACAAAAAGCTGGCCGTCGATAATCTGCATAAAGGGGCGGGATTTGTCCCCATCCAGGCGGCGCAGCAGCATGCGCACGGCGCTGTGGGCCATTTCCCGGAGATTGACGGAATAGGTGGTAATGCCGATGTCGCACATGCCGGGCGGCAGATAATTATCAAACCCGGTCACGGACACATCCTCGGGCACCCGGTAGCCGCTTTTACGCAGCACCCGGATCAGCATGCCCGCGATGAAATCGCAGTTGCACACAAAGGCCGTGGGCATTTCCGGCGGGAAAGGCAGCTCGGTATTGGCGCCGGTAGCCAGGTCGCGGTCATCCAGCAGCCATTCCCGCCGCATGGGAATATTGTATTCCAGGATGGCCTTACGGTAGCCGAAATAGCGGTCGGTAATGCTGTCCGTCGCCAGCAGCGTGCCCACATAGCCAATGAGGCGGTGGCCGTGACGGATCAGATAATCGGTCAGCTGGTAAGCGCCGTAAAAGCTGTTGGAAATCACGGAATCCACTTCGGCGTCCGGATCGTAAAAATCCAGAAACACCATCGCTTTCTGCCAGGATTTTTTCAGGAACGCGGCATAGTCCCCCGGCGGCTTGCCGATGACGATCAGCCCGTCCACCCGGCCTTCCGCAATCAGTTTCGGCAGTTTGTGCAGGCGCGCGTCCTCGTTGCTCAGGGTTTCCAGCAGCATAAAGGATTCCTTGCGCATGGCCTGGGCGTTTACTTCCTGATACAGCCGCCAATAGAAGGATTCGTTGCTGTCCAGGTAGCGGGCCGAAATGAGCGCGCCGATGGTGTAGCCCGCCTTTCCGGACAGCTGCCGGACCTGCGACGGGGAACGGTATCCCCACTCCTCCGCCAATGCCTTGACACGGGCGCGAAGCGCCTCACTGACGCCCTTCTGGTCCCGCAGGGCCTTGGAAACGGCCACCGTGCTGACCCCCAGCGCCTTTGCGATATCCGCCATGCGCACGTTTTCATTCGTCATACCGTTCTCTCCCCATCCGGATGATATCGCGCAGTATTACAGGACAGGCCCGGCCAGGGCAATCCCGGCCGGGCCCGAGAGGCGGGGCGGAAGCAAGCTCCCGCCCCGCAGAAAGGAGAATTACTTGAAGATCGCATCCAGGGCATCCTGGAACTGCTGCCGATAGGTCTCCTGGAACTGGGCCACGGTCTGCTCGCCGTTGATCAGCTGCAGCCAGTCGAGGCTGACGTTCAGGGACTCGTACATATCCACCTGCTGGCGGGTCAGCATTTCAAGCTGCACTTCGTAGTTGTAATCCTGGAATTCGGGCGTCCGGCCGGTTTCCTCGATCCACCAGTGGTTGGTCTCGGGATCGTCGCGGAGGGTGGTGTCGTCGTGGAACCAGTTCTGGTAATCATAGAACACGTTGAACACCAGCTCGGGATCCTCCACACCCACGGGGATGCAGTAGTAGCTGTTGCCGGAACCGATCTGCAGCATGGGGTTCAGGTCCTTGTCGCCGTGAGGGCCAACGGGCCAGGGAATGAACACGGTGTCAAATTCCAGGGGCGCTTCGCTGGTGGGGCCGTAGGCGGCGTTGCTGTTCAGGATCCAGGTCGCGCCGACGGAGAAGGCCACGTTGCCATCGAAGTACGCTACACGCATGGAGTCGGAGGCGGATTCCGTCTGGTCATAGGGCACGCACACGTTGTAGGTGTTGTACATGTCATAGACCAGCTGGAAGCACTCGCCCACTTCGGTGGAAGAGAAATTCTCCACAGGACCGGAAGCGATGGTGGTGTTGTTGGAAAGGGTCAGGTTGTTGATGACGTCGTTGATGTAGCCGCAGAAGCCGTACTGATCGTTCACGCCGTCGCCGTCGGTATCCTTGGTGAGGGCCTGGCAGTATTCGATGAACTTATCCCAGGTCCATTCGCCGCGCTCATACAGGTCGCGGGGATCTTCCAGGTTGGCGTCCTCGATCATCTGCAGGTTGTACATCAGCGGGTAGGTGTTGTTCATGCCCATGGGGGTGAAGAAGTAGGCTTCTTCCTTGCCGCCGTAGGTGGTGCTGGTCAGCACGTTATGGGTGGTGAACACATCGTGGTCCTCGGGCAGGAAGCTGTGCAGATCCACAAAATATCCGCTTTCAGCGGCGGGAATGCCCCAGCCCAGCTCCACCAGGTAGATATCGCAGTCAGGGCTGCCGGCCATGATGGAGGTGTTGATGGAATCCTGGGTGCCGGCGTAGGTCAGGTTCACGAAGTCAATATTGACGTTGTACTTGTCTTCGATTTCCTTGACCACGTTGAAGCGCAATTCGTCGGACTCGGTGCCGGAATAACTGGGGTCGTCTTCCAGGGCGCTGTTTTCGCTGTCATAGTAGATGTCCCACCACAGACCGATGGTGATGGTGCGGCGGCTCGGGTCAACCTCGGCCAGGGCGTTCGCGCACATGGACAGGGCCAGCACCAGCGCCAGCACCAGGGCTAAAATTTTCTTCATGATTGATTTCCTCCTGTTTCAGTTTCGGAATTATTCGGCAGTCTTGCCCACGCGCACGGAGTACACGCTCCAGGTGTCGCTGGCTTCGCACTGCATCCGGGGGCCCCAGTCGGCCACGTTCTCGCTGCCGCAGGCCTCGGCCAGCTGTTCAAAGGTGACGTAGGCATGGCCGTTCGCAATGATGTCGGTGCCCTGGCCAACACGGGTCCAGCCGGTGTTGACGGAGTCGGGCATGACGATCCACATATCGCCGGAAGCGGATTCGAATTCGATATCCACCACGGAGCCGGGAACCAGCGCCGCCAGCACGTCTTCGGAGAGGGCGTCCACGCCGGCCTGCGCCCAGCCGGCGCCGGAAACGGTGAAGCCTTCAATGTCCACAAAGTCCTTCACGGCGGGGATTTCCACCAGCTTGCCTACGCGCACGGAGTACACGCTCCAGGCGTCGCTGGCTTCGCACTGCATCCGAACGCCCCAGTCGGCCACGTTTTCGCTGCCGCAGGCTTCGGCAATCTGTTCAAAGGTGATGTAGGCCTTGTTGCCGATGATGGTCGCCGTCCCCTGGCCCACGCGGGTCCAGCCGGTGTTGGCGGAATCGGGCATGACGATCCACATGTCGCCGGAAGCGGACTCGAATTCGATTTCCACCGCAGAGCCGGGAACCAGCGCCGCCAGAACGTCTTCGGAGAGAGCGTCCACGCCGGCCTGCGCCCAGCCGGCGCCGGAAACGGTGAAGCCTTCAACGGTCACAGCGTCGGTGAGGGTGACCTGGGGAACGCGCTGGCCCACGCGGACGGCAAACACCTGCCAGTTGCCGCTGGCTTCGCACTGCATCCGGGCGCCCCAGGTGGAAACATCCTCGCCCAGGAATTCCACGAAGGTTTCGTAGGGGATCTGGGCAATGGACTTGGAGTTGTTCACGTAGTCGGTGCCGTTGCCGCCGCCGCCCACGCGCATCCAGCCGGCAGCGGAATCGGGCATGACGGCCCAGATATCGCCGTTGTCGCTGGAGAATTCGATTTCAACCACGGAGCCGGGAACCAGCGCCGCCACGAAGTCTTCGGGCATTTCCAGGCCGTCCTGCGTCCAGCCGCCGGCGGACTTGACGAAGTCGGGGAATTCCACGACATCCTTCAGGGCCCACAGGTTGCTCAGATCGGTGCCGGTGGAGGGGGCCACGTATTCGGCGGTCAGGTCCAGGGGCAGGGGATTGCCTTCGGCATCCAGGAACTGAATGTTGTCAATGTAGAAGGTGACGGGGGTGCCGCCCTTCTTGGTGACGTAGTTGTCCGTTTCCTTGGAGATTTCGACATAGTTGCCCGCGCCGGGAACGAACGCCTTGTCATCATCCAGGGTCAGGGTGGCGGAATTGGGGTTCTTCTTGGCCATGTAGACGGACCAGTTGCCGGTGACCTTGTCGTTGGCTTCGCCGACGTAGCAGTAGATCACGCCGGACACCGCGTAGAAGGTGCCGTCTTCCGCGTTGTCCACACCGAATTCGGCGGAAACGGAACGCAGATCAGCCAGACGATCGCCAAGCAGGCCTTCCACGTTGATGCCAACGTACGGGCTCTTGGCGGGGGCGGAGACCTTGAGGGCCTTGGAACCATTGAAATCGGCGATTTCAATGGTGGCGTCGGCGGCGTTTCCGTTGGGCTTGCTCACGCCCAGGAAGCCGTAGCTGCCATCCTCAAAGTCGATGCAGGTAACGGGCGACGCTTCCTCGCCCAGCGCCCACGGGGTCATGCTCAGCGCGAGAGCCATGACCAGCAGGGTAACCAGAATCTTTCTCATGGTGGTGTCAACCTCCTTGAAAAAATATGTTCTGCCTCAAAGGGCATTGAACCGAAGGGAATCAGCCCACAATACCGCTGCGCTCCACGCCCTCAATGAACTGGCGCTGGAGAAGCAGGTACATCAGCACGATGGGCGACATAATCATCACGATGCCGGCGTTCATATAGAGCTTGAGGATATTGGGGTCGTAAATCTTTTCCACGTTGGAAACCGTATCGGAAAGGGTGGCGATGCGCTTGCTGATCAGCAGGTCCGTGCTGATGTTGAACAGGTTGCCGTAGAACGTGTCGTTGTACTGCCACACCAGGGAGAACACCAGCACCGTCACCACGGCGGGCATGGCGTTCACCAGCATAATGCGGAAGTAGGTATACAGCGTTCCTGCGCCGTCCACAAAGGCCGCTCCCTCGATTTCCTTGGGCAGGCCGCGGAAAAACTGATTGAAAATGTAAATGTACAGCCCGCTCCGCAAGCCGCAGCCCAGCACCGTCATAATGTACATGGGCCAGGGCGTGCCCAGCAGGTTCTGCGGGTTCCCTTTGATAAGGGACATGATGCCCAGGGGGTCAAAATTCCGGAAGGTCACGTACAGGGGCAGCATGATGGTGTGCACCGGCAAAACGATCATCACCACCACGCAGCCGAAGAGCAGCTTCTTCAGCGGGAAATTGAACCGGGCGAAGCCGTACCCCACCATGGAACAGATGAACACCTGGATGGCCGTCAGGGTGACGGTATAGAGAACGGTGAAGCCCGTGGTCTTGAGGTATTTCAGGTGCTCGAATGCTTTTTCATACCGTTCAAAGGTGGGGTTGATGGGAATGGTGAACACCATGGGGTTATACTGGTCCGAATCGGAGAAGAAGGAAGAGGTCACGATTCCGATGACCGGGGCCAGAATGACATAGCTGATGCCCACCAGCAGGACGATGCGGAAGATCGTCATCAGCACGCTCTTGCCCCCGCGGGCCAGGCCGCTTTTTTTGTCTTCATAAACCGGGCTGGCTTTGAAGGCCTTCCACTGGGAAACCAGATTGGTTTTCATGGCACATTCCTCCCCTCGTCAGTTGTAGTAGAAGGTACGCTTCTGAATCAGGCCTACCACGATCACCAGCAGCAGGCAGACCGCCGCCGTGCCCACCAGGCTGAACACCGCGCCCAGGCCGTAGTTCCGCTCGGTGAAGGTGGTGGTGTACGCCAGGTTCACCACTTCGCTGTCCAGGAACCGGAACACGATGGTATAGACCAGGTTGGTGATGATATGCGGCGTCACCATGGGGAAGGTGACCTTCCAGAAGGTTTCGTAGGCCGTGGCGCCCTCAATGTGGGCCACCTCGTACAGCGAGCCGGGAATGGACTGCAGAGCGGCGATGAAAATGATGATCTGCACGCCCGAAGCGGAAATGATGTCGCTGATGCGGTTAATGGCACCCACCAGGTATTCCAGCACCTGGCTGGGAATGGCCAGGTCGGAGAAAATCTCCATGTAATAGGCGATGCTCATGCCGCCGCTGACCGCCGTGCTCATTTCGCTGCTCATGGTGGTCAGGCCGCCGTTCATCAGGGCCATGGAACGCTGCATGGCGTCCGCAATGGCGTCGGCCCCCAGAATGACCGGCAGGAAGAAGATGGCGCGCACCAGGCCGCGGCCCTTGAATTTCCGGTTGAGCATGATGGCCATGAAGAGGCTGAAGAAAATGATCAGCGGCACGTCGATGATCATGTTGCCCATGGAGGTGACGAAGGTCTGCTTGAAACTGGGATGCACCCGGAACGCGTAAATGAAGTTATCCAGGCCGACGAATTTGGTGGAGTAGCCGCCGGTGGGCAGCACCGTCAGCTCGGACAGGGAGAAGCGCACCGTCATGATGATGCAGATCACGTAGAAGCAGATGAACCCGATGAGCCAGGGCATAATGAACATATAGCCGTTGATGGCCCGTCGCGTGGTCATGGATACCCGCAGCTTTTTCTTGCTCATGCTTTGCCGCCTCCCATGGTGTAATTCATAGCCGGAACGGTAAGGCCGTCGGCCTCCGCATCCTCAGCGCCGTAATTGATGTAGAGAATCACGCCGTTGTCGTACGTGACCTTCACCACGCCGTTGTCCAGCGTCTCATGAGCCGTTATCACCGCGTCGCTGACGGGCGAGAGGGCTTCGTTCAGCATGGTATAGAGCTTCACGGCGTCCTCGTGCCAGTTTTCGAACTTCGCGGCATAATCCCGCATGAGGCCGGTATACTTCATTTCGGTGGCGTCTTCCCAGGTGAACAGGTAATGGCAGGAAGCGCCGTATTCGATCATCTTGAGGCATTCCCGCGTCCAGTCATCGGAAATGGACAGGTTGCGCACGGAGCCGGCGTAATCCACACAGCCGTGCAGAACCATTTCGTACAGCGGAATTTCCTGATCGATGATGAAGTATTCGGTGGCGCTCATGGGCGCGTTGATGATGTGGTCGGCATAACCGAAGGCGTAAGCGTTGGCGGCGCTGAAGAGCATTTCCTTGCCCGTATCGGCCAGCACCTGCATCTGGGCGTCCACCACATCCAGCGCCTGTTCGCGGTTGATGACGTTGGTGCGCCGTTTATCGGCGTGCAGCTCGTCGCCAAGGTCCCGCAGGGAAATGCCGCCCACGTCGTATTTTTCAATGGCGTCGACAAAGCCGCCCACATAGCGGGGCAGGAACTTGGGCGAGATCAGGGAGCTGATGGTTTCGGAATAGCCCAGGGACGAGGTCCGCCGCAGCGTGGCGGGGTTGACCTGGGCCAGAGTGGCGGTGTAGCCCGCGCCGTAATAGCGGGAGCTTTCCTGGCTGTCGTTGTAATGCTTGGCGATATAGCTGACCTTCTGGAAGGCGACGTCGGCAAAGAGGCCGCCGCCCATGGAAGAAAGCTTGTCATCCAGGGCCTCCAGGCCCTTTTTGCCGCCCAGCTTG
Source organism: uncultured Clostridia bacterium (assembly GCA_947624355.1). Taxonomy (GTDB): domain Bacteria; phylum Bacillota; class Clostridia; order Christensenellales; family Aristaeellaceae; genus RUG563. Next base: position 12,956 of record CANQKI010000028.1, on the reverse strand, counting down.
CCGATGACGTTGATGCTGTTTGGCGCGTTATGGTAATAGCCGCCGTTGAACCAGCCCTGCAGGTTCATCACCTGGTTGGAAATTCCGTCCGCGAGAAGCGCGTCGGCAATCTGCCCGGCCTGGTCAAAGGTGGTCATGGGCTCGGTGTGCATATACTGGAAGCCCAGGAAAGTCTGCAGTTCCTTCACGCCGCCGATGACGTCGTAATAGAAGGGGATATCGCCGCCCTCGGCTTTGCGTTCCAGCTTGCCTTCCTTAATCAGGCGTTCCCGGTAATAATTGGCCAGGCCGCTGTAGCCCTTGTATTCGTCCGTAAGGAGGGTGTAGCGAACGGTCAGGTTTTCGTTATACAGGTCGTTTTCGATCACGGGCACATCGGCCGCCATGCCGTCCACGCCGAACATGCTCAGCCGGGAACCCCAGCGGACCGCGAACGCGGGATAGGCGTAGTTGTAGCTGTTGAGCCGGCCCGATATATCGGCCGTGATCATGGCCAGGGACGCGCCGCGTTCCACCGTGGCAAGGATGCCTGAATCCTCCCGGCAGATGCCGAAAATGGGCAGCCGCACCACCGAGGTATTCTGGGTGGCCGTGTAATCGGCGTCGACGGGGTCCAGGTCGTAAATGTACTGGTTATAGGCCGGAGAGCTGGTTTTTCCGCTGTTGAAATACATCAGCGCGCCCGAACCGTTGGGCACCACGAGGTAGCCCGTTTCATCCGGCCCCGCCGCGCCCAGCATGCGCAGCATCTGGATGCGGTAGATTTTTCCGCCGCCCATTTCCTCAATGCGGTCCACGGGGACGCTGGCCACGATGCTGTCCCCGTCCAGCCGGATTTCCAGGCTCACGTTGAAGAACAGGGGTTCCGCCTGCTCTTCCCCGCCCAGTTCCATCATTTCATAGTAATCGTCCTCGGTGAAGCCCACCTGCTTGAGCACGGGGTCGATCTTGGCCTTGCTGCCGCGGTTGTTCCGCGCCGTGGAAATGAGGGAATACAGCTCCCCTTCCTTGGCGGGGGCCGTGTACATACGGGTCACGGTCTTGGCGTCCGCCTCACTGACAGAGGTCATGATCTTGTCGTACCATTCGGCCGTCAGGTAATTGGGCACATAGTATTCAATGACCGGCACTTCGCCGATGCCGTAATTGAACCGCACGCCGTTTTCCAGGGATTCGGCCGTCATCTGCCCGCGGTCGACGGACATGCTGAAGGTGTCGTACGTGCCGGTATTGCGGCTGGCGTTGTAATAATCGATAATCAGCTGCGAGCGGGCGTAATTCCGGTTGGTCTTGTTGGCCACTTTATCGTCCGCCGCGTCCTCAGGCGTGCTGCGCACGATCTTGCCGTTGCGCTTGTCGTACGTGGCGATGTCCCCCGTGTCCGGATTGGCGTACAGTTTGAGGATGTCGTTTTCCGCCGCCAGCACCATATCGGGCACCTTTGGATCGTCGTCCTCCAGGGCGGCGAAGGGCGTGCCCTCCTCCACCGTGTACGCGCTCCTGATCAGATCCCGGTAACCGTTATAGAACTGGAAGCGGATCAGGAAATAGGTCACGTAAATTGCCACGGCCGCCACGATCACGCACAGCGCGATGAGCAGCAGCTTGCGCATGAAGCGCTTGTGCAGGTCTTCCTGCGCCACAACCTGTACGGGATGCAGCGCCTCTTTGTTGGAATTGATTGCACTCATTCTGCGCCGCCTCCTTTCAGGTTCTGAAAATGAGCTCAGTGTAGATGCTGTGGCCGAAGTTATAAACCTTGGAAATCAGGTCCACCATCAGCAGCCCAAGGAAGATGATGATGAACAGCGCCAGCAGCGTCAGAAACAGGGTGATCAGCGTTTTGCCCAGGGTGTAATTGTGCACCTGCATGATGCCGATCAGCATCATAATGGCGCCGTAACCCAGGCCGATAATCAGAATGATGGAATAGAACGCTTCTTCATTCTCGGCCAGGAACTGGCTCGCAATGGTGGCCAGCACCATGGTGACGATGATGGGAAACAGCGCGTAGCCTACGGCGATCACAATATCCTTGAGCCGCCCTTCCCCATTCATCAGGCAGGTGACGGACCAGTTGCTCACGCACAGAATCAGGAACAGAAGCACCACGCCGAACATTTCCGTCAGGCTGTTGACGGCCCGGGGATTCACGTCGTTTACGATGAAAGACGCATAAGCGCGGTTCATGGAGAAGGAAAGGGAAAACAGCACCACCAGCAGCAGCGCGATGCCCACGCTGCCCCTGTCCTGATGACGGATCCAGTAGTAGCCGTCCGACGGATGGCTCACCGTGTAGAAAAGCTGCTTCCACTTATCCCGGCTGAATTGCTCTTTCATGCCTCGGCCCCCTTTGCACCGTGTTTTTTGTTCTTGCGGATCTTCAAAACCACGATAACCGCGATAATGAGGACCAGCACACCGCTCAGAATGTACTGCAGGTTATCCTTGATCATTTCGTTGCGGTAGCGCTTGTAGGCCACGGAATAGTAGGCGCGGTTCATGCCGCGTTTCAGGTATTTCATGGCCTGCTCGTTATCGCCGGCGGTCAGATACGCCTTGCCGATACCCGAATTGGCCAATTCGTCGTTTTCGTTGAGCAGCAGCACCTGGGCCCACTTTTCCACGGCCTTTTCCTCATCGCCGCTGTAACGCAGGGCCACGGCGTCGTTAATCAGCTGGCCGTACTCTGTGGCGTTGAAAAGGAGGATGGTGGCGCGGTAGGCGTCCAGCACCATGAGGGTATTGCCGCTGTGCTCGATGGCCACCGGGGTATTGAAGGTGCCCGTCTGGGTGCCCAGGCCGCCGAAGATATAGAGCAGATTGCCCTCGTGATCATAAGTGAACACGCGGCCGCGCTTGCTGTCCAGCAGGGAGTAAATGCCGTAGCCCCGGTACACCACGTCCACAATCCGGGAGGGGCCGCTGTAGGTGTGGGTATCGTCCCCCCACAAATCGCCGCCCAGGTTCTGGCTGGGGCCCTTGCGGATGACGTCCTGCCCCCTGGGGTTCAGGCGGCGCACGGCCTGCAATCCGTCGGTATCCACGTTGGAGGCGTACACGAAGCCTTCGTCATCCACGTCGATACCGGTGAATTCGGTAGGAATGAAGAGCTGCTGCTTGGAGCGTTCTTCCTTTGTGGCCAGCTTGCGCCAGAATTTCTCCCACAGGCTGATCTTCACGTTAATGGTTCCGAAAAAGCCGGTAAAATTGCCCGCCGCTTCAAAAACCATGATGCCCTCGAACATCTTCTGGGCGATGCAGTAGATACGGTCGGCGTAATCGACGGAGACCTTGAGGGGCGTGAACACAAACCCGTCTTCCAGTACCTCGCTCTGGGGGTTTTCCACGATCTTGCACAGGGAGCCGTCCATTTCCAGCACCACGATGCGGTGGTTGTTGGAATCGGCAATATAAATCTGCTGGTTTTCCGAAACGCAGACGCCGTACGGGGCGTTGAAGGTCTGCCGCTCGCCGTCCATATCGAAGCCGTCAATGATGTTGATGGCCTGTTTCATGTCCGCGCTGAGCACCACGATGCGGTTGTTGCCCGTATCGGCCACCCAGATAGTGCCGTCCTCAGCCACGAACATATCCTGGGGCGTTTTGAAAGCCCCCACCGGATTCCCCTGATAGGTGTAATCCGTGCCGGAAAGGGCGCCGCCCGGCACATAGGCCGCCGGCGTAATGACGATGTCTTCCCAATAGTCGTAATTGTAGGTATCGTAAGGAAGGTCGGTATCCGCCAGGGCGGAAGGGACAGCCGCCGTCAGGGCCAGCACCAGGCAGAGGAATCGCAGGGCAAATTTTGTGTGTTTCATCATGCTCTCCCTCCCTTAGTCCTTCATACCGGAAGTCGTCATGGTTTCCAGAATGCTGCTCTGGCATACCAGGAAGAAGATGATAGGCACCGCAGCGATGACAAAGGTCACGGCCGCCGCCGCGCCCGCGCGGGAAACGCCGCCCGCGGTAATCTGCTGCAGGGCAAACTGCAGGGGCTTGAGCTCCTCATTGCGCAGGAACAGGCTGCCCGTGTTGCCCCACATCTGCTGGAACTGGAAAATAGCCAGGGTCAGCCAGGCGGGCTTGACGTTGGGCATGACGATGTGCCAGAAAATCTGCCATTCGTTGGCGCCCTGGAGCCGGGCCGATTCCATCAGGGAATCGGGCAATTGCTCCATGAACTGCTTCATCAGGTACAGGCCCATGCCGAAGCTCCAGGCGGGCAGGATCAGGGCAAGGTAGGTATTGTTGATGCCCATCCAGGAAATGATCATATACTGGGGAATCTGGGTAACCGTCCAGGAGAACATCAGGGACAGCACCACGATGCTGAACAGGAAATCCTTGCCCGGAAACTTATGCTTGGCCAGGGGGTACGCGGCCAGGGACGCCACGATCACATGGCCCAGCATGCCGCCCATGGTAATGATGATTGTGTTGAGGATATACCGGGAAAAGGGCACCCAGGAATCGTTCATCAGAACGAAGAGGTCCGAGAAATTCTCCAGGGTAGGGTTGCGCACAAAGATCCGGGGCGGGAACTGGTAAATCTCGTCCAGGGGTTTGAGGGCGTTGTTGATGATCATGACCAGCGGCAGGGCCATGAACACGCCGCAGATGCCCATCACAATAAACAGCAGCGTGTTGCCGGCCATGGAGCGGTTCAGCTTGCGCTTATGGGCCCGCAGGCGGTGCTTGGGCGGCTGAATGGGCTGGGGCGCTTTGGAAATGTTTTCAGGCAGCTTTGCCATGTCATTCACCCACCCTTCTGAGCAGCTTCTGAACGAGCTTGTTGGTGCCCACCATCAGCAGGAACAGGATCGTGGCGATGGCCGAGGCATAGCCCATGTCCAGGCGGGTGGAGCCATAGTCCAGCAAGTGGGTGACCACGGTAGCGCCCGCGTAGTTGACGGAGGGGTTGCCGGCCAGGTTAATGGAAATATCGGCCACGGCGAAGGACTGGGTAATCTGCATGACGGCGCCGAACATCAGCTGGGGCTTCATGGCGGGCAGCGTAACGAAATACAGTTCCTGCCAGCGGTTCTTCACGCCGTCGATGGCGGCAGCTTCATACATGCCCTTGTCCACCGTCTGAAGACCGGCGATGAAGCTGAGGAAGCCCGTGCCCAGGGACAGCCACAGCTGCACCACGATCAGAACGGGCATGATGTATTTTTCCGTCTGCATCCACAGAATCGGCTCGCTGAGGATATCCAGCTTCAGCAGCAGGCCGTTTAAGTAGCCATAGCGGTCGCCCGTCAGGATCAGGTTCCAGACCATGTAGGCGTTGCCGCAGATGGACGGCGCGTAGAACACCAGGGTGAGGAACGCGCGGATCTTGGGGCTGAATTCGTTGATAATCCACGCGAAGAGCAGGCACAGCATATAGCTGATGGGGCCGGTGATGACGGCGAAGAGCAGGGTGTTCTTCAGGGCGATGATGAAGATATCGTCATCCAGCAGCAGCTTCACGTAGTTGTTCCATCCGACGAATTTGGGGGCTTCCAGCATGTTGAAGTACGTGAAGGACAGCCCCATGCTCATCAGGACGGGCAAAACGGTGAAGAAGAAGAACAGCACGAAGTAAGGCGCCATCATCAGGTAGGACGCGCGATTGCGCCACAGTACGCTGCGCATGGGCAGCTTGTGGTACTTTTCCGGATGCACCGCTTTTGTCAGGCTCATATTACTCCACCTCCTCCGCCAAATTATCCTCTGCCAGCGGCAGACCGAACTCGGCACGTTTGTAGTTGATTTCGGCATTGATGTAATACACCTTATCCATCAGTTCCTCGCGGGGCGTGGTGCCGGCGGCCTTGCGGACCTGGTTGCCGGAATCCTCCGTGATGGTGTAGAAGGCGTTGTTCACATTACGCCAGGAGTAATAGCCGCCGGGTACCTGCGGGATGCCCTGCACCTGGCTCTGCTGGGCGGAAAGGGCCTTGTAATCCCGGATGGGCCAGGACAGGCGGCCCAGCGCCTCCAGGTTGGCCGTGGCCACACGGGCGGAAGCGCCCATCAGGCTTTCCATTTCGCGGCCGTACAGCACCTGAATATCCGCGCTGGTCCACCACTTGAGGAACTCCCAGCATTCCTGGGGATGCTTGGTGGCGCTCATGATGATATCCGCCAGGCCGGAGCAGCCGGTGGCGTTGCTGATGGTGCCGTCCGCCTGAACGGTGCCGGGCACGGTGGTGAAATCCCACAGGCCGTAAATGTCGGGGGCGGAAACCTGCAGGTTGTTATAGGTGGTATAGTCGCTGATGATGATGGGGCATTCGCCGGTACGGAACCGCTCCTCCACCGAAGTGCCCTTGTCCAGCTTGTAGTCGGTATAATATTCGCAGTATTTCTTGAACACGTTCACCGCGATGTCCGAATCCAGGGCGCTGCGGTCGCCGTTTTCGGAGTAATACTGGCCGCCGTTCTGGTACAGCAGCATGGCGAAAATCTGTTCGCTGGGCAGCATGCCGAACTCCATCTGGTTTTTGCTCAGCACGCTCATGGCCACCTTCACATCGTCCCAGGTCTTGGGCACTTCCAGGCCGATCTCGGCCAGGATGTCCTTGCGGTAGAACATCATGGGGAAGGTCTGGGTATCGGGCAGGGCGTAGGTGGCGCCGTTAAAGCTGAAGGGCACCAGCGCGCTCTGGGGGAACCGTTCGGTCACTTCCGCGAAATCGTCAAACTGGCTCAGATCCAGCACGGCGTTGCGCAATCCGTAGTTGACGGGCGTATCGTTGCCCGTGTTGAGCACGGCGCCTGCAATGCCGTTGGTGTTGGCCACCTGAATGGCCACATCCGGGCCCTGGCCGGACAGCGTGGCGCGGAGCAGGGTGTTCATATCCACCAGCTGCACGTTCACGGAAATGCCCGTTTCGGCGGTAAACCTTTCGTCGATCAGGGACTTGATTACGTTGGCCTGGTCACGGCCCGTGCCGATCCAGAGGGTCAGCACGTCGGCGCCTTCCGCCGTGGAGGCCACGTTGCCTACCTGGTTGTAGTCGATGACGAAGGAGTAGTACATGCGCTTGAGCTCGTGAAGCGCACGGCTGCCCCAGCTGTCGTGGTCCACTTCGGGCTTCACGTCGGCGGAATGAATCCAGATGCGGTCCAATTCCAGGGGCTGGCCCAGCACCTGGGTAATCCAGTTGCCCAGGGCGCGGACGTTTACTTTATAGGAAGAAAGTACTTCGGTGAAGCGTTCCTGATCCTCGATCAGGTCGTCCAGCTGGTCGTCCATGGTGCGCAGGACGGTGAGCTTGTCGCTGTTGGTGCCGGCCGTCTTTTCCAGGGCGGCAATGGCCACAGCCAGGTCGGCCTTGACCTGCTCCAGCTGCCCCTTCAGGGCGGGGAGGGAAGCCTCGATCTGGTAGTCCCTGTATTTATCGGGGGCGACGCCGGTAATGTAGAGGACGGAGCGGTAAATGCTGTTGAGCTGCAGCACGCAGTCCTGCACGCAGGCGATGATGTTGGCCATGTCGCCCAGCACCACTTCCATGCGCAGGGTGTGCTTGCCGGCCGTCAGGTAAATCTGGTACAGGCCGCCGTTTTCGTCCTGCAGGCTTTCCATCCGCCAGTTCTGGGCATAGGCGAAGGGGTACGCGGAAAACTCGGCGAAGGGCATTTCGCCGTCCACCGTGATGCGGCGGCACACGTCGATGCCGCGGACGAAATTCTGCTTATCGTAGAGGGAAATGGCGTACAGCCCTTCCTGCTCCACCTCGAAATCCCATTCGATCCACTGGCCGGCCAGACGCCAGGAATTGCCGCCGATGGCGTTGTTCAGCAGATACCGCGCCGAAGCCGGGTAAACGGCGGGAGAGGACTGATCCTGCACGGGATAGAGCATCTGGGAAGACGTCCGGTCGGCGTTTTCGGCCTCGATGCGGATGATCTGGCCGCTGGTTTCCTTTGCGCCTTCCGACGCCCGCTCGGCCTGCACTTCCGGATAGGTCCTGACGGGCGCTTCGTTTTTCAGCTCGATTTTCCGCAGCAGCATGGGCTCCCGGAGGGAGAGCATGGACAGGGTGTGCGTCCCCGCTTCCAGGTACACCTTGAGCTGCTCGGTGATATAGCCGTTGCTGTCATACAGGGCGCTTTCCATCCACTGGGGTGCTTCCTGGGCGGAGGGTTTTAAGTCGTTGCCCTGATTATCCTTCACCCACTGGCGCACGGTCACGCCGTTTTCGTCCGTCGTCAGGGGAATATCGCCGTTGATCCACACCCGGTTGAATTCCACCAGGGCGAGCTCGTTGTAAGGCAGCGCGCCGTCCACGAAGAAAGCCCGCTGGATAGCGGAGTTTTTGCCTTCCACGGGATAATAGGTCAGGTTGATGCCGTAAAGCCCCGCCTGATCCACCGTAATTTCATATTCAACCAGCGCGTCCTCGGCAATCAGCAGCGAATCCCCCGCCATGCCCTCATAATCGGTCATGACTTTGGGTTCGCTGCCCTCTTCTTCGGATTCGTAGCGGCAGTATTCGCCGCCCTCCACCACAATGACTTCGTCGACCGCCGCGTCGCCGCAGGCCGCCAGGTAATCATTGTACGCGGGAATGGCATCGTTGATGGAATAGGTGCTGACGGCCTCCTGATAATCGGCGACGGAGACGTCCGTCTCCGCCAGAGCTGGCGTCAACAGCATCAGAAACACGATGCCCAATGCAGCCAAGGGGATTTTTCTCATGTTCATTTCTGCCCTCCATCCTGCCTTACTGGCCCAATGATGCATCCTCTTGCGGGAGAGGATAGGTTTTCAGATCCGGCAATTCGTCCCGGGTGATGACCTTTTCATGCTGATAGAATTTTTTCAGCATTTCCAGATCCGTATACTTTTCGGATACCCGGGCAAAGGCGCTGTTTTTCAGGACAAATTCCCCGCTCCAGGTGCCTGTATAGCCCCACACGGTATCGTCGCGAAATAGCAGGTCGGGGTCAGGCAGGCAGCCGTTCTCCGAAAGCACGATCATTTTTCGCTGCCCGGTGTACGTCATGGCCTGGAGGAACCGGGGTGCCTGGGAGGTATACACCTGCTCGCCGGGATAAATGTCCTCGCCGATGATATCCACGTACTCGTCCCCGGGATACCAGGCCGCGTCCTGGCCGTTCCACACCCAGATCAGGTTGTTGAGGCCGTATTCGTTGGTCAGCTTATCGTACAGCAGACGGTACAGCTGAATATAGGGCTCACTGCCCTTGGCCCCCCACCAGAACCAGCCGCCGCTGGCCTCGTGCAAGGGCCGCCACAGCACGGGCACCCCCGCCTCCTGCAGGCGAAGCAGCTGCTGCGCGATGGCGTCGATATCCTGCATCAACAGGTCGTAGCCCGCCGGGTCATCCCCGTCCATGATCTTCCTGATATCAATATTGGTATGCTCGGTATAGAAGCCGGAATACCATTGGCCGGTCAGGTACGGCGTGGGGGCGTTCCAGTGCCAGCACAGGGTCACAATGCCGCCCTTGTTCCAGTAATTGATGGCGTTTTCCACCGCGATGGAGGTGCTGCCGCGCTCAGCCCGGGAGGGGGAATACTCGATGAGGTCGAGGCCCAGGATGGCGGGATACCGCTCCGTTTCGCGATAAATCGCGGCGTTTTCCGTGCCCAGCATCCCCTTGTCGCAATACTGACCCGAAATCACGTATTTTCCGTAACAGTCGCACAGATACGCCATTAGCCTGCGGGTGTTTTCGTCGGCGTTTTTGTTGACCAGCACGGGCTTTACATCGTAGAGATCGGCGGGAAGGGCCGCCGCGGGCGAAAGAACAACCTTGTCGATGGTAATCCATCCCCAGAATTTAGTGATCGTAATTTCGTGAACGCCGGCGCCAAAATACACATAGGGCAGAACGCTGTCCGCATACGAAGTGCTGTCCGTGACGAAGGAACCGATGCGTTCGCCGTCCACGTCCAGGTAGTTTTCCTTATACCCGCCGCTGCTCGCGCTGACCACCGCCACGTCGTAAAACCCGGCCTGGGGCACTTCGATTTCCATCTTCACGCCGTCGCCGTCATTGGCCAGGCCGTCCACCGCCGCGGTTTCGCCCTGACGCACGATTTTGGCCCCGCCCAGCAGCGTACCCGTTTCGGCCTCCACGCTGAGCGACGTCCCTTCGCTTTCCGCCCTGCCGGCCTCCGGCAACAAGAAAGAACCGACAGCCGCAGCGGCAATCAGCAAAGACAGGCAAACAGCCGGCGCGCGGTGCGCCGCGCCCTGCCTTCGTTGCCTTTGCTTCCCGGTTCTGATCTGCTTCAAGTCAATTCCCCTCTTTGCTTGTGAGATAGAAAAACATATTTGGTTAAATTTTGATTAATCACTGGCCGGATTGCCGTGATTCTGGGTTCATTATATAACAACGTATCCCGTTTTTCAAGTAGATTTCGTTCCGAATCGGGCGATTTTTTTACATTTTTTCTGTATTATTTTGCCGCAAATGCACGAAAAATCCGAAAACCAGATTAAATTTTCATTTAATCTGTCAGTACGAAAAACGAAGCGTCTCACCCGCCTTTTCCGCATTGCCTGCGGAAGGTGAATGGGTGATTCGGGCCTTTTATTGGACTTTCAGCGCGTTCTCCAGCGCGCCGATGATTTCCTCCGCCGTCTTGCGGTGGGCCGCCCGGCTGGGATGGAAGCGGGAGCCGTTGCTCGCTGCCTGCGTCAGGGACAGATAGCGCACACGCGTATCCCCCGCCGTCTGCCGCCGCTGCACGGCCCTTTGCAAAATGGGTTCCACCGGATGGCCGCACAGGCCGTAAGCCCACAGGATAAATGCCTTCGGATGCCGGGCCCGGGCCATTTCCATCAGTTCCACCGCCCGGTCCTCCAGCTCCTGTTCCATGGCCGGCCTTTCGTTTTCCGGCAGGTTGTTCAGGGCCGAGCCGTCGTTGGTGCCCAGGTTGATGATCACCGCGTCGGCCTCGGGGCCGTGATATACGCCCTCGCCCCCGGGCGTCACGCCGCAAAGCTGATTATAAATACGGCCGATGCGGCTTTCCCGATCATTATCCCCTCGCCGGGCCGCGCCCCAGCCTCCCAGGGCCAGCCCCTCGTTTTCGGCGTGCAGTTTTTCCGAAACCAGGGTCGGGAAGGCCAGCATGTAGGAAATCCATGCCGTGCGCCATTCCTTGGCGCTTTCGGGGCCCAGGCACCCTTCACCAACGGTCAGGCTGTCCCCCAGGAATTCCAGGCGCAGCTTCCGCACAGGGGCAGCCGCCGGCACGCCGTCCGTGTAAACGGCCAGGAGCTTCACCACGTCGTTCCCGTCGTATCCCGTCTGGCTGTCCCGCAGGATGGTCACCTCATGCTTCACGCTGCCGTCCATGCCGGCCAGGGCCACATAGCGCCGGGTCCCCTGCCCCAGGGGAAAGCGGCACACGGGCGCGCCGTCCACCAACACACCCATCCAGGGCGCGTGATCGGTGCAGGGGTTTTCCGCCTCGATCTCCAGGCACGCGCAGGCAATCTCCATCCGGATGCCCGAGCCGCTCCACCACAGGCAGCAATTTTTTTCGGCGGGGTCATGCCGCCCGACACGCAGAAAATGTTCCCCGCAGGGGTCGTATTGTTTCAGTTCCATTTTTTTCACTCCTTGGCGGGAATTTTATCGTATCCCGCGTATTTCATCAGTGCGTCCACGATTTCAGGGTATTTCCACTGGCACGTCCTCCGCTCGATGAGGCCGAACAGCTCGCCATCGCCCGTAAAGGCGTGGTTGTCCCACCAGATGCAGGGGATGTTCCGGGCGCTGGCGGCGGCGGCATAATACGCCGCGAAATCGACCCGCTCCTGCAGGTTGTCGCCCTTGCGCAATGCGCCGAATTCGCCGATAACCACGGGCACGCCTTTCGACACGTATTCGTTGTACACCAGGGTCAGAAACCGGTCGATATCCCCTGTCTGGGACGCGGATGTAATGCCGAAATTGTCCGTGCCCTTCAGATCCAGGGCGAAGGAATAGGGCGTATAGGCGTGAACGGATACGATGATCCGGTTGTCCGCCGGGTCCTCGGGCAGGGCGTACACGCCGTTCACCGCGTTTTCGGGGGACGCGTCGTACCCCGGCACCATCAGGTAGCGGCTTTCGTTCTGCCCGCCGGATGCGCGCACCACATCCACAAATTTCTGGTTCATTTCGTTGATGATTTCGGCCGCCCGGACGCACTCGGGCATGTTCTTCCGGAAGTTCCATTCATAGGCCGTGCCCGCCAGCCGGGGCTCGTTCAGGGATTCAAAGATCAGATGCTCGTCGTAATCCCGGAACCGGGCGGCAATCTGCCGCCACACGCATTCCACGTAATGCAGGGAGGTTTCCCGGTGGGCTTCGTCGGGATAATAGTAGGCCTCGCCCACGTCGTGGTGGGTGTTGAGGATAACGTACATGCCCTCTTCCAGCGCCCAGTCCACCACTTCCTGCACGCGGCTCAGCCAGGCGTCGCTGATTTCAAAATCGTCCCCGCTCACATGGTTATGCCAGGAGGTGGGAATGCGGATGGTGCTGAACCCGGCGGCATGAACGGCGGCGATGAGCTCGCGGCTGGTTTTGACCCCCACCCAGGACCGTTCGATTTCCATCTCCCGCACCCTGGCCCAGGTATCCTGGGTGGCGTCGAAGGTGTTGCCCAGATTCCAGCCGACGCCCAGTTTTTTCATAAAGGCCATGGCCTCGTTATCCGGAATTTCAAACCGGGTGATGCTTTCAACGTCCGGCACGACGATCTCCCCTTTTTCCTCGGCGCAGCCCGGCAGGCACAGGCAGCAAAGCAGCGCGAAAAGAATGCAGAAAACGGTTTCCCTTTTTTTCATGGCGCACATCTCCATTTGCAGTGTTCTTTTCAGAAAGATTATACAGGATTCCGCCTGAAAAGAAAAGCGTAAAATTCCGCCGGTCCGGAAAAGCGAAAGCCCCGTCCTGAATGAACGGGGCTTTCTTCGGAACCGCAGAAATTACTT
>CANQKI010000027.1 GCA_947624355.1 uncultured Clostridia bacterium | reverse complement strand
CCGCGTCCGGAAATATTTCAAAATCCGGGAAAGGACATGGGCATTGCCGATTGACAAAGGAGCCGTTCGCTGGTAGAATAAATTGTCATTTTGTTTTCCGGTATCAATCATCACAAAGGAGCGACCGTCATGAAGCATACCCATTATCCCCTGCATGTGGCCGGGCTGACGCGCAATCTGCCCATCTGCCGCGTGAACGACAGCCTGTACATCGGCGCCTTTGTCATTTTCGGCGACGTGGAGCTGACCGAGTGCTCCGCCCGGGAGCTCATCAAAATCGCCCCCGAACACGACGTGATCATCACCGCGGAATCCAAGGGCATCCCCCTGGCCTATGAAATGGCCCGGCAGGAGGGCGTGAACCGCTACCTCATCGCCCGCAAGGCACCCAAGCTCTACATGAAGAACGTGTTCACCGTGAATGTGAAATCCATCACCACCGCCAAGGAGCAGACCCTCTGCATCGACCAGGAGGACGCCGATTTCATGAAGGGCCGCAGGGTGCTCATCGTGGACGACGTGATTTCCACCGGCGAATCCCTCAAGGCCGTGGAGGCGCTGGTGGAGCAGGCGGGGGGCAACATCGTGGGCCGCATGGCCATCCTGGCCGAGGGCGACGCCGCCGACCGCAAGGACATCCTGTTCCTGGAAAAGCTGCCCCTGTTCGACGCCGAGGGCAACGCGAAATAAAGAACGGAATACAAAAAGGACACCGAAGGGATTTCCTCGGCGTCCTTTTTCTGTGCGGTGAAAGCTCAGCCTTCTTCGCTCACGCTCTGCGTGGGCAGGGCGCGCTGCACATAGCCGCTGCGCAGGCAGCGGGTGCACACGTTCAGCTTCATGGGCCGCCCGTCCACCAGCACCCGAACCTTCTGGACGTTGGGCGCCCAGGCGCGGCTGCTCTTGCGGTTGGAATGGCTCACGTTGTGGCCGATCATCTGGCCCTTCGCGCACACTTCACAAAATTTGCCCATTGCGATTACCTCCCCAGGGGATTGCTTTTGACGCGGCGGATGGGTCTTTCCCCGCGCCTTGCTTGTCGACAGCTTGACTATTTTATCATATGCGGCGACTTTTTGCAAGAACTTTTTTGAAGAAAACAGGAAAAAGTTGCTTCCGAAAAAAAGTCACTCGTTTTCCGCCGCGGAATTTGCCTTGCCCACCAGGCCCCCTGTGGACACATCCCGGAGCATTTGCGGGATATCCAGCCCCACGGCCTGTTTGACGGCCTCAAAGGTCTGCATCATGGTGCCGGCAGTATCCCGCGCCATGGCGGAAGCGCCGCCCTCGCCGAAAAGAATGATCTTTTCGGTTTTGCTCAGAGGTTCGCTGACCGCCCGGGCCACTTCAGGCAGCTTGTTCACCACCATTTCCAGGATGGCGGCCTGGCCGTACTGCTGCATGGCTTCGGCCTTGCGCAGGATGGCGTCGGCCTCGGCTTCGCCGCGCATACGAATGCTTTCGGCCTCTTTCTGGGCTTCGTAAAGCTGGGCGTCGGCCTTGGCCTGGCGTTCAAATTTTTCCGCTTCGGCCTCGAATACGCGGGCGTCCTTTTCGGCGGCGGCCTTTTCACGGATTTCCACGTTCAGTTTTTCCCGCTGAATCTCGACCTCCTGGCGCCGGAGCTCAGTTTCCTTTTCCAGGCGGGTCAGCTCGGCGGCGGCGCGTTCGGCCTCATAGGTCTTGCGCACGCGCTCCTGCTCGATCCGGTAGGCTTCGTCCGCCTTGGCCTTTTCCTGGTCGGATTCGATTTTGTATCCGGCCTGAAGCAGGGCCAGCTGCTTATCCTGTTCGGCGATGGCGGCAGCGGCTTCGATTTCGGCCTTGTGCCCTTCCTGCTGGGCCTTGGCGCGGGCGATGGCCGCATCCCGCTCCTTATCCACGATGTTCTGGGTGGCCATGGTTTCCACCACCTGGCCGTCCTTGTCGGCAAAGTTTTGGATGGTCAGGTTGATGATTTCCAGGCCCATGTTGCTCATGTCACTCATGGCGGCCTTGATGGATTCCTGGGCGAATTTATCCCGATTCTGCACCAATTCGGCGATGGTCATCTGGCCGATAATCTCGCGCATGTTGCCTTCCAGCACGTCCTTGGCCAGGGCCTTGATCTGGTCGGCGTTATAGTGCAGCAGCTGCTCCGCCGCCGTGGCGATGGACAAATCGTCCGAGCCGATTTTGATATTGGCCACCGCGTCCACAAGCACCGAAATGTATTCTTTGGTGGGCACGGGCTGGGCGGTTTTGATATCCACCTGCATCAGGCACATATCCAGCTGGTCAATCCGCTCGATGGCCGGAATATAGAAGGTGGCGCCGCCGCGAACGATGCGGTATCCGAATTTTTTGACGGAGACGGTGCCGTCGGGGCTGCGCACCTTGTACTTCCTGCGCAGCAGGCCCGAGATGATGAAGGCCGTGTCCGGCGGCGCGATTTTGTAGCGCGGCAGGAAGCAAAGGAGCAGTACCAGCGCCACGATTGCCAGGGGAATGATCCACCAATTTGCGGCAAACCATGCGAGCGTCGTTTCCATCTGTATCTCTCCGTTCTTTTATTTTTCCGGTGTATGGATTCAGCATACCATAAAAATCCTTGCAGCGCAAGGCTATTCTCCCGCCATTTTCTGCATTTCGGCCCGGAGGGCGTCGCACAGGCGCTCCTTTTCCTCGTTGGAGGGGCGGGCGGGGTCATAGCGCACGGCGGGGCCGAAGGAAATGGTGCGCTTTTTCCTGTTGGCGTACATGGGAATGAACTGGGGGCTCTTACCCGTGCGGCTTTCGTACATCTGCCCGATGAGGGTGAACCCCGTGAAAAATTCGGATACGCCCTCCTTGCGGTACTTGCCCGCGTCCTCCCTGACGGGGTTTTCGGGAAAAATGAGGATGTTGTCCCCGGCCTCCATGGCGTAGGCGGTTTCCCGGAAGGTCTGCATAAGGCGGCGGGGATTGTCGTGATACACGGGGATGGCGTTCACCTGGCGCATAATGGAGGCGCACAGAGGGGCGACGCACTTTTCCATGATACACCGAAGCACCTTGGGGGGCAGCAGTTTGAAATCCTTCAGGGTGCCGTTCAGGGTGCGGTCGGTCATGGTGGTTTTGTCCGTGATTTCATAGGCCACCCAGGGACGGAAGGAGAAGGGCACGAACAACACCGCCGCGATGGGGCCGTAGACTTCCCCGTGGTTGCACACGAAAATGCAGGGAATATCGTCGTCCAAATGTACGTTTTCCGCGCCGATCACCTTGTGCCGGTACAGGGGCCGCAGGACCATCACCAGAAACCGGAGGAGATACGGCTTCATGGAAGGATGGAAAACCGCCCGCTCCAATTGCTCGTTCAGGGCCTTGTTGTCCGGCTCTTCCCGCCATTTTTCCAGCATCCTGAAGTGCCGCGCCGTCAGGGGAAAGAGAAAGGTGAACACAAAGGCGGCGGAAACGAATACAAGGGAAAGGGTCCCCGTCCATATGCCGCCCGGCAGGCAGAGGGGCAATGTGAATACGGGCAGCACGAAAGGCCCGGGCTTTGCTTCGGCGAAAGCCTCCAGGGTCCGCCCCTCCTGCCGCAGCCGCGCTGCCTGATGCACGCTGAACCCCAGCCCGCCCATGCAGAGCATGGGGGAAGCGAACAGCCGCACGGCCTTTCCGCTGTTGCAAAGCGACAGAATCAGCCCCGCCAGCCAGACCACCTGGCCGTTCATCAGCCGGTCGGCCATATCCTTATCCTTCCTGAAAAAATGTGCCAGGCAGTACCCGGCGGCGCAGGCCAAAAGGGACAGCACAATGGGCAGCGGAAGGCCCGCTCCTTCCGTTGCCCCCAAAATCATCCTTGCGCACCACGCGACGGTGGGGAAAACGGCGCATTCCGTCAGAATGCCGCTCCCGTCCCGGGTGACCAGCGCATAGGGACGCCTTTTTTTCGTTGTCTGGGGCGCAGTCTGCATTTCCGTTCCCCTCCTTTGTGTCGCTCTATTCTATCGCTTTTTCTGTTTTTGTGCAAGGGGCGTTCGGAGGACCGCGTCGGAAACGTTTTCCCGTTTTTATTGCTGCTTTTTCCCGCCGAACAGGCCGCCGAACATTTCCTGGAAGGTGCGCTTCCATTTTTCCAGTGTCTCTTTGCCCCGGCCGGTGGACAGAAAGGCAAAGATCAGCGCCCCCACAATCAATATCCCGATCAGCCACGCGATACCCGTCCAGGCGCCCCGGCTTTCCCCGGATGAAGCGGCGGAGGTATTGCTTGTTTTGCTCCCCGCCGCGCCGGATACGCCGCCGTACAGGGTGCGGTTCATGACGTCGGCCATGTAGCCGGTGGAGGCGAGCACGTCCTCCTTGTCGTTGGTATACGTGCCGAATTCCAGCAGCACGGCCTGGGCCAGCAGGTCCTGGTTATAGGTGCCCTTGCCGATGTAAATATCCTTGATGAGGCCGGGGTAGAGTTCGTCGGCCACGGCCTTGATCTGGGCGGCAAATTCCTTGTTGCTTTCGGCGTTCTGGTTGGAGCGGCCTACCAGCAGGCGCACTTTGGTGGTTTCTTCGCCGTCTACCTGGCTTTCGTACTCGTCTGGGTCGGGAATGCCGTCCCGGTGAATGTCCATGACGGCGTCCACGCCTTCCTCCACCAGGGATTCCGCCGTGGCGCGGCTGCGGCGGTAGGCCCCCGCGTCGTGGGGAAAATGGGTTTCGTCGCTGTAATAGACGGTGATGCCCTTTTCCTCCAGGGCCTTTTTGAAGGACTCGGCCACGTCGTAAATGCCGCCGCGCTTTTCGTCGCTGCTGACCCCGTCGGTGGGCTCATAGCTTTCGTCGCTGTGGGTGCAATAGAGGGCCACGGCCTTTTTACGGGCGGAAACGGGCTGGGCGTCCTCGCGCAGCCAGCTGACGTCCGGCATGGGATACGCGCCCAGGGCCTGGGCCGTGGCCTGCCGGGCGGTGTGATCCACTGCTGTGATCCTGAAATGCCCGTTGTCCCCGGCGATGTATTCGTCCCCCACGTCGGGCTGGGCGCCAATCACGGCGATGACGCTGCCTTCCTCATTCACGATGCGGTAAGGGGTATCGTCCCCGGGTTCCTCGGCCAGGGCCGCCGCCGGGCAAAGCGCCAGCAGCGCGGCCAGCAGAATCGGCAGGAATTTTTTCATTTTTTCTGCGCCTCCTTCCGCACGGGAGTGTCAACCGCGTCGTGGTTTTCCCGGTCCTGCCGCACGATGCGCTCGTAGATTTCGCCTACAAACTCGCTGAGCAGCACAGCCAGAAGCCCTGAAATGACGACCACATCCATGGCCCCGGCCCCGCCCAGCACCAGCGTCTGGGAAAGGCCGCCCAGCCAGTTGACCACGGCCACGGCAATATCGGCCAGCACCACCCCCAGCACACCGCAGATAAAGGCCGCCCGGCGGGAACGCCCCAGGGCATAGGCAATGATGCCGCCCACGATGCCGTAGAGGTAATTGGGGTCAAACACGATCTGTTCGGGCTCGTTGGGCAGGAATCTGCCCAGGGCAAACACCGCCCCGGCGGTAAGGACGCTGCCCAGGATGGCCCGCCAGAATTCCTTGCTTGTATCCGTTTTGATCAGCAGATACACGCACACCCCCAGGGGCACCACCGCCCCGCCCAGGTTCACGGCCACCCGTCCGATCCGGATATCGGGCGCCAGGCCCCCGGCGAAAATCAGGGCCGCGATGAGCAGGGCGGCCCGGTCCGTCAATTGCATTTTGTCCAGCACTCGCTGGGCCACGCCGAACAGCACCAGGGCCGACACGACCGCCAGCAGGATCAATCCGATTGACACGTCATTTCCCTCCGTCCTCCCGGCGCAGGTGCCGGGCATTTTTTCACGCGATGGTAGCTTTCCCGTTTTCATGCCGATTATGCCGGAAAACAGGAAGAAAAAATGCTTTCATTTCCAACGGCCCGGCGGCGGCAAAAAAAAGAACAGCGCCGAATTGGCGCTCAGCCTGTCAAAAAAGCGGCGTCTTAACTTTGGGGATGCATGAAGGGGCCGCAGCCCCTTCATATGTAATCCGCAGAACCGGCTTTGCCGGTTCGAGGAAGAGTCAGAATGACTCTTTCCTATATCATTTTCCGGCCGTGATGCGTAGCCGCACTGAGCGTCGCCCGTCAGGGCGACCGAGGGCGAGCAATTCTTGAATTGCCGCCCGATGCCCGCGCTTCCACGTAGTGGAGTAGCGCGGGGCGAAATGAAAATGATGCAGCCGATGCAGGAACGCGAAAGCGATCCTGCATCGCAGGTTGTCAAAAACTTGTTTTTTGACAACCTGAACAGCGCCGAATTGGCGCTGCAAATTGTAATGTAAGTAATGTAATAAGACGGTTTAATGAGGCAGCCATACGATGGTTTCTCCTAACTGCCGGGAACGGTGTTTGGGGTTCAGAACGGATTGGACGGGTCGTATTCGGATACCTGGAAACGCATATGATCCGCCGGATTCTTCCAAATGCCCTGGAGCGCGGTGGTAATGCACCAGAATTCGCCGCCGTCCGCGCCGAAAGCATAGCTGCCCGGATAATCGTAATTCTGGGCGAATGATCCCTTGAGGATCGGCTTCCAGCGGCCGGTTTTTCTGTCCAGCACCCGGAAATTGCACAGCTCCATGCTGCGCAGCGAACCGTCCTGGCTGAGGAAATCCTCCAGGAAACATGCAGCGCTTTGAATGTATGCATCGGTCATCCCGAGATCGTAGGAAATGAGCCGCGTCCATACCATAGTTTCCAGGTCGCAGGCCCACATGGTCAGCATCACGTTTCCGTTCCCGGCGCGCTCCTGCTGCAGCAGCATCCGGTAGGGATGGCCCGCTTTCCAGTCATAGGGCGTCAGGCAGTGCACGCCGTTGCCCTCGTTGTCAAAGGAGCTGCTTCCGATGCCCACATCGGGATAGACAAGCTTTCCGCGGATGGTTGTCTGATTGCCGGAGGAATCCCTGCAGTAAATATCCCACAGGGACATAATGGCCACATGGGTTCCGTCCCCCAGCACCTGAAAGCCGCAGTAGCCCGATGCTCCCTGCATATCCACGCTTGCATATTTCTTTTTCAGGGCGGAGTCGTTCAGCCACCAGTTGCATGTGCAGAGATAGGTTCCCTTCGGCTGATATTCGGCAATAAAATCCACCGAATAGGCGGTAACGCCGTCCACACCGGCAAAATCAGGGTAATAGGCAATGTAGGGGGCCCTGCTGGACGGCCGGTACGAAAGGGTCTGGGACGAGTCCGGCAGGGAAACGGTGTTGGCCCAGTTCCGGATGAGCGAGAAATACTGGGCGCAGACCAGCGAGCCGTTCAGGTACAGCTCCACCCGATAAATTCCGGCCCCCAGTTTCTTCATGTTCTGGCTGAATACGTGAAGCAGGGTGCTTTGGCCCGGCTCCAGGGAGAATTCGCTCCATCCAAGCCGTTCGCCGCCGTTGATCAGAACGTAGCTGGTGCTGATGCGACAGGCTGCATTGCCGTCGTTCCGGAGCCGGAAGCAGAAGGAATTGTAGGTTCCGCTTTGGGACGAAGAAAAGGGAACGGAGGTCGTTCCGAGATCCTGACGGAAAGATTCATCGGCGGTGTTGAAAACGCATATGGTCGGCACGATGCTCAGGCCTCCTGCTGTGGATGCGGCGGATATCCGTGCCGGAAAGCCTGTCAGTATGCAGCACAATATTGCCAGGCACACCCCTGTCCATATTTTTTTCATATTCTTTTTCCTCCTGTCATCTGCGGTGAAGCTGCCGCCATCTCCGTTTTGCCGCGGGTATGGGGGCTTTTTCCTGTTTCCGGATGAATGCCTTATCATTATGTATTATATGTTTTTGTGCCCATTTTGTAAAGGCAGGGGGCCCGGTTCTTTTTTCGCGGACATGCCGTAAATCGCTTTCTCGCCGTTCCGGTGAAGGAATCTGTATTGCCGGAATAATCCGGGCTGCCTGTCCGCATACGGCACAAGCTAAAATCAATATTGTTATACTTTCGTAATAATATTCTAAATTTCGGTATTTTTTAGCGAAAACTGTTTACAAAATTGTAATTTATGATATACTGATACTGTATATCCGTTGATTTTGCCGCCGCAGGAAAGGAGCGCTTTCATGAATTCCAATCGCGGTCAGTACGCTTCCGCGCCGATGAATAATTTACGCAAAAAAAAGGCCCGGCCCGCCCGACCGGTCTATCAGGAGGGGCCGCCCGATCCCGGCCCTTCCCAGCGCCCGCCCATGAAGCGCTATGGATGGCTGGCCGCCATTGTGACGGTGGTGCTGCCCGTGCTGTTTCTGCTTGCGCTGCTGATTTCGTCCAATATTCTCAGGATCGTTTACCTGGCCGTCACGGCCGTCGCGCTGCTGCTGATGTGGATTCTGCGGGCCTTTGCCCGGGGGGCCAGGAGCACCCTGACGGTGATTTACCTTTCCCTGGCGGTGGTCATCGGCATCGCCCTGTTCATGAATATTCAGTCCCCCGAAGCACGCAGCGCCATGGGCAACCATGCCAGCGCCGAATCGGAAGAGCAAGCAACCCCCGGGCCTGTGGATACGAGCGTTACGCCTGCCCCGACGCAGCCGGAGGAAGAAGAGGCCCCGGCGGTTTCCGCCGCGGCGAAGCGGCTGGAGGAATTTTTCGTCAGCTGGAGCCAGAACGATATCCCCGCCATGCTGGAGGTGTGCTCCCCTGCCTGGGTGAACCAGCAGCAGTCCCCCAAAACGGAACTGTGGAACAGGATTCAATTGCAGGTGCCCGCCGAATACACCGTGGAAAATATCGACGGCAGCGACGCCAACACCTCCCGCACCGTGACGGTGAAGGTGCGCTTCATCCGCCAGGCCGACCACGAGGAAAAGGTGTACCGGATGAATATCCTGATGCTGCGGGTGAACGATCAATGGTACGTCGATCCCCAGTCCCTGGACGGGACGCCGGTGGACGAGGCCTCCGAAATCCAGGGGACCACCACCGATATGCCGGCTTCCACCAAGGCGCCGCCCACCGCCACCCCCGATCCGGCCGACCGCGGACAGCTGCTCTATTACAACGAATCGGGCGGGAAGTATTACCACACCACCCCCACCTGTGAGGCCGTGGCCCAGGAATACTGGCCCCTCACCGGCGAATTCTATTACAGCGATATCAATTCCAATACCTATAAGCACCTGCTGCGCTGCCCCAAGTGCAACGCGCCCGAACGGCCGTAGAATGCGGGTGTCGAAAAACAAGTTTTCGACACCCTGCGATGGAAGAACGCAAGCGTTCTTCCATCGTTCACATCATTTTCCTGTGATGCTATGCATCACGGCCGGAAAATGATAGAGGTAACTCTCAATTCGGCATAGTCGTGCGGTATCGCTGCCGCTCACCGCACTCCTTGCCTCATTGGGCCTCCTCCCGCCTTCATCTGCCACAGGCAGCGGCGGGATACGGCCCTCGAACCGGCAAAGCCGGTTCTGCGGATTAAAAATGAAGGGGCTGCGGCCCCTTCATACATCCCCAAAGGATACTACTCTTTTAGCAGGTCGGAGAAACCGTAAGGGTACTTATGCCAGGCTTTGGGCATAGGCGGCCATGCGGTCCAGGCAGAGAAGCTGGCAGTATTTGATCTGCGCGCCCAGGCGGGCGCTGCCCTGGGTTTGAATGGCCACGGCCAGCGCCGCGTCCAGGTCGCCGAGCAGATCGGTAATCCGGGTGACGGCCGCATGGGGCGCGGCGGCGAAGAGGGACTGCAGCCGCAGGGACAGCGCGCTCAGCGTTTCCCGCTGGGAAACCAGGGCGGCCACGGCCTCCGCGCTTTCCATTTCCCCGCTGTCCATGAACTGGGAGAGGGAATAAAGCTGGTCGGCCAACTGGCCGATAAAATCGTAGGCGTCGCTCAGGGCGTCCAGCTGGGCCTTCTGCCCGGTCAGGCGCAGGGTGATTTCGGGGCGGCTGATTTCGTACATGTAGGCGTCTACCCCGTGAAGCGTGCGCAGATTGGCCTGCACGGCCTGGGCGTCCGCCCGGGCTGGATAGGCGGCGGCCAGCACATGGAAGCTGTCCGCATCCGTCAGATACCCTGCCGCGCCCCGGGCCTGATATCCCGCCGCGAATTCCCGGGCCGCGCTTTCGGATTCAAACACCCCCAGCTGCAGGGCGTACCAGGTGCCGCCGGGCAGGGTGAGGGTGCGGCTGTCCCGGGCGGATTCGTCAGGAGAAAGGGTGGGCGCAGGCGCGGGGAAAAGGGAAATGCCGCCGCTTTGCCAGCACCATGCCGCCACCAGGCAGGCCGCCCCCAGCAGCAGGAACAAAAGCCCCCATCTTCTCCTGCGGTAGGGCCTGTATCGCCGGGTTTTCAGCCTGCCTGCCCGCATCCCCTCGCCCCCTTTCGGATTTCAACCCATTGTATGCATCCCCCGCCGGGATCATGACACAGCAAAGGAGACCGTATGCGCTATCATATCGACACCATTCCCGTATGGGATGCCGTCCGGCTGGAGGGGGAATGCCCCCTGTGCGCCCTGCGCCGCCGCAACGAGCTTATCGATGTGGACAGGTTCCTGGGCGCGTCCGTTATGGAGCCGGATACCCGCATCCAGGTGAACGCCAAGGGTTTTTGCCCCCGGCATCAGGCCCTGCTGTACGCCCAGCAGAACCGGCTGGGCCACGCCCTGATGATGCACAGCCACCTGAAAGAGACCATGAAACGCCTGGAACCCGTGCTGCGGGACTGCCGGGCCGCCGGGAAAAAGAGCGGCGAAACGCCCGCCCTTCAGCGCATGCTGGGCCGGGGCGGGGAAAAGGCGGACCTGAAGGAAACGGTAAAGAAGATCCGGGAAATTTCCGAAAGCTGCATCCTGTGCGACACCATTGAGGAAAACACCCGCCGCTACGCCTACACCCTGCTGCATCTATACAAGACGGACGGCGCTTTCCGCAAGGCCTTCGCCGCGTCGAAGGGCGTGTGCCTGCCCGATATGGCGCTGCTCCTTGAAATGGCCGGGGAATGCCTGAGCGGCCAGACGCTGGCTGATTTTATCGATGACCTGTGCGCCGCGGAGGAACGCAGCCTGGAAAAAACGGAAAAGGATCTGGAGGGATTCACCCTGAAATTCGATTACCGCAACGCGGACAAGCCCTGGGGCGACAGCCGGGACGCCCTGGAACGCACGGTGAACAAGCTGCGGTCCTGGTGCGTGGGCGCGGAGCCCAACCCCAAATGAGGGCCTGTCCGCGCCGCCTGGCGCCTCTCATTTTATGTTCGCTGCTGCTGACGGGCTGCATGGCCGCGCCTCCGGCCGGCGTGGTGCGGGACGAACCCGCCGGCGCGGACGCCCTCATCAGCGCCGATACGGACGGCCTGCCCGAGGACAGCTTCAAGGCCGCCCTCTATTTCCGCTTGGGCGATACGGGCTACCTGGCCGCCGAGGAGCGGGAGATTTCCGTGCGCCCCGACGAAAACCCGGAAAAAGCTGTGGTGCAGGCGCTGCTGGACGGCCCCGCGGCCCTGTCTTCTTCCCTGACGCCGCTGTTTCCCGAGGGCACGGAGGTCATGGCCGTGTCCCGGCAGGAGGATATCCTATACATCACCTTTAACGAGGCTCTGCTCGGTCGGTATGCCGACGAGCCGGGAGACCTTTCCCAGGAACCCTGGAAAACCGAATCGCCCCTCCGGCGCAGGCTCTGCATGGATTCCCTCACCGCCACCCTTACCGAGGCCGGGCTCTGCGCCGGGGTGCAGGTGCTGGTGTTCCGGGAGCAGGTGCAGCAGAATTCCATGCGGCTCCAGGCGGGGTATTTCGACCTCTCCGGGGACGATACCCTGCTGCCCGCCCTGACCCGGGACGAAAGCGTGCTGCTGACCCCCCACAACGCCGCCCAGGCCATCCTGAACGCCTGGATGACCCGGGACTGGGAAACGCTGTATCTCATGACCGCGGCCCAGGGGGAAAACGGGGCGCGGGAAGGGGAAGCGGCCGCCCTGGAGGCATTTGACGCCGCCCGGGCCCTGACGGGCTTTGTGCTGACGCCGGGCAGCGTGTCCCTGGACGGCGGGACGGCTACCGTGGGGGCGGACCTGACGCTGCTGTCCCAGGGCGGGGATGAAGCTGTGACGGGCTACCCCATCCGCCTGATCCGGGAAAAGGGCATTTGGAAAATATCGTATGAGCGCCTGCTGGCGCTGATGCAGCGGGAGTGAAGGCTGTTTTGAAAAAAACCACGACGCGATGCGCGGCGCTGCTGCTGGGCGTATGCCTGCTGCTGGGCGGCTGCGGAGAAAAAAACGCGGCGGTGTCCGAGGGGCCCACGCTGCCCCCCGTGCCGCCCGTTCAGGACGCGCCCGTCAACGATGAAAACCAGGCCTACAGCCAGACCGTGCTTTTGTATCTGCCCGCGCCGGACGGATCCCGCCTGACGGCCGTGCCCCGGCAGACGTCCCTCAGTATCTCTGTCCACAGCGCCCAGCGCCTTTGCGAAATGTTGCTGGCCTCTCCGGGGGACGGGGAAACGGAAAGCCTGGGGGGCGAGGTGGCGCTGAGCCTGTCCGAAACGCTGCCGGTGGAAGTATCCGGAAACGCGGCCACGGTGAACCTGGCGGCCTCGGCCCTGCGGCTTTCCTATGAACAGCTTTTCACCGTGGGCCAGGCCTTGGCCAATACCCTGTGCCAGTTCGGCGATCTGCAGTATGTAAACGTGCTGGTCAACGGCGTGCAGCCGGGCCTGGATGTGGCGGGCACGCTGCCGGTGGGCAGCTTCCAACCCAATACGCGGGAAGCCCTGGGCGCCCTGTGGAGCCGGGCTTCCGCCCCCCGCTCGTCTGCCCGCCGGGCCATTGCCGCCACCCTGTATTATCCCGCCGCCGGGGGGAAGGGCATCCTCAGCGAAGGAAGGCTTCTGTCCTTTGCCGACCTGACCCCGGCGGGCATGATCCGCACCCTGCTGGACGCCCTGTCCGCCGACGCGGAAACGCTGCCCGGCACGCCCCGGTGCCCCGATCTGCCGTCCCTTTTGGCGGAGGAACCCGCGGTGACCCAGGTGAACGGGGAAAAGCGGGCGGTGCTCCGGTTCGGCTCTGCGCTGAACCAGGCCATCATCGACGCGGGCATCACCCGCTCGGTGATGGTGGCGGCCCTTGTCTGCACGGTCACCACCTTCCTGCCCGGGCTGGACGGGGTGGAAATCTGGTTCGGAAACGAGCGGATTGCCGAGCTTACGCCTTCGGGCACGTATGTGGGCGCGGGAGAGCGGATTTCTTTCCCGGAGGGACTGATCAAGCGCAGCCAGCTCCAGCCCTTCCTGCTGGCGGACTGCACGCTGTATCTGCGTTCGGGCGACGCGCTGCAGCCGGTCAGCCGTCCCGTGCCTTACTATGAGGCCCGGAACGTGCGGGCCGTACTGGATCAGCTGATGGCCGGGCCCCAGGCGTACGACAGCGTTTCGGGGGTCCGGGCCGTGCTGCCCGAGGGCCTGCGGGACGCCGATTTGCTGGGCGTTTCCTTTGCGGAGGACACGCTGACGCTGAATTTTTCCCATCAGCTGGCCGCGCTTTCAGAAGGCATGAACGCCACGGACGAGCGGCTGATGATTTATGCCGTGGTGAACACTCTGTGCGAATTGCCGGGGGTCAAAAAGGTGCGGTTCCTGGTCATGGGCGAACAGCCGGAAACCCTTGCGGGAAACCTGTTTCTGCCGGGGGATTTTCTGCCAAACCTAAATCTGATCCACTGACCGTTTCGATGCAAGAACGTTTTCACGTTCTTGCATCGTCTGCATCATTTTCCATTCACCCCGCGCTACTCCACTACGTGGAAGCGCGGGCATCGGGCGGCAATTCAAGAATTGCTCGCCCTCGGTCGCCCTGACGGGCGACGCTCAGTGCTGCTTCGCATCACGGCCGGAAAATGATATAGGAACTCTCAATTCGGCATAGTCGTGCGCCTGCGCTGCCGCTTGTCGCACTCCTTGCCTCATTGGGCCTTCTCCCGCCTTCATCCGCCACTGGCGGCGGCGGGATACGGTCCTCGGGGCGGCAAACCCGCCCCTGCGGATTGAAGATGAAGGGGCTGTGGCCCCTTCATACATCCCAAAAGATATGATGTGCGGTCTCGACGGTCAGTGTATAAACAATCATTTTGCAGCGCATACTGCACCCCGAAAGGATGGACAGTATGCGTTGCTTTTTATGGTTTATTCTGACTGCTTTTCTGCTTTCGCCGTCCGGCGGGCAGAAAATCTATATGCGGGTGGTGGCCCGGGACGATTCCGCCGCGGGGCAGGCGGAGAAATGCGCCGTGCGGGACGCCGCCCTGGCTGCCTGCCCGGAAAACGTGGCCGGGCTGCTTTCCGCCCTGCCCGGAATCGAGCGGGCAGCCCGGGCCGCGTCCCCCGACAGCCGGGTGCGCCTGCGCCTTTGGCAGCCCGACAAAAAAACGCCCGCCGCCCCGACGGTTTACATCACGGTCGGGGACGGGGGCGGGCGCAACTGGTGGGGCGTCCTGTATGAGGACGCCCTTGCCCTGGCGGGGGAAGAAGACGGGGAAGGGACGCTTTCCTTTTTCTGGCCCTTTCTTGCCTGGCTGAAGGAATTTCTGGGGCTTTGAGGGTTACAGATTCGCCAGCTTCTGCTGGAGAGCCGTCAGGTGTTCGGTCAGGGCCGTCCAGATATCCATGGTGGGGGAGGTGGCCGACTGAATCTGGGCCTCAAAGGCGTCCAAATCGGAAATCAGGTCGGTAAAATCCTGGCTGGGGGCCAGCCGCCCCATTTCCCCTCCGTGCAGGCGCATGCTCAGGTCGTTTAATTGCTGCATGAGGTAAACGTACTGGCGCACCTTGGCCAGGCGGGAAGAGGTATCCGATGTGACGCTGCGGATACGGTTGGCCTCGTCGATGGCGGAGGAAACGGCGGCCTGCATCCGCTGAGCCAGCTGGCGGTCGGTATTGGTGCGGAACACGTTGTTGCGCACCATCAGCACGGTCATCACCACGGACAGGGCCAGCAGCAGGGCGCAGACGATCAGCAGCACCCGGCGCTGGAGGCGCAGGTCTCCCGAATTCATATATACCTTATGGTTGCTGTTGCGGTACATCATACACGGGTTTCTCCTTTTTCGCTTCGCGGTTCATGGGAAGGGGAATCCCTTTCCCGCCACCATTATAACACATTTCCCGGAAAAACGCAAAATATACGCAAAATGGCTGCCACTCCCCTGGGAAATGGCAGCCACTGAAACCCATTTTTATGGGAACGGCCTTATTGGTTCAGGAAATCGTACACCATCTGGAAGGCGGGTTTCACGCCGTATTGGCGGGTAAACAGGCCGCCGTAGGGGCTGTATTGCTTGTAATTGTAGTTGCTCTTGGGCACGCTGATGTCGGTGGGGCCCCAGATGCACACGGCGGTGAGGGGCTTTTCCTCGCCTTCGTTGACGGAGGCGAACATCTTGAACAGGTTCTGGTAGAATTCCCCGTGCTTTTCCATGATTTCGTCGCCGCCCTCATAGCTGCGCACGGCCATTTCGGTGATCTGCACCTCCATGCCCAGGGAAGCGTAGGTCTGGATGGCGGTCTTGATGGCGCCGATATCGGCGTTGTTCATGCAGCCGGCCTGGGAGCCGTAGCCGCCGATGTAGCCTTGCATGCCCACGCCGTCCACCAGGCGGCGGTATTCGCCCTGGTCATCCTTCGCAAAGGAATTGATGCTTTTGATCAGCTCGCAGGCGCTGTCCCGCTTGCCGGGCTGGAACATGTTGTAATCGTTGTAATACAGCTTGATATCCGCCCCGATTTTTTCCACGGTGTCCCGGGCGTACAGGAAAGCGAGGGCGATGTAATCATTGCCCAGCACATCCCGGAACACGTTGGATACGCCGCCCCGGGTGGTGCGGATATGGCGGGCGTCGGAGGCGTCCCAGTCCGCGCCGCTGTCGCCGATGGCCTCGTTGACCACGTCCCAGGCGTAAATGACGCCGGGATAGTTTTCTTCAAAGTGGGTGATCACCTGCTCGATGTAGGACTGCAGGCGGGCCTTCATGGTTTCGGCGTCCACAAAGGGCTTGCCGTTCTGATACCCTTCCCGCAGGAACCAATCGGGCATGTACGCGTCCCACACCAGCACATGGCCCCGCATTTGAATGCCGCTGCGCTGGGCCCAGGCAATGATCTGGTCCGCCTGGAAAAAGTTCATGACGGGCATGCCGTCTTCGGCGTTCTGGCAGCCGTTCTGGTTCAGCAATGAATAGGCCTTGAACTCGTTCCCGGCGGTGAGGGAATTAAAGTGCTTGGCCATGAGTTTTAAGTATTCCGCGTCGTTGAGCTGATTGTAGTTAATGACCGAGCCCAGTTTGAACCCATACTTTTCGCACAGCTTGGCCAGGGATTCGTAATTGTTCACCGCATCCGAAGCGTCGGCCGCGTGGGCGCAGGAAACCAGGGAAAAGGACAGGGCCAGCACCATGACGAGCAGAACGAAATTGCGCATGGAAAATCGCCTCCGAGATCAGTAATCGTATTTTCTATTTTCATTATAACAGCATTTCCCCGCGATTGCAACGGCGCATTTTATTTGCCGAATGTTCGCAGGGAGTTTTCAATTTATTCATGGAAACGGGAGAAAGAGTGTGTTATAATAACTTTTACAAAAGCTGAAAGGTGGAGGGCGCGGCATGATCGTCTTTGACCGGGTGTGCAAGCGGTACGGCAGCCATCAGGCGCTGACCGACGTGACGCTGACGGCGGAAAAGGGCCAGATTCTGGGCCTGCTGGGCCAGAACGGCGCGGGCAAGACCACGGCTATGAACATCCTGACCGGCTGCCTGGCCCCCACTTCCGGCAGCGTCTCTATCGGCGGCTTCGACGTGCTCACCCGGCCCCGGGAGGCCAAGCGGCTGATTGGCTATCTGCCCGAGCAGGCCCCCCTGTACGACGAAATGACCGTGCGGGCCTACCTGAAATTTGCCTGCGAGCTCAAGGAAACAGCCCCTTCGGCCATTCCGGCCCATGTGGAGCAGGTGGCCGAAAGGACGGGGCTGAAGGATGTGCTGGACCGGAAAATCGGCAACCTGTCGAAAGGTTACCGTCAGCGGGCGGGCATGGCCCAGGCCCTGTGCGGCAGCCCCGAGGTAATTATCCTGGATGAGCCCACCGCCGGGCTCGACCCCCGGCAGGTGACCGAAATGCGCCAGCTGATCCGGGACCTGGGCGGGGAGCACACGGTGATTTTTTCCTCCCATATCCTGAGCGAGGTCCAGTCCGTCTGCGACCGGATTGTGATTCTGCACCACGGAAAGGTCATCTGCGATAGCGCGCTGCAGGCCCTGCGCCAAGGGCACAAACGCCTCCGGGC
Organism: uncultured Clostridia bacterium; assembly: GCA_947624355.1. Lineage (GTDB taxonomy): Bacteria > Bacillota > Clostridia > Christensenellales > Aristaeellaceae > RUG563. The sequence continues at coordinate 12,255 of CANQKI010000027.1, read as the reverse complement.
GGTCATCGCCGGGGGCGAGGATACGCTGCTTCCCGCCATCCGTTCCCTGGAATGCGTGGAAAAGGCCGAAGTGGAGCGGGGCGGCGAGCCGGGAATCACCCGGGTGATCCTGACGGCCCGGGAGGGCGCGCCGGTGGAGCGGAAGCTGTTCTGTCTGCTTTCCGGCATGCAGGCCCCCCTCCTGCGTTTGTCCCCGGTGGAGGACAGCCTGGAGGAAATCTTTCTCCGGGTCACGGGAGAATAAAACCTCGATGCAAGAACGCTGAAGCGTTCTTGCATCGGCTGCATCATTTTCCTGTTCGCTACGCTCACGGCCGGAAAATGATATAGGTAGAAGTCATTCTGACTTCTCCTCGGACCGGGGAACCCCAAGGGAGGCCCGTAGGGCCGACTAACGGCGAGGACAGCCCGCAAGGGCTCCGCAGCCGTGTACCCGGCGAACGCGCTTGCGCGTTTGACGGGCGCAGCCTGTCCTGCGGATTACATATGAAGGGGCGGCGGCCCCTTCATGCATCCCCAAAGTTACGAAGCTGAAATGGGCAGATGGGCCAAAGCCCCGGATGTGCAGAACTTTGTGGAGGCGGGGCGTAGCCACGCCGGAACGCACACAAGAAATTTACCTAAGTTGCGCGGATGAACCGAAGGTTCAGACGTGCGGAGTGACAGGGAGAGGATGTTTGTTTATGGGCGCCATTTTCCAGCGGGAAATCCAAAGCTATTTTTATACGCCCGCCGCGTACGTGTTTATGGGCGTGTTTCTGGCGCTGGGCAGCGTCTTTTTCGGCGTGGGCAACCTGGCGGCAAGGTCGGGAAACATGCTGAGCCTGATCGGCAATCTGAGCTATTTATGGATGCTCCTTTCCCCGGTATTGACCATGCGGCTCATGGCGGGGGAAAGGCGGCAGCACACCGACCGGATACTCTTTTCCTCTCCCTGCTCCCTGAGCGGCCTGGTGCTGGGCAAATTCCTGGCGGCCGTGACGGTGCTGCTCTGCACGGTGGGGGCGTCCCTGATGTACGCGCTGATCGTGGCGGTGTACGGAAAACTGTACCTGGGGGAAACGCTGACGGCTTACCTGGGCCTGATTCTTCAGGGCTGCGCGTTCATCGCCCTGGACCTCTTCGTGTCCTGCTTCTGCGGCAGCCAGATGACGGCGGTGGTGGCGGGGCTGGGGGCCAACCTGATGGTGTGGCTGGCCGATATTCTGTCCGCCGCGGTGACGGTGGACGCAATCAAGGCGGTTTTGAATTTCATCAGCCTCTACCAGCGCTTCGTGCCCTTCGGGGAGGGGCAGCTGCGCTTTTCCAACGCCCTGTATTATTTCCTCTTCATATTTATAATGCTGTTTTTGAGCGTGCGTGTGCTGGACGCCCGCCGCTGGAGCGAGGCGTAACGCTATGAAGAAATGCAAGGAAAAACTGCACAGCCTCCTTGAAAACCGCAAGCTCCGCTGCGGCGGCTTTTCGGCCGCGTTGACGGGGGCGGTCATTCTGTGCGTGCTGCTGATCGGCGCGGCGGCGGACGCCGTGGAAAGCCGGTATGCCCTGGCCCGGGATTTTTCCTTCAACGCCGCCACCACCCACAGCGAGGTGACGGACAACGTGCTTGCCGGGCTGGAAAAGGACGTGCACATCTATTGCGTCATTCCGGCGGAGGGGCAGAACAATACGCTGATGAACATGCTGGAAAGGTACGCGGCGGAATCCCCCCGGGTGACGTATTCCAGGGAGAGCCTCGTGAAAAACCCCGTGCTGCTCACCCGCTTTTCGGACGCCATCGGCGAAAACGAGGTGACAGGGGACTGCCTCATCGTCCATTGCCCGGATACCGGCCGGGCCCGGGTGCTGACCGAGGATGATTATTACGTGTACGAATACGATATGGAAACGGGCACGTTCAGCGAGGCCGCCGTATCCTATGAAAAGTGCGTCACCGAGGCCATTCTGTACGTGACCCAGGACGAATTACCCCGCCTCCAGATTCTTACCGGCCATGGGGAATTGACCGCGGCCGATACGGCGGTGCTGGAGGAAACGCTGACGTCGGCCAATTATCTGGTGGAGCGGGTGAATCTGCAGTCCGGCGTCCTGGATCCCGAAAGCCCCCTGCTGGTGCTCTCCCCGGCCTATGATTTTGGGGACAGCGATTTGGAAAAACTCATGGATTTTGCCCGGGCGGGGGGCGATTTCTTCTTCCTTTCCCAGTATTCCGATCCCACCGATCTGGAAAACTACGCTTCCCTGCTGCGCCTGTACGGCATGGAGCCCTATCCCGGCCTGTGCATTGCCATGGAGGACGCGGCGGACAGCTATTACGGCGACGCGCCCGTGTACCTGATGCCCTTCATGCAGGAAACCAACGCCACGCTGCCCCTGATTTCGGGGGGCAAAACGCTGCTGCTCCTGGCGGGCGCCCGGGCTTTCCGTTTGCCGGAGGAAACAGACCCGAACCTGACCCTGCTTCCCGTGCTCATGACCGGGGACGCCTATATCCGGGATTACACCGACGGCCTCAGCGTGTCCGACCGGCAGGCGGGGGACGAAACGGGGCGCTTCCCCGTAGCCCTGTGGGCGGACAAAATGTTTGACGACGGCGCCGTGTCCCATGCCTTCATTATGGGCAACGCCACCGCTTTTACGGATTACTGGACGGTGAACAACACGGATTCCACGGCCTTCCTGCTGCAGGTCATCCGTTCCCTCCAGGGCAAGACTCCCGTGAACCTGGATATTCTGCCCAAGAACGTGCTGCGGGAAGAACTGGCCCTTACGTCCCTGACCCCCGCCGTGATTGTGACCGTGGCGCTGCCGCTGCTGGTGCTCCTGGCCGCGGCGCTGGTGCTGTGGCCCAGAAGGAACCTGTGATGGATCGAGTGCCCCACCGGCGCGCCCGCGCCCTGAAGAAAAAAACGGTACTGCTTCTCAGCCTGCTGGCCGTGCTGCTGGGCGGGCTGATTTTGCTGTGGGCGAACCGGCCTTATCCCCTGCCCGACCCCGGGCCTGCGGAGGCAAACCGGTTCCTGCTGGACCGGCCGGAGGAGGAAATCGCCGCCGTGGCCATTACGCCGCCGGACGGCAATCCCTATCCTCTCGTGGTCACCGAAAACGGGCTGCGATTGCTGGGCCGGGAGGATACGCCCCTGTTTGAAGATTTGACAGACAGAATCCTGTACGCCGCGTCCCGGGTGGAAACGGCGCTGGCGGTGGCGGACACGGCGGAGGGCGGCCTGACGATGGCGGATTTCGGCCTTTCCGATCCCTATGCCCGGGTGGCCGTGACCTATACCGACGGAACGCAGGCGGAGCTGCTGATCGGCGATCTTTCCCCTGAGGAAGAACCCCAGTATTACGCCGCCCTGCGGGGGGAAGGGCAGGTGTACACCGTGCTGCGGGCGTATGTGGAGGATTTCTTCCACGATATGTGGTACCTGATCGAATTTGATCAGCCCGAGCTGACGGGGGATTTTCTCGACCGGGTCCGGATTTCCGGCAGCCTGACATTGGACCTTTGCCGCGCCGCCGTGGGCTGGCGCATGGACGCGCCCTTTGCCTATCCCGTGGACGGGAACAAAATAGATTCTTTGCTCAGCAGCATCGAAAGCATGGGCTTTGAAAGCTGCCTGGGCACGCTGGCGGACAACGATTTGGCGGCCCTGGGCCTGGATGACCCCGTGCTCACCGTGGAAATTACTCAGGCCGCCACCAAAGTGTCCGGCAAGGATGCGGAAGGCAACGACCTTTCCTATACCCTGCCGGAGCACACCTATACCCTGCTCCTTGGGGCGGAAACGGGAAAAAGCGGTGTGTACGCGGCGTGGGAAGGCCGGGTGTACAAGGCCAGCAATTTCCTTTTCGGCTTCTGGAAGGAACTGACGGCGGAGGAATTTCTGCTGCGGCAGCCCGTGAATTTCCTGGTCAATCAATTGGATAACCTGCGCGTTGAAACGGACAAAAAGACGGCGGATTACCGGGTGGAAATGGTCGAGGCCCTTTTGCAGAACGGCAAAATCCAGACGGACGAATACGGAAATACCCTTTACGACGCCGTGATTTTCAAAGAAGGCGTGGAAACGGACGCCCAGGCCTTCCTTTCCTGGTATGTGCGTTTAAACGACATTGCCCCGGCCGGCAGGGTGCGGGAGGGATATACGGTTTCGGGAGACTGCCGGGCGAAAATCATTCTGCAGAACGCCGAAACGACCCGGGAAGTGGCCTTTTATCCCTACGACGCGCTGCATCTGGCCATGGCCGTCGACGGCGTGTGCCTGTATTATGTGGACGGCAGCTGTCTGGATATCATCAGCGATTGCCCCTGAAAAAGGACGCAAAAGAAGGAGAGAGAAAGAATGAGGGGAATGAAAAGAATCACTGTGCTGGCCGTGGCCCTGCTGCTGCCCATGATGATGGGACTGGGCCGCAGCGAAGCCGTGCTGGCGGAGGACGCGCAAAAGGCCGCGCCCCTTTTGTATCAGGTGACGGACGGGGAAGGGCATACGCTCTATCTGCTGGGCACCATTCATATCGGGAACGCGGACATGTACCCCCTGTCCGATCCCGTGGAAAATGCGTACCGGGACGCGGATGTGCTGGCCGTGGAGGCGGATGTGGCGGGCATGATGCGCAATGCCCAGCAGATGCTCACCTATTCCCTGGGCATGATGTACCCTGCGGGCGACAGCGCGAAAAACCATCTTTCCCCCGAAGCCTATGCCCTGGGCGTGGAAAAACTGGGGCAGAGCGAAATAATTCTCAACCGGATGCGGGTAGCCGCCTGGGTGTCCCTGGCGGAGGAAATGACCTATGAACAGCTCGGCCTCAGCAGCGATAACGGCGTGGATATGTATCTGCTGAACCGGGCTTATGCGGACGGAAAGCCCATTGAGGCCCTGGAAACGGTGGAGTTTCAGATGGATCTGCTCCTTTCCATGCCTGACGCCCTGGCCGATTATCAGCTGCGGGAAACCCTGGAAAATCCTGAAGCTGCCTGCCTTGCCGCAGAACAATTGTTTGACGCCTGGCGGCAGGGAGACGAGGAATCCCTCTCCCTGCTCTTTCAGGGCGACGCGGAGGGCGTGCCCGCGGAAATCGCAGACGCGACTGCGGCCTATGATGAAAAAATGTACGCGGAGCGCAATCAGGGCTTTTTCGAGAACGCGAAACGGTACCTGGCCGAGGGCAAAAAAGCCCTCATCGCCGTGGGCGCGGCCCATATCGTGGGCGAGGGCGGCGTGGCCGACCTGCTCGCCAGGGCGGGCTATACCGTTACCGAAATCGGCCGGCCGTGACGCTTTTGGGGCCCCCGGGAGGCTCCGCGCCTCCCGGACTCACCCGCCAGGGGATTGAATCCCCTGGACCCGCGGTTGCGGAACGGGGGGGAACGTGTAGATCGAACAATGTGCCGCTGGTGCGTTTGGGTGCCGCATAGAGACGCCGGGGGCAGCGCGAAAGCCAAAAGCCCGACCGAGATGCGTGCAAGCACGCCCTACGGATCGGGCATTTTGTCTTTCTCCGGAGGGCAAGCCCTCCGGGCGGCGGCCTATGGCCGCCCTGCCCCGGCGAACGGATAGCGACAAAGCGCCTTGTCGCGTGCAAAACGCTGTTGCGAAGCGTGACTTGTTTCCTGTTACGCTCGCAAATCGTTTTGTTGATTCCGATACAATCGGCAGTAAAGAGACTTGTTGCGTGCGAAACATGGGAAACGTTTCAGTTACGGAATACGAGAGCCATGAAGAACACCCGCGCAGGCCCAGGGCACGGCGGCGGAACGCCGTCAGCCCGGATACGCTTGCGTATCCGGGGAAAAGGCAGGGTAACCGTGCGGGAAAGCTTGCTTTCCCGATAGGTTTTCCTGCCTTTTCTGGGTGCCCTGGGACCGTCATGCTGTTACGTATCCATAAGCTACAGCGGCACAATGTTTGAAGTAAACGCCAACCTCGTTCCGCGGAAGTGGGGTCCAGGGGGATCATCCCCCTGGCAGGGTCTGGGGCAGAGCCCCAGAGAACCCCGGGTAAAAACCGCGCCGATATACGCATACAATAGCCCGGGAGGGCGCGGGCAATATGAAGAAAGAACGGGAAGGAAAACGGCGGGGGCTGCGGCGGGTAATCCGGTGGCTGGTGATGGGGATGCTGGCGCTGTCGGCGCTGGGAATGATATTGGAAAAGAACCTGGAGGAAGTGATTCTGGACCTGGCGTATGCCCGGGCGGAAGCCATGGCGGTGCGGTACATCAACGAGGCGGCCAAGGAGAAGATGGCGGGGCAGGTGACCTATGCGGACATGATGACGGTGCGCGCGGATCAGCAGGGGAAGATTACCATGCTGGAGGCCAACGCGGCGCGGATGAACGAATTGGCCACGTCCACGGCGCTCAGGGCGCAGGAAATGCTGGCCAGCGCGGAAGCGCAGAGCGTGCAGATTCCGCTGGGCGCGGCGCTGGGGATTCCGTTCCTGTCCGCCCTGGGGCCGGAGATTCCGGTGCGGATCGTGCCGGTCAGCGCGGTATCGGCGGCGTTTTCCACGGAGTTTGAGTCGGCGGGCATCAACCAGACCCGGCACAAAATTTACCTGTCGCTGAACACCACGGTGCGGCTGGTGATTCCGTCCGGGGGCCGGGAGGTGGCGCTACAGAGCCAGGTGCTCATTGCGGAATCCATCATCGTGGGCCAGGTGCCCGATTCCTATGTGAACGTGCCCGAGGCCAGCGATGCGCTGAACTTTGTCGTACCATGATACAAAAGGCTGCGCCCGTCCGGCAGCGGGGCAGTGAAAAGGCAAAATCTTGTAAATTTTATGAAACTTTGGCCGGGAAACCGTGCTGTCTGCTTGACATACGCGCATTTTTGCACTAAAATGCATAAGAGTGGATATTTATCTCCCGGCGCCGCCTGGGCGGTCTGCCTGGAGGGAGGGAGGGGCAAGCATGAATTTTGCCCGAAAAAATGTACGTTTCGTATGGGTTCTGCTGCTGGCGGCTGTTTGTATGCTGCTGTTTGCCGCGCCCGCGCTGGCGGCGGAGGATCCCATTGAATTTTCCATTGAAATCACCCCCCAGTCCATGACCGCGCCGGGGGATATTCAGGTATCGCTCCGGGTGGCCAACACCAGCGACCGGGATATGATCGACCCGGTCACGCTTTACGACCCGGCGGGCAATGTGGTCACCGGGTTCGGCGACGGCGGCTCTTATATCCTGGCCGCCGGCTCCTTCCGCACATGGGAGGGTACCTGGAAGGTAACCCAGGAAGAGCTCAACGCGGGCGAGTTTGCCTATCAGGTAAAATATCATATTGAGGACGAAAACGGCGACCTGGTGGAAATGAGCCGGATGGCAGTCGCCCGGATAGAGTTCACGGGCGAGCGGGCGGCCCTGGAGGTAAACCGCACCATCACTCCCGAAGTGGTGCGCAGCGGCGGCACGGCGACGGTGGTTTACGAGCTGTATAACGCGGGCAATGTGAATCTGAACAACGTGCGGGTAAAGGAAAATATCTCCCGGAACGCCCAGACGGTGAAATCCCTGGCCCCGGGCGAAAAGGAAACGCTGACCTTTACCAGCCGCATCGGCAACGCCGACATCACGTCCAGCGCCGAAATCACCTATAAGGCCGAAGGCGCGTCGGATTCCACCACCCAGACGATCGACGAAAAAGTGATTCCCCTGGCCAAGCCCAACCTGAAAATCACCCTGTCTTCCCCCAGCACGGGCGTCAATATCGGGGAAGCGGCCACGCTGGTCATTACCTTTGCCAACGAGGGCAACATCACCTATTCCAACGTAACGGTCAAGGACGAAAAGAAGGGCGAAATCCTTTCCAACCTGACCATTCCGGCCAACACCACGGTAACGCAGGAAAAGGCCTTTATCCTGACCGAACCCACCACCTTCAAGGTGTCGGCCACGCTGCCGGACAATACGGGCAACACCAATACCCTGAACGCGGCGGAGGAACTGACCATCGGCGTGTTCGATCCGGAAAAGAGCATGCTCCTTTCCCTGAACCTGACCTGCGACCAGGAGACCATCCATCAGACCCCGGCGGACGTGCACTTTACCCTGACCGTGACCAACAACAGCAACGTGAAGGCGGAAAAAATCGCCATTACCCACGGCGATATGGCTATCACCACCATTGCCGAGCTGGAGCCGGGGGCCAGTACGGTGATCGAGCGAGACGCCCGGATTTCCCAGGCGGGTAAATTCCGTTTCACGGCCAGCGTGAAGGACAGCATGCAGAATACCGTCACCTTTGATTCCAACACCCTGCAGATTACCTATGCCGCGCCTACTGTGGCGCCCACGGTGGTGCCCATCGTCACGGTGGCCCCGCCCGTGCTGGTGACGGCGGCCCCGGCGGACGCGGTGCTGGGCCAGGCCAGGAGCGCGTTCGGCACGGTGGCGCTGGCGCTGGGCGCGCTGTTCGCGGTGTGCGCGGTGCTGTTCCTGGCGGGCTCCGGGGTGCGGCTGTACAAGGCCATCCGCAGAAAGAACGCCTACGATCATTTCGAACTGGCCGAGCGCCGGGATTACACCGAGCCCGCCCAGGATTACGAGAATGAGGCCGGGGAAGAAACGCCGGAGGCAGAATACCGGGAAGAGCCGCTGGAAGTGGAAGGGCTGCCTCACGAACGCATGATGCACGACCCGAACGAAACGCCCATTCTCCGCGCCCCGAAGGCGGAAAACATGCCTGAAAGCGACGGCGAAGGCGGTTACCGTATTTCCCGTTCCGAAGCAAAGCCCGAAGAAAGCGCGCCCGAAAAGGCGGAATCCGCCGCGGAAGAAGCGCCTGCGGAAAATGCCTCCGCGGAAGAAACGCCCGCCCCGGAAGCGTCTGCCGATGAAGCGGCTCCCGCCCATCGCCGCCGCCGGGCCGCGCACCGGGAAAGAAAAGTGACGGACGAGGAAGAATAATTCATGATTTTTTATAAGCGCCGCAAAAACGCGGCGCTTTTTTCCGGAGGATGTAAGTAAGATGAAAGAACCTTTGCATGTCATGATCGTGGACGGGCAGGGGGGCGGCATCGGCCGCCAGCTGGTGGAAGCGCTGCGGGCGGCGGATTTACCCTGCGTCATTACGGCGGTGGGCACCAACGGTACGGCCACGGCGGCCATGCTCCGGGCGGGCGCCCATCAGGGGGCCACAGGAGAAAACGCGGTCGTCGTGTGTGCCCGGGACGCCGGGGTGATCGCCGGGCCGGTGGGCATTGCCATTGCCGATTCGCTGCTGGGGGAGATCACCCCCAAAATGGCCCGGGCCGTGGGGCAGAGCGGGGCGCTGAAGCTGCTGCTGCCCGTGAACCATTGCCGGAACATCATCGTGGGGGCGGGGGACGCGGCGCTGCGCCCGCTCATTGCCGAAACGGTGAACCGCATCCGGGTCTTGACAGAAACGGAAGACTGATTTATAATCATCCATGGATTGACCGGCATGAAGCCGGCGGGCCGGGCCGAAGCCCGGCGGGGTGTTTTGTTCCAAGGTGAAAAAGCATGTCATGAAGGCATGGCTGCCTGCAAAGGCGGCCGTGCCTTTTTGCGCAAAGGAGGAAAAAAGAAATGTCAAAAACAGCTGTCAACGTTCAATCTTCGCAAAACAAGCCGAAGGCCGTCGCTTCCGTTCAGCGGATGGTCATGGCCGGGGTGTGCCTGGCCCTGTGCCTGGTGCTGCCCTTCCTGACGGGGCAGATTCCCGAAATCGGCAGCAAGCTGTCGCCCATGCACATTCCGGTGCTGCTGTGCGGCCTTACATGCGGGTGGCCCTGGGCGCTGGCGGTAGGGTTCATCGCGCCGCCGCTCCGGTTCCTGCTTTTCGGGATGCCGCCCATTTTTCCCACGGGCGTGGGCATGATGTTTGAGCTGGCGGCCTACGGCGCCATTGCCGGGCTCATGGTGACCGTGCTGCCCAGGAAAAACTGGGCGCTGTACGCGGCGCTGATCATTGCCATGATCGGCGGCCGCCTGGTGTGGGGCGCGGTGCGCTGGGCGCTGACCATGTTCGGCTCGGGGGCGTTTACCTTCCAGGCCTTCCTGACGGGCGCGGTGCTGGACGCCTGGCCGGGCATCATTTGCCATATTCTCATCGTGCCGCCCTTAGCGATGGCTCTCCGCAAGGCCGGGTTCGGGCGCTGACGCGCATGATGATGCATGAAAAAAACCGCCGGACGGGAGAATACGCTCCTGTCCGGCGGAATTTTTTGGATTGTCAGTCGACGGAAATCAGCTCATAATCCTTGGTTCCGAAGCCCAGTTCGGCGGCGGCGTCGATGGTGTGGGTGCCGTGAAGGGAATCCACCCGCTCCAGGAAATGCTCCCGGCCGGGATCGTCGGAGGAGCGGATGAGGTCCATGCAGGCCTGGTCCAGCGCCACGGGATCCAGGGAGGACAGGATACCAATATCGGCCATGCAGGGGTCTTCGGCCTCGGCGCAGCAGTCGCAGTCCACGGACAGGTTGCACAACATATTGACGTAGGCGATTTTCCCTTCAAAGAACCGGGCCACGCTGGAGGCGGCGTCCGCCATGGATTCGCAGAAAATGTCCTGCTCGGCCATATGGTCCCAGACGACGGTCTGGTCGTCCACTGTGCCGCCGGAGTGGATGAGGCACTTGCCCACCGTGGAGGCGCAGCCGATGGACAGCTGCTTGAGGGCCCCGCCGTAACCGCCGGCCGGATGCCCCTTGAAATGGGACAGCACCAGCATGGAATCATAGTTTTTCAGGTTCTTGCCCACGAAATTTTCTTTGAGCACCTTGCCATCCGGAATGGGCAGGCAAAGGTCGGGCCCTTCGGCGTCCATAAGGTCCACGTCAAAGAGGGCGTTCCAGCCGTGGTTTTTCAGCAGTTTCAGGTGCTTTTCGGTGGAATTGCGCTCGCCGTCATAGGCGGTGTTGCATTCCACCACCGTGCCCTTCACATGCTCCACCATGGGCCGCATGAAAGCGGGCCGCAGGTAATTCTGGTTGCCTTCCTCGCCCGAGTGTACCTTCACGGCCACTTTACCTGGCAGCTGCACGCCCAACAGACCGTACATCTTCACCACCGTTTCGGGGGTGATTTTTCTGGTAAAATACACTTTTGCCTTTTCCATATCCGGCGTCTCCTTTCCGGGCCATGCCCATACACGCTCAGTATAGCAGAGGAAAAGCCCGCTGTCAAAGGGCGGGAAGGGAAAATTTATGCAAAAAAGATGAAAAAAGAGGCAAAAACACGTTGACAGCTTGCAATGAATGTGGTAAACTTTATGATTGCATCAGCATCGTTAGGATGCGGAAGTATGGCTATACCCATCGGCCGCGGGGGCAAAAGCCCCAAAGGCGACGGGGGGTAGGGGCCATATACGCTTTTTTCCGGGGCTGGGCAGAATAAAGGGGTGATGGCATTTATGGTGCACGAAGTCCAAATGGGGAAGCTTCGCAAGCGCATGAGCTTCTCGCGCATCGACGAAATCCGGGATATGCCCAACTTGATCGAGGTTCAGAAAAATTCCTATGAGCGGTTCCTCAAGGAAGACCTCCGGGAAGTGCTGGCCGACGTATCCCCAATCACCGATTACAGCGAAAATCTGGTGCTGGAGTTCGTCGATTACTCGCTGGACGGCACGCCCAAAAATTCCGTGGAGCGGTGCAAGGAGCGGGACCTGACCTACGCGGCCCCGCTGAAAGTGTTTGTTCGCCTCAAGAACCGTGAAACAGGGGAAATCAAGGAATCCGAAGTGTTCATGGGCGATTTCCCGCTCATGACCGAGCACGGCACCTTTATCATCAACGGCGCGGAGCGCGTCATCGTGAGCCAGCTGGTGCGTTCTCCCGGCGCGTATTTTGACGTGCAGATCGATAAGGCCGGCAAGCACCTCTATTCCGCCCAGATCATCCCGAACCGGGGCGCGTGGCTGGAATACGAAACGGACAGCAACGACGTGCTTTGGGTGCGCATCGACCGCGCCCGCAAGCTGCCCATCACCGTGCTGCTCCGCGCTTTGGGCTACGGCACCGATCAGGAAATTATCGACCTGCTGGGGGAAGACGAGCGCCTGATGGACACCATTTCCCGCTCCGACCCGGCCAAGACCCAGAGCCAGGGCCTGCTGGAGGTTTACCGCCGCCAGAAGCCCGGCGAGCCGCCCACGGAGGACGGCGCCCGGGCCCTGCTGCGCAGCCTGTTCTTTGACCACAAGCGCTATGACCTTATGCGCGTGGGCCGCTATAAATTCAACAAAAAGCTGGGCGTCGCCGCCCGCATCGCCGGCCGGGAGGCCGC
>CANQKI010000026.1 GCA_947624355.1 uncultured Clostridia bacterium | reverse complement strand
TGCATATTGCGCAGGTCGTTGAGGGCATCAAAGGTGCGGATGATGTCGATGCCGTTATCGATGGATTTCTTGACGAAATATTCCACCACGTCGTCGGCGTAATGCTTATAGCCCAGGATGTTCTGGCCCCGGAGCAGCATCTGCAGCTTGGTGTGGGGCAGGGCCTTGCGCAGGGTGCGCAGGCGCTCCCAGGGGTCCTCGTTCAGGAAGCGCAGGCAGCTGTCGAAAGTTGCGCCGCCCCAGCACTCCAGGGAGAAATAGCCCGCCTTGTCCAGCATTTCGCAGGCCGGCAGCATTTCGTCAATGCGCATGCGCGTGGCGGCCTGGGACTGGTGCGCGTCGCGCAGGATGGTATCGGTAATCTTGACCTTAGGCATAATGTTACTCTCCTCCTTAACCGAACATACTCAGCAGCACGCCGGCGGCAATGGCCGAGCCGATGACGCCCGCCACATTGGGGCCCATGGCGTGCATCAGCAGGAAATTGGCAGGATTGGCCTTCTGGCCCTCCACCTGGGAAACCCGGGCGGCCATGGGCACGGCGGATACGCCGGCGGAGCCGATGAGGGGGTTGATCTTGCCGCCCGTCAGCTTGTTCATCAGCTTGGCCAGCAGGATGCCGCCCGCCGTGCCGAAGCCGAAAGCGATGACGCCCAGGGCGATGATTTCCAGGGTCTGGAGGCGGAGGAAGGTCTGGGCCGTGGCCGTGGCGCCCACCGTGATGCCCAGGAAGATGGTCACGATGTTCATCAGTTCGTTCTGCACGGTCTTGTTCAGGCGCTCCACCACGCCGCATTCCCGCATCAGGTTGCCCAGCATCAGGCAGCCCACCAGGGGCGTGGCCGAGGGCAGCAACAGGGACACCAGGATGGTGACCACAATGGGGAACAGCACCTTTTCCTTATGCGACACGGGGCGCAATTGCTCCATGACGATCATGCGCTCCTTCTTCGTGGTCAGCAGCCGCATGATGGGAGGCTGAATCACGGGCACCAGGGCCATATAGCTGTAGGCAGCCACGGCGATGGGGCCCAGCAGGTGCGGGGCCAGTTTGCCCGTCAGCCAGATGGCCGTGGGGCCGTCCGCGCCGCCGATGATGCCGATAGCGCCCGCTTCGGAGGGCGTAAAGCCCAGCAGCGACGCGCCGACGAACGTCAGGAAAATGCCCAGCTGCGCCGCAGCGCCCATGAGCAGCGTTTTCGGGTTGGCAATGAGGGGGCCGAAATCCGTGCCCGCGCCCACGCCGATGAAGATCAGGCAGGGGTAAATACCCAGCTTCACGCCCAGGTACAGGTAGTCCAGCAGGCCCGGGGTAATGGTCTGCCCGGCGGCGGCCAGCAGCGCCCCGGCGGCGGAGTACACCGCGCCGTCGCTCAGGTACGCCCCCGCGCCGTTGATGATGACGGGCACGGATTCCACGATCATTTCGCCGCTTTCGCTGAGGAGCCGGCCCGCGGCGTCCAGGTACGCGCCCACGGAGAAATTGGATGTGATCTGCCCGATCACGTTGCCGGAAGCGTTGAGAATGGCCCCGGCGTTGTTCACCGTCAGTTCGGCCAGGTTGGCCAGGTCCTTGGAATCCACCAGGATGGCCCCGCCGAACAGGCTCCAGTTGGCGTGGCCGCCGGCAAACAGCGCCTCGTGGTACACTTCGCTGCCCAGCAGATTGGTCAGCAGCATGCCGAAGGCAATGGGCAAAAGCAGCAGCGGTTCAAACTTCTTGACAATGGCCAGATAAATCAGCAGACAGGCTACGCCCACCATCACAATGGCCAGCGGATCCCGGATGAACTGGGCCAGGCCCGATTCGCTCGCCAGGGAGCCCAGCGTCTGCAGAATATTCACAGACTGCATGAATGGATGCGCTCTCCTTTCATTTGGGGCCCCGCCGGATTATATACTCTCCCGGCAGGGTCAGGGGGCGGCGTTTGCGCCTTAGCTCAGAACGTACAGCACGTCGCCGGAATTGACGGACGCGCCCTTTTGCACGTTGATCTGGGCCACGGTGCCGTCCTGGGGAGCGAGCATTTCGTTTTCCATCTTCATGGCTTCAAGCACCATGATCAAATCGCCCTTCTTGACCTGGGCGCCCTGCTGCACCTTCACGTCCAGAATGGTGCCGGGCATGGGGGAGGTCACCTTGGTGCCGTTGGCCACAGGGGCGGCGGCTTTAGGCGCGGGGACAGCCTTGGGCGCGGGCGCGGCTTTGGGGGCCGCGGCCGGAGCGGCGGCGGGGGCGGAAACGGGGGCATCGGCGCCCACTTCTTCCACTTCCACTTCATAGGCGACGCCGTTGACGGTGATATTGAACTTACGCATGATTGCTTATCTCCCTTCTATATTTACAGGTGGCTGAAAATCTGTTCGTCCCGGGCGGCGCGGGCGCGGGCGGAGCCGCTTTGCACCCGGCGCACCCGGCGCACCACGAACCCTGTGTTTTCGCTTTGCCAGACGGCGGCGATGGCGGCGGAAATCACGGCGATGAGCGTGCTGTCATCCTCCGCTTCCGCGGCGGCCTCCTCCACCGGGGCGGGCGCGGGCACGGGCACGGCCTTGGGCATGGGGGCCGGAGCGGGCTTTTTGTCCCTGCCGCGGGTAAAAAGGGTCATGACATAAATGCAGCCGATGAGGATAACCAGTCCGAAAAATACAACCAGAATCCCGATGGCCGTGGTGGAAAGGCCCAGCATCAATCTGTCCATGGCGGTTCCCCCTTTACAGCGGCAGGTTGCCGTGCTTCTTGGGCAGGTTCACGTCATGCTTGGAAATGAGCATTTCCAGGGCGGCCAGGATGTGCTTGCGGGTCTCCTTCGGCTCGATCACGTCGTCCACCATACCGGTCTTCGCCGCAAAGAGCGCGCCGCAGTTGGCCTGATACTGCTTTTCCAGGTCTTCCCGGCTCTCACCCGCGTTCAGCTTTTCGCCGTCAAAGGTCTGCACGGCGGCTTGGGCGGTGAGGGGGGCGATCATGGCGTCAGGCCAGGCATAAGCCATATCGGCGGAAGCCTTGCCGCCCATGGCCGCATAGGCCGCGCCCACGGCGTTGCCCGTAATCACGGCGATCTTGGGGGCGGTGGCTTCGGAATAAGCGAAGCACAAATCCGCCGCGCCCCGGATCAGGTCCCCCTGCCCGTCCACGGCGGGCACGCTGAGCCCGTCCGTATTCACCAGGGACACGATGGGCAGATGATAGCAGTCGCACAGGCGGATAAACCGGGCGGCCTTTTTGCAGGCGGCGGCGGTGAGGCGGCCGCCGTCCTTCGCATTGTCCGTGGCCACCAGACCGCAGGTGCGCCCGCCCATGCGGCACAGGGCCGTCTTCACGGCGTCGCCGTACGCGGCGTAAAGCTCGGTCAGTTTATTTTCGTCCGCCAGGTCGGCCATGAGGGCGGCGGCGTCCCCCGCGTCTTCGCAGACGGTGAGGCGGTTCAGGTCGTCCCCCTCCGTCAGGGGCGCGTCCTCCATATTGCAGGCGGGCAGCAGGTCCAGCAGCGCGGCCACCTGGGCGAAAGCGGCGTCTTCATTGTCCGCCGTCATGGCGCACACGCCCTGGGCAGCCATGGTCTCCGCGCCGAAAAGCTGTTCGGCGGACTTTTCCTTACCTTTTTCACTGTTCATGACCAGGGCGGAATGCAGGGCCACCGTGCCCGTCTTTTTCACCTGGATCGTGAAATCGCATACCTGGGTCAGCAGCGCGGCCAGCCCCGTGCAGGGGCCCATCACGCAGCAGATCATGGGGCACACGCCGGAAAGCCGCGCCATGGCCCGCAGAATCCCCGCGTAAGCGGGCAGGGACGCCGCGCCCTCGGTGATCTTTACCCCCGCGCTGTCCAGCAGCGCCACCACGGGCGCGCCCACCGTTTGGGCCATATGCAGCAGTTTCATGATTTTTTCGGCCTGCTCCTTCGTCATGGCCCCGCCGCAGGACGCGTAATCCTGGGCAAAGCAATAGGCCGCGCAGCCGTTCACCGTGCCGAAACCGGCCGCCAGGTTGGCGTCCGTCCGCAGGGCGTCCATTTCCACAAAGCTGCCCGCGTCAAACAGCTTGGTGATCCGCTCCCGGGCCGTGTTTTTGCCCTCCTGATGCTGTTTGGCGGCGCGCTCTTTGTTCCCGCGCAGGACGGCGGCCTTTTCCTCGGCCACGGCCTGCCCACGTTCCACCATGTCCATCCGATATTTCCTCCATTCTCCCTGAAATTCAGGCGTCGAGGTGCGGGCAGAGAGGACAGCGTCCCTTCCATTAAAAGAGAAACCTCATCCTTACCCAAATTCCGTATTCCACGCGTCCCTCCTTTTTTCCTGCCGGAAAACCAAAAACATTTTCGTTTGGGAACAGCAGGGGCCCCGGAGGCTGCTTGGGCGCCTGTTCGGCCCCGGACATCCGAACCAGGGGGGCTTCAGGGGGCTTCGCCCCTCAGTCCTCAATTCGACATAGTCGTGCGTCTGCGCTGCCGCTTGCCGCACTCCTTGCCTCATTGGTTCCACGCCCGTCAAACGCATAAATGCGTTCGCCGGGTACAGCCCCTGCGGAGGCTGCGCCTGTCCTCGGGGCTTAGTCGGGCCAAAGGCCCTCCCTTGGCCTGCGCCCGCCTGTATCCGCCACAGGCGGCGGCGGGATACGGCCCCCCACCAGGGGGACGATCCCCCTGGACCCCACTTTTGGCGAACTGGCTTAGCTTAGGAAAGTTGAGCTGTGCGCCTGTAGCTTTGGGTATGCAGCAGCATGACGGTCCCAGGGCACCCGGAAAAGGCAGGGAACCTGACGGAGAGAAAGCAAGCTTTCTCCCGCACGGTTACCCTGCCTTTTCCCCGGAGGGCAAGCCTTCCGGGCGGACGGCGTTCCGCCGCCGTGCCCCGGGCCTGCGCGGGTGGTTCCCTGCTGCTGTCATGTGCGCTGCTTAAATGCCGGTTATGTTTCGCCCGCCGGGAGAGGTTACGCTGTCGCCTTATGCATTTTTCCATGTTTCACACGCGACGCGGATTTCTGTTGTTGGATTACAACACAAACAGGACACAAAGCGGGGAGAGAAAAAAAGAATACGATTTGCATTCTATACGATTTTCGCGTATAATAATGTGTCGCCGTGTTCGCATACGCGGCCCGGTGACCCGGATTTTTGTTTTGCAAAAATCCTGAACTTCATGATCCCATGATTTTCCGAACCTGGAGGGAAAGCGGATGCCGACGGTATGGATGGCGGGCGCGTCCAGCGGCCTGGGGCTGCATACGCTGCTGGCGCTTCGGGATGCGGGGTTTACGGTGGTGGCCGGCGCGCGGTCCTTTGCGGATCCCCAAAAGCGGCCCTGCGAAAACTGCCTGCCTTTGGATGTAACGAAGGAAGAAAGCGTCGATGCGTTCGCGGCGGAAGCGGAGGCGCTGGCCGGCCCGCCCGACATATTGGTGAACTGCTTTGGGCTGCTGAACCTGGGCGCGTGCGAAAGCTATGGGACGGATGAAATCCGCCAGGTGATGGAAACGAATTTTTTGGGCATGACGCGGATGGTTTCCCGGGTGCTGCCGGTCATGCGGGAGAAGGGACATGGCCGCATTGTGAATTTTTCTTCCATCAACGGGCTGCTGGGTATTCCCTTCGAGGGGGCCTATACCGCCAGCAAGCACGCCATCGAGGGCTATTCCGAGTGCCTGGCGCTGGAGGTGAAGCCCCTGGGGATTGAGGTGATGCTGGTGGAGCCGGGGGATCACCGAAGCGGGGCCCAGGCCTATCGGAAACATTCCCGGGCCATGGGGCCGGATTCGCCCTATTGGGGGCATTTTGAGGCGGCCGCGACCCGTATTGCCAAGGACGAGGATAACGGCAGCGACCCGGACGCCCTGGGCCGGAAGATTGCCCGGGCGCTGCAAAAGAAGCGCCTGCCCCGGCGGCTCCGGGTGGCCAAATTCGATCAGCACCTGGCGGTGATTCTCCATGATGTGCTGCCCGCGCCGCTGTTTGACAGCATCATCGGTTCTTACTACAGGAAGAAAAAGTGAGGCATTTGGGATTTCAGGGAGGGAGTAACCTGTGAGCATCATTTTAGACCGCAGCGCCCGTCTTCGGGAAAAGATGACGCTGGAAAATTTATATGAAATCATTTGCCAGGATCAGGACCGGGCAGCGGCCCGGTATCTGGAGGGAGAGGAAGAGCGGGTCATCACCTATGAGGAATACGACCGGCGTGTCCGCAGCTGTGCCTGGCAGCTTAAAACGGAACTGAAAGACCGGCAGCCCGGTTCCTTTATCGGCATTCAATTGGATACCTGCCCCGATTGGTTCACGCTGTTCTGGGGGGTGATTGCCGCCGGGTTCAACGCTGTGCTGGTGGATTTTACCCTGCACGACGATATGACAGCCTATATTCTGGAACAGGCGGGGGCCGTGGCGCTGATTGCCGAGAAGACCCCGAAGCTTTCCGAAACCGTGCGTCTCTTTTCCGCGAAGGAACTGGCCCATGCCGCGCCCGCGCCCCGGGATTTCAGGCCGGCATTCGGCCATAAGGTGGCGCTTTGCACTTCCGGCACCACGGAAACCAGCCGCGTTTTCGTCTATGACGAACAGGCCGTGTGCAGCCAGGTGCTCAATTCCGAACTGATTTACCGGAACAACAAACGCATCATTGCCGACGAGCCGGGGCGGAACCTGGCTTTCCTGCCTTTCCATCATGTGTTTGGGTTCATGGTGTGCCTGCTGTGGATTCACTTTTTGGGCTATGAAAATATCTATCTGAAAGACCGCAGCCCCCAGACCATTCTGGAAACGGCCCGGCGCTTCCGGGTGACCCACCTGATTGCCGTGCCCCTGTTGGCCAATCACCTGGCGGCAGGGCTGAAAAAGCAGGTGGCGAAGGAGCCCGCCCTCAAGCGGGCGGTGTTCCGGGCGGGCAAGGGGCTTTCCCTGGCGATGCAGGCCATCGTTCCCGGCCCGGGGCTGGATTTTGCCCGGCGGGTGCTGTTTAAAAAGGTCGTTGCCCGGCTGCTGGGCCCCGATATTTCCTGCGTCATCCTGGGCGGCGCCCATACCCCCAAGGATCAGATGCGCACCCTGTCCGCCCTGGGGTACTACACCGTGGCGGGTTTTGGCATGACGGAAACGGGCGTTACGTCGGTGGAACTGTCCCTGAACCTGTTCACCCGCACTTCCGGCTCGGTGGGCCGTCCCCTGGACAGCGCCCAATACAGGGTGCAGCCCGACGGCAAGGCCCCCAACCGGGGCGAAATGTTCATCAGGGGCGATACCGTGCATACCGGACGGCTGGCGGATGGAAAGCTGCTGCCCCCCGCCCTGGACCAGGACGGCTGGTACCCCACCGGTGATGTGGTGCGGCTGGAAAAAGGCAATCGTATGTATGTGGAGGGCCGGGCCAAGGATCTGATTATCAATGAATCGGGGGAAAATGTGTACCCCGACGAAATCGAGGAGGTCTTCAGCGCCCTGGAGGGGCCGGAGCAGATTTGCGTGCTGGGCATCTGGAACGACAAGACCCACGAGAAGGGGCATATGCCCCACCTGCCCGGCCATAAGAAGGAAAACGTGCGGTACGAGGACATTACCCTGGCGCTGAACCTGGGCTCCCGGTGGCAGGAGGAAGAATACGTGGCCGGGGTGCTGGCCCAGGCCCGGCGGCTGAACGCCGCCCTGCCCCCCATCAAGCGGGTCACCCGGGTGGCGATTTCCCCGGAAAAATTCGCCGTGACCAGCACCATGAAGGTCAAGCGCCTGGCGCTGAAAAAGCAGCTGGAAGAAGGGAGACTGCGGTGCCGGATGATGCAGTTAAATGAGAGCGGGGAGCGGCCCGCCCCCCGGAAAAACGCCCCCGCCCCGGCGGCCCCCGCATCCCGGGAAGAGGATCAGCTGGCCTCTATCCGGCAAAAGGTGCGCCAGGTGTATGCCGAGGCCCTGGACATTCCCGTGGAGCAGGTGCGGGACGACGCCCACTTCATCGATGATTTGGGGGGCGACAGCCTGCAGGTGCTGGGCATGAGCCTCAAAATCGAGGAAATGTTCGATGTGATGATTCCCACCGAGGAATACGGCCAGTGCACCACCGTCAACGGCCTGACACGCCTGCTGGCCGACCGGCTGAACGGCGTTTCCACCAGGCCCGGACAGCAGGGCCCCGTCACCCCCATCACCCGCTTTGAGGACGCGCCCGAATTCAAAGATTTTGAAAAGCGCCGGGAAGCCCTCATGCACGACGGCCAGGAAAATCCCTATTTCGTCTGCCATGATTCGCCCCTGCTGGATACCAGCAACATGGCCGGGAAGCGGGTGCTCAATTTCGGCAGCTACAATTATGTGGGCATGTCCGGCCGGCCCGAGGTCAGGGAGGCCGCCAAGCGGGCCATCGACCAGTACGGCACCTCCGCTTCGGGCAGCCGCCTGCTGGCGGGGGAAAAATCCCTCCACGGAGAACTGGAACGGGAAATTGCCGATTGGAAGCACGCCGAGGACGCGCTGGTGCTGGTGGGCGGCCATTCCACCAATGTGACATGCGTGGGCAATTTCTGCGGCAAGGGGGATCTGATTCTGTACGACGCCATTGCCCATAACTCCATCGAGCAGGGCTGCCGCCTGTCCCAGGCCCTGGCAAAGCCCTTCCCCCATAACGATACCGCCGCGCTGGAAAGCATCCTGCGCACCCAGCGCAGCCGCTTTGCCAAGGTGCTCATCGTCATCGAGGGGGCCTATTCCATGGACGGGGACATTGCCCCCGTGCCCGAGTTCGTGCGAATCAAGAAGCAGTACGGCTGCTTCCTGATGGTGGACGAGGCGCATTCCGCCTGCGTGATCGGCAAAACGGGCGGCGGCGTGGATGAATATTTCGGATTGCAGCCCAACGACATCGATATCAAGATGGGCACCCTGTCCAAGGGCCTGGGGGCCTGCGGCGGCTACCTGGCGGGCAGCCGGAACATCATCGAATATATGCGGTACAGCCTGCCGGGGTTCGTATTCTCCGTGGGCATTTCGCCGCCCCTGGCCGCGGCGGCGCTGACCTCCATCCGCCTCCTGCGCAGCGATCCTTCCATTATGGAAAGAATGGCCCGGAATATCCGCTGCTTCGTGGAAGAGGCCCATAAGCGGGGCTTCAATACCTGCCTGGCCAAAGAAACGGCCATCGTTCCCGTCTTGGTTGGCAGCGATGAAAACGCCTTCCTGCTGTCCAATAAGATGCGGGAAAAGGGCGTGTTCGTGCCCCCGGCCGTGTTCCCCGCCGTGCCGAAAAACAAGGCCAGGCTTCGTTTCTGCGTCATTTCCGAGCATAAACCGGAACAAATCGTCGAAGCGCTGGATAAACTGCAGGAGTGCGTCCAGGAAGCGGGAATCAGCCTTCCGCAATAACCGGCGTCCGATCGAAGCGGAAAAATAAAAAACCGGCCCCTGTCCGGGGCTGAAACGCACCCCGGGAGGAATGCCTGACGGGGTGCGTTTTTATGCCAAAGGGTGTGCCCAAACAAAAAAAGTACACAGGGAAATTCAGGCAGACGGGATTCCCGCAATAACCGCAGGATTCACCTGAAACGAAAGGACCTGACACCTGCCCGGCACAGATCCCGGGCTTTTTTGCCGCCGGATGTCCGGCTCCTGCAGGGCTCTTTGGAAAGGCCTCAGGAAAAATCACGCTGCGGTTTGGCGGCGCATCCGTATGCAGTGCCTGTTTTTTTCAAAAGGATTTCTGTCTGTCAAAATTTGAAGAAAAAAGGTGAATTTTCCCATTCATCTATGGACAAACGAAAATTTATATTATAAAATTAAATGCATAAAATTATCATTACATGCAAGGGGGAATAGAAATGGCGGTACGGTGTCCCAAGTGTGGACGGGAATATGAAACAGCGCCGAAATTCTGCGGAACCTGCGGTACAGTTTTCGGCGGCGGAAGCGTCAGCGGGGGCGGATCGCCCGTTTCCGGCGGCAAAAGCGTAAAAATCGATATGTCGTCCTTTGATATGGCGTCCATTTTCGGCAGCGGAGGCAGTGGAAAAATGCCCAACGGCATTGCCATGGGGATGGGCGAACAAGTCGTAAAACAATACAAGATCGGGCAGTATACCCTGCGCCAGGGCTCCATTGATGTGATTGTAACCAATAAACGGGTCATCCGGTACGAAGAATCCCATTGGATGGGAATGCAGACCAATTGCATCGACGAAATCAACATTGACGCCGTTCATGGCACTTCATGTACCATGATGCGTTCCATTTCGGTTCTCGGGTTGATCTTTTGCCTGGTACTGTTGATTTTCGGCATCAGTCTTATGACGGTCAGATCGCAGTTTGGCGGCGGAGGTTTCCCCCTGCCCGGAATTATCTGCCTGATCGTTGCGGCGCTTGTGCTCATCAAAAGTTTCAAACCCACGCTTCTTTTCTCTCTTCATGGTTCCGTAGGCGGACCGGCGCTGGAAACGAATGTGAATGTGCTGGGCAGGCTTTTCGGAAAGAACTATTCCAGCGTTGTGTTTCAGTTTAAGCCGACGAATGAAACGACCGTTATGCTGAAAGAAATCGGCGCCTGCATCTACGACTTAAAGGTTCTTGGCGACAAAGCAATTGACAAATGGAAATAATCAATGCCTGAGCCGCGCGCGGAAACCGCCGTTTCCCAAACGCTTTTACGGAAACACAAGCCATAACGGAGAACGCGATTATGGAAAAAAACGGCCGTCATGAAATCAACGCATATTCCAAGGATGCGCTGGCATCTTTGAGAAGCAGCGCTGTCAGGCAGGCGTGGCAGCGTGAAGCTGAATTGGTGCGTCAGGGAAAAGGAACGTGGGATTGGTCGGTTGAGCAGCAGGCGGAGTTATTAAGCAAAAAAACGGTTTCAGGCTTTGAAGGCTCCCATATGCTGAGCGTAAACGATTACCCGGAGTATGCCGGAAATCCGGACAACATTCAGCTGCTGCCTTCCATCGCGCATTTTGACGGCGTTCATGAAGCGGACCCCAGAAGCGTAAACCCCAACGGACGGTTTGATGTTCGGAGCGGCAAAGTTATTCCGTCGCCGGACGGGGAAATTCCCAAACAGGAAATCATTGAACTGACGGATAAATACGATGCGTCACAGGCCGCTTATCATGACGCCACCCCGGAAATGGAGCAATCCGGCGCGCGCAGGAGGGAAGAATACCGTGCGTCCCGCGCGCTGCACCTGGGGCAAAATCACGAGGACAGCGGGTCCAAAACGGAAACCCCGGAGGAAAACGGCATGGCATCGAAATACGATTGGGAAAACCAAAGAACCGCTCCCGTATTGGGCCGCGAAAAGGCAAAAACCCTGGGCGGAAGCGAGGCCGAAACCTTGGCTGCAGATTTGCGGGACGTGCCCATGAGTTCGGAGGACTTTTATCAGTATTACGATTACTTTAACAGCGACGAAGTCATGAACCGGTCGTATGAATGCAAATCAACCATGGGCAGCCTGCTGCGCAATATGGGCACTTCGCTGGAAAACGAAGACGAAGAAGGATACGCAAGCACAAGAGATGTGTTTCTGGAATACGACGCGCTGTATCGCAGTAATGAAAATGAACAATTGGATCATCCATACGACGCACAGAATGCTGAGATGAGCGCGCAGGAGCAGGAAACGGCAAGCGAAACAATGCAGGCTGAGGAACCGGCCGAGTGGGAAGAACCGGGGGAAGCCGAAGCGCAGGCCGAAGAGCCCGCCGAGTGGGAAGAACCGGAGGAAGCCGAAGCGCAGGCCGAAGAGCCGGCCGAGTGGGAGGAACCGGAGGAAGCCGAAGCGCAGGCCGAGGAGCCCGCCGAATGGGAAGAGCCGGAGGAAGCCGAAGCGCAGGCCGAGGAGCCCGCCGAATGGGAAGAGCCGGAGGAAACCGAAGCGCAGGCCGAGGAACCCGCCGAGTGGGAAGAGCCGGAGGAAGCCCAAGCGCAGGCCGAGGAACCGGCGCAAAATACGGCCAATGAAGAAGGACTAGGGGAAAGCAGCGCTTCTCCCACGCGGGAAACGGACGGGGAAGTTGCTGTGGATGAAGATCAGGGGCAAAGCGAAGACATGGAAAACGACATATCCATGTAAAAATCGGAGAAGAGCATGATGGAAGAAAAAATTCTGTACGGAAACCGGATATTTTCCAATGTTCCTGTTGACAGAAGCAATGCCAGATTCGGCCTTATCGGCACAAATGATCTGAACGAGCCTGCTGCATGGCCTATCAGCGAAGATACGTTGAGCAAGCATATTTTGCTGCTTGGGGCAATCGGAACGGGCAAAACAAATGCCATGAACTGCCTGCTGGGCAATCTGAGAATGAATATGACCCGGCAGGACGTGATGTTTCTTTTTGATACGAAGGGGGACTATTATAAAGAATTTTACCGGCCCGGAGACGTCGTTATCAGCAATGACGAACGGGCAACCAATGGGTATCATACAGATTACTGGAATCTGTTCGGCGAAGTCACCATTGACGACCATTGGGATGAAAACGCGGCCGAAATCTCAAAAGCCATATTTTGCGATCGCCTGATCAGAACGTCGCAGCCGTTTTTCCCGAATGCGGGAAAGGATCTGCTGACCGCCATGATTCTGCATCTCTGCCGTGCGAATAACCGCGACGAAAGGAAAAACAACGCTTCTCTTCTGCGTATGCTGCAAACCCTTACAAGCGAACGCATGAAGAAGCTGCTCATGCGATATCCGGATTTTATGGGGATGATCCCGTATATCCAGGATCCCAGATCCGGCCAGACATTGGGCGTGATCAGCGAACTGCAAAGCGCGACCCGCGAGCTGTTTATCGGCAATTTCGCAAAAAACGGCAGCATTTCCATGCGAAATCTTGTCCGGCAAAAGGGGGGCAAGGTGGTCTTTGTGGAATATGATCTGGGGATCGGGGGCGTACTGACGCCAATTTACCGGCTGCTGTTTGATTTAGCGATTAAGGAAGCCCTGTGCAGGCGCAGGAATGAAGGAAAAGTATATTTTGTAATGGATGAGTTCAGCCTCCTTCCCCAGCTCAATCATATTGATGACGGCGTGAACTTTGGCAGAAGCCTGGGAACCTCTTTTATTGTGGGTGCGCAGAATGTCGGCCAGATTTACGACGCCTATGGCGAAGATCGCGGAGGCAGCCTTCTGTCAGGGTTTTCCACAACCGTTTGTTTCCGGCTGAACGACGGGAAAAGCCGAGAATTCTTCAAAGAACTCAACGGAAAAAACGGGCGGATTACATCCTATGATTCCGGCATCCGGGCAAAGGGAATGGTGGATCAGTATCGGGAAGCCTATGTTGTGGAGGATCACGATATATTAAATCTTCGCATCGGCGAAGCGATTGTTCGGACGGGAAATTACCCGCCATTCAGGTTCCGGTTCAGAGAGTACGGGAAATGACATTGCACAAATCTTATACAAAAACAGCACAAAAGGAGGCAGAAAGATGAAAATTACAGTCAAGTGCCCCAATTGCGGAGGACAAAACGAGCAGGGCGATCTGTACTGCACGGTATGCGGTGTGCGCCTGAAAGAAGACGTGCCGCCCGCCCCCACGCCGCCGTCCCCGGAACCGGCGCCGGAAAAAGCATCTTCGGCGAAGCCCATGTATTGCTCGCGGAACCCATCCGAACATATCATCAAAGACCCGACCCTCGGCTTTTGTTCAATTTGCGGCGCCCCGCTTACCGAAACCCCCGCCGCGCCCGTGTCTTCCGGCGCGCCTTCTCCTTCCGGCGCGCCCCGCGTCTGCAAAAACGGCCATGTGTGCAGCGATCCTCTTGCGGTAACCTGCCCGGAATGCGGCCTGCCCTTCGAAAACGGCGCTCGCCGGGGCGCATGGAAATGTGAATCCTGCGGCCATATCAATTCGGAAGAAGACAATTTCTGCACGAATTGCCGCCAAAAGCGCGGTGAAAAACGCGGCCCGGAACCGGCGCCCGTTCGTCACGCCAACCCGATTCCGGAAGGAATGCACCCGGCTGGGGAAGATGACCTTGTAAAGCGCTCTTAAGAATTCTTCTTTTGCACCGTCGGCCGCGCCATATTACGCCAATCATGAAAGGATGATACAGCATGTTAAGCGGACAGTTCGGATCCTACAATATTGATATTTGCCTTTGTATCGATAAAACGGGCAGCATGTCCCCCATTATCGATACCGTCAAGAAAAACGCGCTGAACCTGTACAGCGATATTTCCAGGTCCCTGGAAGCGGAGGGGAAACATGTGGGACGGATGCGGATAAGGGTCATCTGGTTTGGCGATTATCTTGCCGATAAGAAAGACGCCATGTATGTTTCGCCTTTCCTTACGATGCCGGATGAAAAGGAAAAATTCCATACCTTTGTGGAAAGCATCCACGCGAACGGCGGCGGTGATGAGCCGGAGGACGGGTTGGAAGCGCTGGCTTTTGCCATGCGGTCGGATTGGTGCAAGGACGGCTGGAAGCGCCGCCATATTATCGCGCTTTTTACGGATGCGCCCGCACACATCCTGGGGCATGGGAAGGCCGCAGAGAATTACCCCAAAAAGGGAATGCCGGCGGACTTTGGAGAGCTGTCTGATATGTGGGGCGGCCCCGAAAATGCCGGTGAAATGGATTATCAGGCAAAGCGCCTGCTGCTGTTTGCGCCCAACATTTCCTTCTGGAATACCATTTCCACAAATTGGGACAGCGTTGTGATCCGTACGGCAAAAGAATCTACCGGCCTTCAGGATATTTCCTATCAGGTTATGCTGGATACGATCGTCAACAGCGTATCGAACTGAGGTGGATATGAATATCGGGGATGTATTTGACAGCGTTGCGCAGGTTTGCTGCAAGCCAAGGGGAATCAAGGGCGAAGATGCGTTTGCTTATAATCTGGCCCGGCCGGACGTTCATGGTTTAGCGGTTTTTGACGGCTGCGGGGGCGCGGGCGCGTGGAAGTATCCCGAATTTAAAAACGCCACGGGGGCTTTCGTCGCCGCGCAGCGTATGGCAGGCGTATTTCAGAATTGGTTTCAGGGGATCCTTCCGCCCCTTCTCAGTCAGCCGCAGCTTCTGGCCGACAATTTTCAGAATACGGCGGAAGCCCATTTGCAGCAGCTCAAGCAAAGCTGCGCTCCGATGGGCGTGGCCGGTTCACTGGTAAAATCCTTTCCCTGTACGGCCGCCATTGCAATGATGCATATGTCGGATACGAATCGGCCAACCCTTACGGCACTGAACGCCGGGGATTCCAGGGTGTATTACCTGACGCCGGAATACGGCCTCGTTCAGCTGACAAAAGACGATTCCCGCGGCGAGCCGGACGCGTTAAAAAGCCTGAGAGAAAACGCGCCGCTTTCCAACCTGCTGAACGCGGACAAGCCTTTTTGGGTTGTCGCCCGGCAAATACAAATCTCCCTGCCATGCGCGGTTTTATGCGCTACGGACGGTATTTTCGGCTTTGTGCGTTCGCCCATGGATTTTGAATATTTATTGCTCAAGGCGATAATGGACGCTGATTCCATCGCTTCTTTTGAGGAATGTTTTGAAGAGAGGATCCGTGAAATTACAGGCGATGACAGTACGTGCCTTCTGGCATTTTATGGCTGGAATTCCTACGCGAAAATCAGGAATGCGTTGAAAAAACGCTTTGAATATGTTGGCAGGCTGATCAATGAGCTCAATTCTGCCGGAAACAATCCGGAAGCGGAAGAAGCCATGGTCAACCGGCAATGGCAAGCATATAAAAAACAAACGATTTTTGATGAAATGCAGGAACGGATATGACAGATATCGGGCTCTACAAACAAACCTCGGAATTTACAACTGAAAAGGCAGGCACTTCAGAGTGGTGTTCCGCGCAAAAGGGCGGAAAGGAGTATTTTATCAAGAAACTCCAAAAGCCGGTCTACCCCTCCGAGGTGCTGCACCTGTCGCCGGAAAAATTTCAAACACGTCTTCATTTTTTTCATTCCGAAGAATTACGGTACAGGCGGCTTTACGACGCCCTTCGGGCAGGGAATTCTTCGGAAGCCATGATTGTTCCGGA
This sequence comes from uncultured Clostridia bacterium, assembly GCA_947624355.1. Taxonomy (GTDB): domain Bacteria; phylum Bacillota; class Clostridia; order Christensenellales; family Aristaeellaceae; genus RUG563. The sequence continues at coordinate 14,055 of CANQKI010000026.1, read as the reverse complement.
GGAAATCATTGTTTATCAATATCACATTTGCGTAATATCCGAATATTTTCATGGAAATATCAAACCGGAGCAGGTCTGTTTATTATCCGAGTGGCAGCGGTTGGTGTTGATGCGCACACTGACGCTGGCGTTGATGGATGTGCATAAATCGGGCATCGTGCACGCGGATATGAAGCCCAATAATATTCTGTTTTACCAGGATCCCCAAAGCGGCGCGTGCAGGCTTCGGCTGATTGATTTCGACGGCAGCTATTTCAATTCCAATCCGCCCCAAAAAGCGGATGATATTGGCGGCGATCCCGCTTATTGGGCGCCGGAAATTTGTGCGAAATATACCCATGAGCATATTCCGCTTACGGAAAAAATCGATGATTTTGCGCTGGGTATTATTTTTCATTATCTTTGGTGCGGCACGCTTCCCCAAAAGCCGAATGATCAGACCATCGGCCAGTATATCTATAACGGCAATAAGCCGCAGCTCGACGCGGCAAAGTTTCCGGAGGTTATTTCAAAGCTGATTCAGGGGCTGCTTACGGCAGACCCGGAAAAAAGGCTCTCCTGCCGTCAGGCATACGAGGTGTTGGGCGCCCAATTGCCCCTGTATCCCCAAACAATCAAAAAAATCGTTCCTGACGAAAAAATCATTCATGACGAAGGGACGGCGCCCCCCTCGTCCGTCCCCGTCCGGATTCTTTATGTCAATGTGAAAAATTCGGAAGTGCTTCTTCAGGAAGAATATACCGGCAAGGCCTCCGAAAGAAAAAGAATTTATGCGAAAAAAATAAAAGGCTATCGTCTGGTCGGGCCGTCCTCCGGGGAAGTGACCTTTGACAAAACAGGAAAACCGAACCTGCCTGGAATTACATTTAAGTACAAAAAGATTGCTTTGCCCCTCAGGGTGATTGCCTGGTTCGCAGCCATTGTTCTTGCATATTTTGCCGTTGCGGGCATTGGCTTGGAAATTTCTTTGGAAAGCAAAAACTGGGAATCTGCCGCCGCCTTTTCAAGCATGATTCCCGGCTTTCAGAATAATTTTCCGGAAGATAACCTGAAAATAGCAATCGGTCTTTATCGCAGCAAAAGATATGAAAGCGCATCCATGCAGCTGAGTAAATCAGAGAATATGTCCGGCAGGTATTATCAATACCGGACACTCTGCCGCATCCATCAAAACGGCGCAGCGGCCAACGATTATAACTTTTTGCTGGATAATCTTGGCTTTGAAGACGCATCGGAACTTTTCATTTCAAGTCCTGGCTTTGTAAAAGATTATATGGTAGGTTCCTGGACGGTCAACGGAGACGCAAATAACATAATGACAGTCAGAAAAAACGAAGACGCGTCCTATACAATCTACGATTTAATTGAAGATCCCGGAGACGGTACCTGGAGTATAGCGAATGGCGATCTGCTTTTCCAGGAAGAAAATAAAGAACAAAGAATAAAACTATTGGATATTACGATCGACAACAAAAATCAAATGCGTCTTAAAAGCTATTTGACCAACAGAGAATACACCCTGACCAGGCAATAAGGGAGGCTGGAAAATGTTCTGCAAATACTGTGGGAGGCCCTTGGGAAAAAGCAGCTATTGCAGCCACTGCAAAAAGGAAAATGTCCTTTTCGCGGCAAGCAATGATTTGGAAAAATGGCTGCAGCAGTCGTCAGGCGAGCAGCCGCCCCAGCCTCCGGAAGCAATCCGTCAACGATATTATCAAAACGGTTTAAGGGAAGGATTTGAGAACGGACGGAAGGAAGGCTATAAGGACGCCGTAAGCAATATTCGGCGGAAGGGCAAGCGTATTATTCTTTTTGCAGCCGCCGCCACGCTTTTTTGCCTGATCTGCAGCGCTGCTCTTTTCCGTTATTTTGGCTATCGCAGCGGATTCTCGGCCGGAAAAGAAGACAGGCAAACCCTTGAGCAGGAATATCAACGCGGCTATTTGCAGGGGCAAACAGATGCTTTGTCCGCGCTTCCCGCTGTCTCTGTGCAAATTGGGCCGACGCTCGCCCCGGAACCTGTCTTGCAAATATACGCCCAAATGGGGGACGCTGGCGAAAAAGTGAAAATTCTGCAAAGTATGCTTTGCCAAATCGGATGGGATATTAATGTGGATGGGAACTTTGGATCGGAAACAGAAAAAGCGGTAAAAGAATTCCAACAGCAGAACAATCTTCCTCAAACGGGAGAAGTGGACTGGCTGACCTGGCAGCGTATGAGCGACTATGTTTTTCTTGAAAAGGCGAATGCCCCGACGCCTGAAAATCCGGATGTTTCGGAGGCCCCTCCTTCTTCGGAAAAATATTTGGAAAACCAGTCTGATTATGTTCCCTCAAACAAAACGGTCGGGCCGCGTCCATCTCCCTCCCGGTTTCCTGCTCCGTCGGATTTTCCCATTAACCCCGACACATTATAGTTCGCTGACAACTTCTGCGCCAGGGGCCCCCGGGGGCTTCTTCAGCCCCCGGCCCCTTCTTGGGGGCCTCTTCGGCCCCCAAACCCCTGAACCAGGGGGGATAATCCCCCCTGGACCCGCAATTGCGGAACGGGGTGGGCGTGATATTCTAACAATGTGCCGCTGGAGCTGTTTGGGGTATCGTGATAAGACGCCGGGGCAGTACGAAAGGCAGAAAACCCCTCGGGGCGTGAGCAAGCTCCCTCCCGAGGGATTTTTCTGTCTTTCTCCGGAGGGCAAGCCCTCCGGGCGGCGGCCCATGGCCGCCCTGCCCCGGCGTGGGGATAGCGAGAAAGCATCTTGCCGCGTGCAAAACGTTGTTGCGAGGCATAACTTATTTTCCGCTGGGTCCGCAAGGCGTTTCGTTTATCCTGATACAAACAGAAACCGAGAAACTTGCTGTGAGCAAAGCATTAAAAGGAAGCGCTGCATGCTTTTGCTTTGCACACAAAACGTTCCGGACGGATACAAAGCAGTTCTCCGCGTGCGGAACATGGATTGCGATTAAACTGCGCGACCCGAAAGCAGTGAAGAATACCCGCGCAGGCCCAGGGCACGGCGGCGGAACGCCGCCCGCCCGGATACGCTTGCGTATCCGGGGAAAAGGCAGGGATACCGCGCGGGAGAAAGCTTGCTTTCTCCCCGTTAGGTTCCCTGCCTTTTTGGGGTGCCCTGGGGCCGTCTTGCTATCGCGTATCCAAAGCTGCAGCGGCACATTGCATGAAACAATCGCCAATATGGTTCCGCAACCGCGGGTCCAGGGGGATCATCCCCCTGGCGGGTGGGTCCGGGAGGCGCGGAGCCTCCCGGGGGTCTCGCCTGCTGACATTTTGTTAGCACTCTTTTTGATTGAGTGCTAAATTTTTGTTGCATTTTCAAAATGGGCGTGTTATAATAGGGGCGAAAGGGCAAAAGCGCCTTTTTAAACCCAAAATAACGGATCCTGGGAGGCATAGATCATGGAAACCAAAGGCAATATTTCCATTCACGCGCAAAATATCATGCCGGTGATCAAGCGCTGGCTGTATTCGGACAAGGATATTTTCATCCGGGAAATGGTGAGCAACGGCTGCGACGCGGTCACGAAGTACAAAATGCTCAAGGGCGACACGGGGGAGGACCTGCGGGTCACCGTGACGGTGGACAAGGCGGCGGGCGAGCTCCGCTTCACGGACAACGGCATCGGCATGACGGCGGAGGAAGTGGAAAAGTACATCAATCAGGTGGCCTTTTCCAGCGCGGAGGAATTCCTGAAGAACTACACCGGCGACGACAAGGGCGGCATCATCGGCCATTTCGGCCTGGGCTTTTATTCCGCCTTCATGGCCGCCGACAAGGTGAGCATCGACACCCTGTCCTGGCAGGAGGGCGCGACGCCCGTGATTTGGGAGAGCGAGGACGGCATGGCCTTTGCCATGCGCGACGGCGGCCGGACGGAGCGGGGCACCACGGTGACGTTGCACATTATGGAAGAGGAAAAAGAATTCCTGGAGAGCTTCCGGGTGCGGGAAGTGCTGGAGCGCTACTGCGGCTACATGGCCGTGCCCATTTACCTGGAGGACCTGAGCAAGCCCGCGGAAGAACATCATCACGATGAAAACTGCAATTGCGAGGACGAAAGCGAGCCCCACGTCCACGGCACGGACGAGGAGGAAGCGAAGGAGGCCGCCAAGCCCATCAACGACGTGCACCCTCTCTGGCTCAAGGCGCCCAAGGACTGCACCGACGACGAATACAAAGAAACCTACCGGAAACTGTTCCACACCTTTGAAGAGCCCCTTTTCTGGGTGCACCTGAACGTGGATTACCCCTTCAACCTGAAGGGCATCCTCTACTTTCCCCGGATCAAGCGGGATTTCGGCGGCCAGGACGGGCAGATCAAGCTCTTTAACCGTCAGGTCTTTGTGGCGGACAATATTAAAGAGGTCATTCCTGAATTCCTGATGCTGCTCAAGGGCGTGATCGACTGCCCCGACCTGCCCCTCAACGTCAGCCGTTCCTTCCTGCAGAACGACGGGTACGTGAAAAAGCTCTCCGCCCACATCACCAAGAAAGTGGCGGACAAGCTGAACGGCCTGTTCAATACCGAGCGCAGGCAGTACGAAACCTATTGGGACGATATTCATCCCTTCGTGAAATACGGCTGTGTGCGTGACGCGAAATTCTATGACATGGTGAAGCCCAGCCTGCTCCTCAAGACCACCAAGGGCGAATACCTGACCCTGGACGAATACAAGACCCGCAACGAGGGCAAGGCGGAAAAGAAGGTCTATTACACCACCGAGCCCAACCGCCAGGCCGCCGCCGTGGCCCTCTATACCGACCGGGGCATGGACGTGGCCGTGATGGACACCCTTATCGACATGAATTTCATGAGCTTTATGGAGTTCGGCGGCGGCAATGACGGGCTGCAGTTCGTCCGGGTGGACGCCGACGTTTCCGGCCTCACCGAGGACAGCGAAGAGGGCAAGGACCTGGACCAGGCGCAGCTGGAAAAAATGTTCCGCGACGCCCTCAACGACCAGGAGCTGACCGTCAAACTGGAGGCCCTGGCCGACCATGACCTGCCCATGATGCTCACCGAGGAAGAACAGCTGCGCCGCTACAAGGAAATGAGCGCCATGTACGGCCAGGATTTCGGTTTCCCCACCAAGTATACCCTCGTTCTCAACCGCCTTTGCCCCACCGTGCGCGGCCTGGCCGCCATGGAGGATGAAGAGGCCCAGGCCCTCCTCTGCCGCCAGCTCTTCGACCTGGCCCGCATGGCCTCCCGCCCCCTGGAAGCCGCCGACCTGAAGGATTTCCTGGAGCGCAGCAACAAACTGGTGGCCCTGCTGGCGCAGAAGGCGTAATTCTTGGGGGACTGCCCGTCCCCCAAGCCCCGCCAGGGGCCCTCGGGAGGCTCCGCGCCTCCCGGACCCACCCGCCAGGGTACTGAGTACCCTGGACCCGCGGCTGCGGAACAGGGGTAGGCGTTTATATCAAACTTGTGTGCCGCTGGAGCTGTTTTGGGTGTCGTTGAAAGACGCCGGGGCAGCACGAAAGCCAAAAGCCCGACCGAGAAGCGTGCAAGCACGCCCTACGGATCGGGCATTTTGTCTTTCTCCGGAGGGCAAGCCCTCCGGGCGGCGGCCTATGGCCGCCCTGCCCCGGCGAATGGATGACAGAAAATTTTCTTGTCGCGTGCAAGCGCCGTTGAGAAGCAACACGCGTTTTCCGTTATACTCGTAGAAAGTTTCGTTGAGCCTGTTGATTGAAGCCGGAAAAAATACTTACCGTGTGCAAAGCGTCATAGCGAAACATAACTTATTTTCCGCTGTGTTCGAGAGGCGTTTTGTTTATCCCGATGCAAACGGAAACAGAGAAACGCACAGCGTGTGAAGTATTGTTAAGAAGCGCTGCATGCTTCTGTTTTGCCTGCAAAGCGTTTCGGATAACGGATACGAAGCAGCTTTCCGCGTGCGGAACATGGATGGCGATTAAGCCCCGCGACCTGAAAGCAATGAAGAACACCCGCGCAGGCCCAGGGCACGGCGGCGGTACGCCGCCAACCCGGAGGGCAAGCCCTCCGGGGAAAAGGCAGGATAAACCGTGCGGGAAAGCTTGCTTTCCCGATAGGTTTTCCTGCCTTTTCATTGTGCCCCTGGGCCGTCATGCTGTCGCGTACCAAAACGCAACAGCGGCACACAAGTCCGAAGCAATCGCCAACCCCGTTCCGCAAATGCGGGGTCCAGGGGGATCATCCCCCTGGCGCAGGGTTTGGGGCCGCGGAGGCCCCCTGCTTCGTCCTCAGTCCGCATCGGAATCGGCGTCCGCCAGGGCGGCCTCGACCTTTTCCATCACGGGCACGGCCGCCCTGAGCATATCTTCCACGGCAAGCCGCGGGTCCCGCAGGAGGACGGCGGGCTCCTTGACGGCGGAGAGGAGCAGGCGCTTATCCGTTTTTTCCAGGGCTGCATAGAGGCGGACGGGGTCGGGGGCGGCGGCGGGGCGCATTTTCATGATGAGCGCCCCGGCCAGGTAATTGACCCGGTAAATGCCCATGCGCCCGCAGATGCCCCGCAGGTGCGCGATTTCGATGAGGTTCATGACAGCGGGAGGAATATCGCCGAAGCGGTCGATGAGCTCCTCGATAACGTCCTCCCGGTCGTCCCGGGTGCGGATGAGGGCGATGCGTTTGAACACCTCCATCCGCTGGCTTTCGCCCCGGACGTACTCCACGGGCAGGTACGCGTCCACCTTCAGCTCCACCCGGGTTTCGGTTTCCACGGGAACGGGGCTGCCTGCGGCGCCGCGCGCCTCCTGTACGGCCTCTTCAATGAGGCGGCAGTACATATCATAGCCCACGGCGGCCACATTCCCGCTCTGTTCCGGGCCGAAAATATTGCCCGCGCCGCGGATCTCCAGATCGCGCATGGCGATGCGGAAACCCGAGCCGAAAGCCGTGAATTCCCGGATGGCGGAGAGGCGCTTCTGGGCGGTTTCGGAGAGCATTTTGTCCGGCCGCACGGTGAAATAGGCGTACGCCACCCGGGTGCTGCGGCCCACGCGGCCCCGGAGCTGGTAGAGCTGGGAAAGGCCGAAATGATCGGCGTCAAAGATAATGATGGTATTGGCCTTGGGCACGTCCAGGCCGTTTTCGATAATGGTGGAGCACAGGAGCACGTCAAACCGGCCTTCATAAAAGTCCAGCATCACGTCTTCCAGCAGGCTTTCCTTCATCTGCCCGTGGCCCACGGCAATGCGCGCCTCGGGCACCAGCGCCCGGAGGCGGGCGGCGAACTGGTCGATGTGCCGCACCTCGTTATAAAGGAAATACACCTGCCCCTGCCGGGCGATTTCCCGCAAAATGGCGTCCCGGATGACGGCGTCATTGTAATCCAGCACATAGGTCTGCACGGGATAGCGCTCTTCCGGCGGCGTTTCCAGCAGGCTCATGTCCCGAACGCCCACCATGCTCATGTGCAGCGTGCGGGGAATGGGGGTGGCGGAAAGGGTCAGCACGTCCACCTGCTTTTTCAGGTTCTTGATGGCCTCCTTGTGGGCTACGCCGAAGCGCTGTTCCTCGTCCACGATGAGCAGCCCCAGGTCCTTGAAATGCACGTCCTTGGATAAAATGCGGTGGGTGCCCACCAGGATATCCACCTTGCCCTGGGCCAGGCTTTCCAGGGTTTCCTTCTGCTGTTTGGGCGTGCGGAAGCGGGAAAGCACTTCGATGGTCACGGGGAAATCCGCAAAGCGGCGGATCATGGTGTAATAGTGCTGCTGGGCCAGAATGGTGGTGGGGGCCAGGAACGCCACCTGCTTCCCGTCCATCACGGCCTTCATGGCGGCGCGGAGAGCCACCTCGGTTTTGCCGTACCCCACATCGCCGCAGAGCAGGCGGTCCATGTTCCGGGGGGCTTCCATATCCCGCTCCACGTCGGCCACGGCCTTTTCCTGGTCCGGGGTGAGCTCGTAAGGAAACGCGTCCTCAAACTGCCGCTGCCAGGGTGTGGCGGGGGCGAAGGCGTGGCCGGGGGTGGACTGCCGGGCGGCGTAGAGGGCCACCAGGTCAAAAGCCAGCTTTTTGAGGCCCGCCCGAACCTTTTTCTTCTGCCGTTCCCAGTCGCTGCCGTTCAGGGAATTGAGGGGCGGCGGGCTGTCCGGGCTGCCGATGAATTTCTGCACCCGGTCGAACTGGTCGGTGGGCACGTACAGCTTGTCGCTGCCCTGATACTGAATGAGCAGGTAATCCCGGTAGGTGCCCTCGCTCTGGATGCGCACGGTGCCCCGGAAAATGCCCACGCCGTGGGCCTCGTGGACGACGTAATCCCCTTCCTTCAGGTCGGTAAAGGCCTCGATGCGTTCGCCGGAGGTCTTGCGCGCCCGGGTTTTGCGGTAGCCCGCGCCGAAAATATCGCTGTCCGCCACCACGGCGATGCGCGCTTCGGGCAGGGTAAAGCCTCGGCTGAGGGTCATGGGGCAGAGGATGGCCGCGGATTCGGGATGGGCGGCCGCTTCTTCCATGGGGAACACGGGGGCGTCCAGGGCCGCCAGGGCGGACTGGAGCCGCCGGGCCCGGGCTTCGCCCCCCGCCATAAGCAGGGTCAGGTAATTTTCCTTTTTCCAGTTTTGCAAATCGCCCGCCAAATCCTTGAACCGGGACACGTACTTGGGCGCGTTGACCCCGGGAAACTGCACGATTTCGCCCGGCTTCATTTCCCCCATGCCCCGGAGGAAATCCTGCATGGTGCACACGGGCAGCCCCTGCAGGGCCTGCGCCGCCTCTTCCCAGGAACGCAGCAGCGCCCCCTGCTCGGGCACGGCCTCCTGCCGCTCCAGGGCCAGGCGGAAATCCTCCTGGAACCCGGAAACCCTGTCCGTGCACCGGGCTTTCACCCGCTCCGGGTCGTCGATGAGGATGATGGGGTTCTCCATATAATCCCACACCCAGGCGCAGGGCAGATTGAGCGCCCCGGCCCAAAGGGCGATCGTCGGCGGCTGCAGGCCGGATTCCAGCTGGTCCGCGTCCTGCAAAAGGCGGCTGACCCCCGTATCGTACACCCGGAAGGCGGGGGCCGCGTCCGCTTCCCCTTCCTCCGATTCGGGCAGGGGCGGCAGGTCGGCAAGGAGCGGGCTGCTCTGTACCCGGGCCGCCTGTGCGTGGATCATGTCCCGCATTTTAGGCGCGTTGCATTCATCCGCCGTCCATTCCACGGCGGGGCAGAACACCGCTTCCTCCAGCCGGTCCAGGCTCCGCTGGCTGATGGGGTCGAAGGAGCGGATGGAATCCACCTCGGTATCGAAAAACTCCATGCGCACGGCGGCGGCCTCGGCAGGGGAGAACGCGTCCACAATGGCCCCCCGCAGGGCGCACTGCCCCCGGCCCTCCACCATGTCCACCCGCTCATAGCCCATTTTCACCAGGGCGGCGATGAGGGCGGCGGGGTCGGTTTCTTCACCGGGCCGGACGCGCAGCGTCAGTTTTTCATACTGTTCTCTTGGCGGCATACGGGTCAGCACGGCGTCGGCGGGGACGCACAGCACCCGCACGTTTCCCGTGCGCACCCTTTCCAGTACGGCCAGGCGGCGGAAAGCGTTTTCCCGGCTGGCCACGCCCCGGGTGAAATTGATTTCGGGGGCGGGCAGCACCTCCGCGCCCCCCTGCAGCCAGGCGGCGCAGTCGTCCGCGGCGCGCATGGCGGCGCTGTCCGAGGGCGCGATGAAGAGTACCTGCCTGCCCGTCGTCCGGGCCAGGGCGGCGGCGTAAAAGGGCCGCTGACCCTCGGCCATATCGTACAGGGCCAGCACGCCCTTTTCGGGCGCGCGAAAAGCCTCCCGAAGCGAGGGGGAGGCCATCAGAAAATCCAATACGTTATCCGGCATGGCGTTGATTGAAGCGGTTCATGGCAAGGTCGATTCCGTGCTCCGCCCAGCACAGGGCCGCGTCGGCGGCCAGGAGGTAAGCGTCAAAGGCGATTTTCCGGTCTTCCGGCGTGCGGAATTTGCCCAGCACCCAGTCAACCAGATCCCATTCGGGGGGCGGCGCGCCCATGCCGATGCGGACCCGGGGAAAATCCCCCGTGCCCGTGCACTGCACAATGTGGCGCAGGCCGTTGTGGGTGCCCGGGCCGCCCTTGGCCCGGATGCGCACCTGGCCGAAAGGCAGGTCGATATCGTCCACGATGAGCAGCATTTCTTCCGGCGCGATTTTGTACCAGTTCAGGGCGTCGGACACGGTGAGGCCGCTTAAATTCATAAAGGTCTGGGGCTTGATGAGGGCCACCTTCTGGCCCCCGATCACCGTTTCCCCGACAGTGGCCCGGCATTTCAGCTTTTTCACCGGGCAATTCAATTTCTGCGATAAAATATCGATCACGTCAAAGCCCGCGTTGTGGCGGCTGTGCGCGTACTGTTCGCCCGGGTTGCCCAGGCCCACGATGGCAAGCATTGCCCGCCTCCTTCGGTTTACTCAATCCAGTCGGCAGGGCGGACGGACAAAGGCTCCCCCGCCTGCAGATCGGACAGAAGCATCAGCGATTTGGTGCCCGGCAGGGGCGGGTTCTTGGGATGCTCCAGGGACAGCACAAAGCATACCCCCGCCACCGTCACATTGAATTCCTGCATCAGGGCGGCCATGCCCCGGGCCGTGCCGCCGCCCCGGGTGAAATCGTCCACGATCAGGGCGCGCTGGCCCTCCTTCACCGCCCGCCGGGACAGGGACATGGTTTCGATGGCCCCCCGGCCCGACACATAGGATATGTTCACCGCGCTGCCTTCATACACCTTGGTGGCCCGCCGGGCAATCACCAGGGGCACCCGCAGGGCCTGGGCGGTCATCAGCGCCGCGGGAATGCCCTTCGTTTCCATGGTGAGCACGAAATCCGCCCGGGCGTCGTAATACTGCCCGGCGATCAGGTTGCCCATGCCCTGGACCAGTTCGGGGGTGGAAAGCAGATCGGAAAAATACAGGTAGCCCCCGGGCAGCACCCGGTCCGGCTCCCGAAGCCGCTCGCAGATGCTTTCAATGAAGGGCCGGGCCGATTCGCCCATGCCGATGGGCCGGTAACGCACGCCCCCGGCCGCCCCCGTCACCGTTTCCAGCTGCCCCCGGTGAAACCGCTGCAGCGTATCCTGCAAAATGGCCACGTCCTCGCTCACCGTGGATTTGGCCGTGGAAAACAGGTCGCAGAAATGAGACAGGGTGAAAATCCGGTTGGGCGATTCGGTGAGGATTTGCGTCATCACCGCCAGCCGTTCGTTGCGCTTGATTTTCTCCATGAAAGCATCATCCCCTCAAATGACGGTATTCATTGCATGCTTTGGACGGCGCTTGCACGCGTCCATAATAGTATAACACAAAAATACGAATATTGGAAGAGAAAAAATATAATAATGTTCGTAATTTTTTCGGACGGGATAAAAACGGCATTCTTTACCGTTGTATGGGTGGCTGTACTTTTTTCCGAATTGGTGTTATAATCAACGTAACGTTTGCAGGGCAAGGAGGTGCGCCGTGAGAAAAAGAAAGCCCCGGCAGGAGGATTACCCCGTTTATCCGGATGATTCCGCATACGATCCCGCCGCTATACCCGGGGAGGAGGGCGCTTACCTTCCGCCCGAAGACGCCGCCTGGCAGCCGCCCTATGATGACGCGGCCCCGGCGGACGATATCCCTGGGGAGCCGTACCCGTCCCAGGACAGTTTTGCCGACGAGGCCATGGAAAATATTTCCATGCAGGGCTCCTGGGCCTGGGAACCCGACCCCGGGGAAGAAGAAAAGCCCGCCCGGTTTTCCATCTTCAAGCCCCGGGACAGGCGACCCTCCTTTATCCTGGGGGTGCTGGTGCATTCCTTCCGGCTGCTGGTGCTGCTGGTGCTGCTCTTCGGCCTGTCCGGCGTGGGGGCGGTGGTGGGCGTCGCCAAGGCGTACATGGAAACGGCCCCGGTGCTCAACCTGGCCGCCATTGACGACCAGGCCCAGACCTCCTTTATTTACGACGCTTCGGGCAACCTGATCACCGATTACAAGGGCACGGAAAACCGCATTATGGTTTCCATCGAAACCATGCCCCTTTATCTGCAGCACGCTTTCGTGGCCGTGGAGGACGCCCGGTTCTACACCCACAACGGCGTGGATATCAAGCGCATTATCGGCGCGTTCATTACCAATTTCGTTTCGGGCACCAATCAGGGCGGCTCCACCATCACCCAGCAGCTCATCAAGAACACCCTCCTGTCCTCCGAACAGTCCTACAAGCGCAAGATTCAGGAGGCCTACCTGGCCATGCAGCTGGAAACCCGCTACACCAAGCAGGAAATCCTGGAGGCCTACCTGAACACCATTTATCTGGGCGAGGATTATTACGGCGTGCAGGTGGCCGCCCAGGGGTATTTCGGCAAGGAAAACCTGAATGACCTGACGCTGCGGGAATGCGCCATGCTGGCCGGGATGACCACCAATCCTTACTACTACAACCCCCGCCGGAATTTCTACACCCGGCAGAGCGAGAATACCGATTACCGCCGCATCACCAACGACCGCACCGATTACGTGCTCCGGTGCATGTACGAAAACCAGTTCATTACCAGGGAGCAGTACCAGCTGGCGCTGGACCCTGCCTCCGCTAACGTGCTGCAGGAGGTTCCCGGTTCCGCGGCCCTCTACCCCTATCCCCACTATGTGGAATACGCGGTGAAGGACGCGGTGCAGGCGCTCCTGTCCCTGAACAATCTGGAAAACACGTCGGCCAACCGCGCGAAAATGGAGCAGGAGCTCCGCACAGGGGGCTACTCCGTGTACCTGGCCCTGGATACCGAAATCCAGACAACGGTGGAAAACACCCTGGAAAATTACGGCGATTACCCCGCCCTGCGGGACCCGTCGGACAAAATCTACCGCGCCCGGAACGCGGACGGCACCTATGACGAAATCATCCAGCCCCAGGCCGCCGCCGTGGTGCTGGATTACAGGACGGGCGAAGTAAAGGCCATTGTGGGCGGCCGCACAAAGCCCGTCAAGCGTAAGACATTGAACCGCGCCACGGATATGAACATGCCCGTCGGTTCCTCCATCAAGCCCATCGCCGTGTATGCCCCCGCCATTGAAATGGGGGCCGGGGCGGGATCGGTGCTCTACAATATGCCCCTCCCCGTCAAGGGCTGGACGGGCAGCGACGGCAAGGATACCTGGCCCCAGAATTACGGCGGCTCCTCCTACCGCGGCCCCGAGACCATCCGCACCGCCATCACCAAGTCGGACAATACCGCCGCGGCCTACTGCCTGATGAATTATGTGGGCCTCGACCGCAGCTATGATTTCCTGCTGCGCCTGGGCGTGTCCCCTGATCACATCAACAAAACGCCCTTCGGCCTGGCCCTGGGCTCCAGCGGCATTTCGCCCTTTGAAATGGCCGTGGCCTTCGGCGTGCTGGCCAACGGCGGCGTGTACCAGAGCCCCATTACCATTCTGGGCATATTCAAGCAGAACAGCCAGAACGAAATGGTTTCCGTCTGGGACGGCCACGCGAACCAGGAGCGGCGACAGGTGTTCAAGCCCGCCACCGCCTGGCTCACCGTGAATATGCTCAAGGATGTGGTTTCCTCCGGTACCGGCACCGCGGCAAAAATATCTGGCCAGACCGTGGCCGGCAAGACGGGCACCAATTCGGATCAGAAGGGCGTGTTCTTTGCCGGGATTACCGGCTATTACTGCGGCACCGTCTGGATCGGCCACGATAACTACAAGGCACTTTCCTCCAAGACAACGGGCGGCAACAGCGCCGCCAAGCTGTGGAAAGCCTTCATGCAGCCCATTCATCAGGGCCTTGCCAACCGGGATATTATGGAAGGCAGCGCTTCGGATTACGGCCTGGTGCGCGTGACCACGTGCAATGTGAGCGGCCAGGTGGCCACCGACGCCTGCCGCAACGACGCCATGGGCTACGGCACCACCACCGATTACTGGCCCGCCGACACCGCGCCAAACGTGAAATGCCAGATGCACGTCACCCGCTCCGTCTGCCTGGATACCGGCATGACCGCCACCCAGTACTGCCCCTATACCGCCCAGAAGGGCGTGGTGATCCTGCCTATCGGCCATCCCCTTTACGATTTC
>CANQKI010000025.1 GCA_947624355.1 uncultured Clostridia bacterium | reverse complement strand
GGCTTGCCCTCCGGAGAAAGGCAGAAAAATGCCCATTCGGGGAAGAGCTTGCTCTTCATCCGATGGGCTTTTTCTGGCTTTCGTGCTGCCCCGGCGTCTCTCAACGACACCCCAAAGCAACAGCGGCACACAAGTTTGTATATCACGCCAACATCGTTCCGCAAAAGTGGGGTCCAGGGGGATCATCCCCCTGGCGGGGCTTGGGGCAGAGCCCCAGGAAAGCTCCTGGCGGGTGGGTCCGGGGGCTGAATAAGCCCCCGGGGGACCCTCCGGAAGAGCATCACTCGAAGGCGATGGAGCGCAGGGAAGGCGTGCCCGACCCGCGGTAGCAAAGGTACAGGGAATGGACGCCCTGGGGGAAGGGCACGGCCACGGTGTACTTTTCCCAGAGGTTGCTGTTGTGCACGGGAATGGAGGCCAGGGTCTCGCCGTCCCATTGGGTCCTGACATCGAAGACGCCGCCCGCATAGGCCCGGGCCCAAATGGACAGCTTGCCGGCCGACCTGAAATCGAAATCCTTGAACCCGATCACCGTGCCGTCGTTGACGCCGAAAATGTAGGCGGGTTCCTTGTCCCCGTCCCGGCCGTCCTGCATGATTTTGGCCATGCCGGGCACATCCCCGGCGTAGGCGCAGGCGCGTTTCTGATTGAACAGGTGGCAGGCAATGTAGGCCGGATACTCCCCTTCGTCCCGGAGCGGGCCGCCGTTGAGGCCCCGGGAGGTGATTTCCACCTGGCGGATGTCCCCGTTTTCGTCAAAGAAAATGGGCTCGGCGCAGCCCTGACGGCTGAACCAGGTGCCGTTGGTCTGGCGGTGATAGAACACGTACCACTGACCATTGATTTCCACAATGCTGCCGTGATTGTTGCCCCCCGGAGCGGCGGGCAGATCGGCGGGTTTATAGGAAGAAATGCCGATATCGCTGTTGCTGACAATCACGCCGCCGTAGCGGAAGGGCCCCCGGGGATCCTTTGCCGTGGCATAGCAAAGCTCGTGCATGACCTGGGAGGAATAGACGAAATAATAGGTATCCCCCCGCTTGCGGATAGAAGACGCCTCAAAGAAAGCGTGGCCCTCATACCCCGTGCCCTCGGCGTACACGGCCCCGGGGGCCACAAACACGGGCTCCTCCTCGATGGTGACCATATCGGGCCCCAGCACGGTGCACATGGCCCCGTGACGGCTCTTATCCCCGTGGCCGCAAAAGCCGGTATAAAGGTAGGTTTTGTCCCCTTCGGTCAGCACGCCGGGGTCAAACTGGGGCTCGTCCCCCTTCCGGTCCCCCAGGCGCGTGCCGTCCTTGTAATGGACATAGCCCAGGAATTGGTACCGGCCCGCCGGGCTGTCGCACACGGCCACGGACACCACCCCCACGCCGTCGTACACGTAATAGAGGTAATACCGCCCGTCGGGGCCCCGGGTCACGTCGGGGGCATAGAGGCACATGCGGCCGGAAGCGTTGATGGGGTCGCCGTTCCGGGGGAAAATGACGCCCTCACAGCGCCAGTCGGACAGGTCGTTCACCGGGGCGGACCAGCCCATGTAATCCCCCATGCAGAACACGTACCCGTTGAAAAAGTCATGGGAGCCGTAGACGTACACCCGGTCGCCGAACACATAGGGTTCCCCGTCCGGAATGTATTCCCAGGAGGGAAGGTAGGGATTGAACGCCTGGTTTTTCATGCGTCCCGGCCTCCTTCAAAGTATTTGTCCAGCAGGATGGTTTCCAGCTTCGTTTCCGGGCAGGGGGCGGGCCGGGCGGTATCGGTAAACTCCATGCGGACGGGGTTTGCCGCGTCGTACGCGGGCCAGGCGGGCAGGGATTCGCCGTGGATCGTCTGGCCGTTGGGGTCGCCGGACTTGATGAAATTGCACCAGTAATCGCACATTTGCCGGGCCAGGTCGTAATGCCTGCCGGTAAAGGGCCGCCAGCACTTGGCCAGGGTTTCAAAGAAGAACCAGAGGTCTGAGGAATGGAAAGCCCCGGGATGATCCCAGCCCGGCAGCTCGCCGTTGAACATGTAATAATAAATGGGCGTGGGCGTTTCCGATTTGGCAATGACCCGGTCCGCCGCCTGCACGGCAAAGCGGATGGAGCAGACCTCGCCGTCCCTCCGGATGCTCTCCTCCGTAACGGGGGCCGGGAAGCAGGAAAGGAAGGCCTGTTCGTTTTCCCCGAAGCGCTTGGCAAAGGCCCGGAGCTCCGCTTCATCCCTGACCGGCGGGCAGGCGGTGAATTCGTTGCCCGTATGGCCCATGAGGATGGGTACGGGCAGCCGGTCCGGGTCCAGGAACCACTGCTGACTGCGGCGGCGGCTGAATTGGCCGTCCACGGCCTCGCCGAAGGTCCTGCCCCAGCCGAATTTGCCGTCCCATTCCAGGGTCCTGTTCCGCAGGGTCACGGCGTCGATCTGCCGGGCCTCGGCCAGGCTTTTAACCCCCAGGAAATCAAAGAATTTTCGGCCCGCCTCTTCCGCGTCTTTCAGGTCGTTGCACAATCCGAATTCAAAGGGATACGGCGGCACAAAAGCGCCGCTCTGGATGATGGCCCGCTGGAAGAGGCCGGCGTTTTCCCGGCAGGTCAGCTGGGCGCACACGCTCATGCCCCCGGCGGACTGGCCGCCGATGGTGATGTTGTTGGGGTCGCCCCCGAAGGCGGCAATATTGCGCTTCACCCAGCGGGTGGCCGCCTGCTGATCCAGAAAGCCGAAATTGCCCGGGGCGTCCGGAGCCTCCCGGGTGATTTCGGGATGGCAGAGGAAGCCGAAGCTGTTCACCCGGTAATTGACGGTGACCACCACAATGCCCCGCCGGGCAATGCGCTCCCCGTCAAATTCCATTTCGGCGGAATAGCCCACCTGCAGCCCGCCGCCGAAATACCACACGAACACGGGCATATCCTTCCGCCCGTCCGCCGGGGCCCAGACGTTCAGGTACAGGCAGTCCTCGCTCATGGGGATTTCCTTGTCTACGTGCCATTCCCGGTCGTAGAGGTTTTTGGGGTCGGCGCTGATGGGGGCCTGCATGGGAATGGGGGAAAAGGCGTAAGCCTCCCGTTCCCCCGCCCAATCGGGGCAGGGCTGGGGCGCGCGCCAGCGGTTTTCTCCCACGGGCGGCGCGGCATAGGGAATACCCTTGTAGCTGGTAATACGGGGATCGGCGGCGGGCAGGCCCTTCACCCAGCCGTTTTCCACCTTGACTTTGCGAATCATTCCTATCCCTCCAAATAATGGTTTTTTCCTGCCTCTATCATACCCAAAATTCCATCGTTTGGCAAGCCCCGAAAACGGGCTTTGGCGCTTTTCTCCTTTGGGGCGGGGATGTCCGGCTTAGCCCACTTCTTCTTCCGGTTCCATTTTCACCGTGGGATATGTTTCGTTGATTTTCCGGTAGCAGGGACAGTCCGCCGCGTGGTCGTTGATGATGCCGCAGGCCTGCAGATGGGCATAGATTGTCACCGGGCCGATGAAGGAAAGACCCCGCTTCTTGAGGTCGCGGCTGATGCTTGCCGACAGGCCGTTGCTGACGGGGATTTTTCCTTCCGCGTGCCCGGCATACAGCACGGTTTTGCCCTCCGTCCAGGCCCACAGGTAATCACAGAAGCTGCCGAATTCCTTCCGGATTTCCCGATAATGCCGGGCGTTGCCGATGATGGCCCGCACCTTTCGTTCGGATTTCAGCATCCCTTCCGTGTTCAGGATGCGGTTTACGTCTTCTTCGCCGTAAGCGGCGATTTTGTCGTAATCGAAACGGTCAAAGCATTGGCGGAAAATTTCCCGCTTTTTCAGCATCAGCCCCCAGCTCAGCCCGCACTGCAGGCATTCCAGGGACAAATGCTCGAACATCACCCGGTCGTCGTGCACGGGCACGCCCCACTCGCCGTCGTGGTACGCCCGGTACTGTTCATTCGCCAGCGCCCAATCGCAATGGCCCATTTTCGTTCCTCCGATCTCTCTTTCGTTTTTCCGTTTTGCATACATTCATTATAACGGAAAATTCCCCGGATGGAAATCAATTTATCCAGATTAAAAGAATTTTGTAAAAGCACAGTTCAGCCCGCGCCAGTGGCGTTTAATTCATCGTTCGGCGATGAAAAAAAGCACGCGCACAGATTCGCCGGAACACAGCGATACGCGACGATAACAAAGCGGCTTGACACGAGCAAAAAAACTGGCTGCAGCAGCGCACCACAAAACCCCCAAAGAACCACCCACGCAGGCCCAGGGCACGGCGGCGGTACGCCGCCAACCGGAGGGCTTGCCCTCCGGAGAAAGACAAAATGCCCGATCCGTAGGGCGTGCTTGCACGCACCTCGGTCGGGCTTTTGGATTTCGTGCTGCCCTGGGTCGTCTAACTATCGCGTATCCCAAGTAACAGCGGCACACTGTTTGATTTACACGTCAACTCTGTTCCGCAGAAGTGGGGTCCAGGGGGATCATCCTCCTGGCGGGTGGGTCCGGGAGGCGCGGAGCCTCCCGGGGGCCCCTGGTTCGGGGAGGGCCGCGGAGACCCCAAGAAGCCCCCGGAGAAGGCGCTCACCACAGATACTCATACTGGTCTTCCGGCAGCAGATTGCCATCTTCCCGGAGGATATTGCCCGCCGTATCGAATACGACGCTGTTTATTTCCTCTGCGGTTCTATCCCAGGAACGTTCCTCTTCGCCCCAGGCGCTTGTATCACGCAGGTAGCTGTCGCAGTAAATCCTCGCCTTCCATTCGGCGTCCCCGTCGTCATTCACCACATAATAGAGGTAGAGGTCGAAGTATTCCTCAAAGAACGTCTCGGGAATATCGGGGTGCTGGTTCAGGAACCAGCGCCATGCAAGCTCGGATATTTCTTCCGCCTGCATATCCCCTTCCGACGGCAGGCCGTACCAATGCCGCGTGTGGGCATAAGTGGAATCCCTGCTGTCTTGCGCCTCCAGATACGCGGCGTAATCGGGATGCGCCTGCAGCCAGGCGTCCACAACGGGTTTATAGGCCTGGCTGAACGCGGCCCTTTGTTCCAATGAGAAATTGCGGAAAACTCGCGTCACCTGGCCCTTCATCCGCTCGTTGTCCGTCGCGTAAGCGGCACTGGGAATCAGCCGGTCGAATTCATATTGCTCCAGGTTTTCGCCCAAATAGTTGCCCGCTGCGTCATAATAGCAATACCAGAACATGGATTGCCCGTCCGTGACCGGGCCGTCGCGGTATTCATCTTCCGCGAGCCAGATGAAATGCTCAATCTGGCTTGCTTCAAGGTACTTTTGGTCGATTTTCCCCATGGCGCGCCAGGTATCGGAATCCGCGTTGTAACGCAGGGTGATTTCAAAACGACGGAGTTCCTGCTCACTGATATAAAGGCGCTCATAGAGCCAGCTTTCAAAGCTCTCCCGGATGGTTTCTTCAACCGTTTTGTCATTTGTTTCCCGGTCACTGTCTTTATGACTGTTTTGCCAATCCGTACGCCAGGCGTCGAACGCTTCCGCGATTTCTTCGTCGCTTGCATCCGGGCTTTGGGTGCGGTACAGATACGTATACAGCACTTCAGGGGAGGGCATGGGGTATTTCTCCTGCTGGATGGCTTCAAAGGGCCCGGCGAGGGGAAAATACCACGCATAAATCATTTCTCCCGCCCTGTCTTCCAGTTCATCCAGTTCGTCCAGCGTCATGTGCTCCTTTTTCTCCGCGTAGTCCTGCTCCAGCTCGGCCAGCTTTTCGGAATCCACCTCCACTCCCCAATCCTGCATCAGGTGCAGGAAGGCCAGGCGTTGTTCCAGGCCCCAGCCGGAGGTATCCGCGTAGGGCTGCATCCGCTCACTGACCCAATCCGCAATGCCCGCGGCCAGGGCGGACCCCGTCATGACCAGGATCAGGATCATCGTTACGGCAAAAACGACAGGTACTTTGTTTTTCATCCGACATTCTCCTTCCGTAATTTCACGGTACATTTTTTCATGGGCTGCATCCGACAGGCTGATATGGGAAAGGTTCTTTTCAAGAACGGCCTGAATCCGATCGTCTTTCACCGGTCCTGCCCCCCTTCCGGAAAATAATCCAGCAAACGATAGGCCTTTTTCAGCCGCCGCACCACGGAGGAACGATGGACGCCCATTGTCTTCGCCGTTTCATCGATGGTGAGCCGCTGGTAATGATGAAGCAGCACCGCCTGCCGTTCCTGAATCGGCAGGGCCAGCACGTCAAGATACAGATCGTCATCCTGTTCGGGCACGGCCCCCGCGGCAAGCAGCCTATCATCCGGCTTTACACGCCGTACCCATGCCGAGCGCCGGTAATCCTTGCAGGTGTTGGCGGCAATGCGCAAAATCCAGGGCTTGACGCCGTCGCCCGGCGCTTTCTCCATGTGCCGCCAGACCTTCAGAAACGTGTCCTGAAGTGCGTCCTGGGCCTGATCCCTGCTATGAAGGTACGCAAAGCATAAGCGCAGCACATCGTTTTCATAGGCCCGCATCCAGCTTTCAAACAGCGCTTTCCGTTCACCACTCTGCAGCGAAGCAATCTTCAAACGCTTTCGACCTCCCTTCATATTATTAACGATACAAACCCCGCTTTTATATCGCTTCACTGGAAAATTTTTTCGGTATGTGCATTCTGCTTCCTGCGAAATTTTCACAAAGCGCGAAGCATGGACGGAATTACTGCAGCGTAACGCGGAAACGAACAAGGGAACCTCTGTACTGGCCCGGGGCCGGAGGGCTTGTCCTCCGGAGAAAGGCAGAAAAAATCCCTCGGGAGAGAGCTTGCTCACTTCCTGAGGGGTTTTCTGGCTTTCGTGCTGCCCCGGCGTCTTATCACGATATCCGAAAGCAACAGCGGCACACTGTTTAAAGCAAATATCAACTCTGTTCCGCAGCCGCGGGTCCAGGGGGATCATCCCCCTGGCGGGTGGGTCCGGGAGGCGCGGAGCCTCCCGGGGGCCCCTGGTTCAGGGGTCCGGGGGCTGAAGAAGCCCCCGGAAGGACCCCGGTCAGAAAAGGTCGCTTTCCAGGGACAGAATCTGATGGAGAGGGATTGTTTGGCCGTCCTCCAGTTCGATTTCCTGTTCGGCGACCCGGAATTTCTGAATCCTTCCCGTCGCGGACACATACCGGCCGCCGGCCTTGCGTTCGTCCGGCACGAAATAGGTGACCGTGACTTCGGGATGCTCGGCCAGGCGCTCCAGTAAAAGCGCCGCCCGGGCGTTGAGGGTTTCCGCGTCCGCGTCTCCCAGGTCGATTTTTTCGTCCGTCAGGCGGGCGGCCTCCCGGAGGACGTCTTCATACCCCGTCAGCGCCGCGAAAGGGGAAAACTGGGCCGCCCGGTCCATGAGGGGCATGGGCGGGTGCGATTTGGACACAGGGTGGGGCAGACGCAGCAGATCGTCATATTTGCCCATGGCTACCGATTCTCCTTTTCCCGTTCCTGTACGGCCTGGGCGAAAGCACGCAGCACTTTGGCCGCGGGCTTTCCGTAAACGGCATAGCCGCTGTCCGTTATTGCCCGCTCAATGGGATAGAGGCGGATGGCGCTCCAGTCCCACAACACGGTGCCCCGGATGCGGGGATGGCGGAGCAGGGCGTCCGTGTAAGCGGCGAACCATTCCTTTTGCGCGTCCAGGCTCTGTTCCCCGCCCAGGCGCCAGTTGTTGGGGGCGTATTCGCTGCCCCGGCGGCTGGGGCAGCCGCTTTCCATAAAGAAGAAGGGGCGGTTGAATTTTTCCGATACGGCTTCAATGCGTTCAAAATTCTCGTCCATCCGGTCGACGGGATAATAGCCGGAAGAGGAAATGCAGTCCACCGCGTCCCACCAGGTGACGTGATCCTCCTGGAATTTATCGCAGTTATAGGTGACGGGACCGGGATAATTTTCCCGCACCCGGGCGATGAGACGCCGCCATTCCGCCGCCCGGTGATCGGCCCCCACCATTTCGCAGCCCACACAGAAAAGGTTGGCCTCCGTTTCCCGGGCGACCTTTGCCAGGGAAACGACGAAGGCCTCATAGCTTGCGAACCACTCCGCCCAGGTGGGCTCGGTGGGCACGTACTGATCGAAAAAGCGGATGTACGCCCGCCAGTACCCGTCCCGGCAGTTCACCATGGCCTTGAGCACGAACCGCAGCCCCAGCGCCCGGGCCTCCCGGGCCACGGCCCGCACGTCGTCAAAAGACATGACTTCGGGCGTGTCAAAATCCACCCGGGTGGAGTAGGCGTGATCCTGCAGCGCCGCCACGGGCAGCACCACGGTGTCGCACCCGGTTTCTTCCTTCATCAGGCGCAGGGACCGCTTCCATTCCTCCCGTTCGGTAAAGCCCCGGGGGCTCATGAAGCCGAAGGTGCAGCCGTTCAGGTATTGCATCCGCGCGCCTCCTTTACGCTTTGTGGCCACCGATCCGGTCGTTCCGGTCCCGGGCGGTGGCGCCCTCCTGCAGGTCCGCGCCCCGGAGAATGGCGTTTTTGCCGAAGCGTTTTTTGATTTCCAGCATGGCCAGCTGTCCCCGCCGTTCCTTTTCCAGGGCGGCGTTTTCCGCTTCCTTCTGCCGGGCCTCGGCCTCGTAATCGGTGAACAGGTTCATCTGCTCGGGGGCGTCCGCCTCAATGTCCTTTTCATCCAGCACATGATTGGCCCCCACGGTCATCCGCCGCACCAGCAGATTCCGGTCCATGATCCGTTCGTACAGGTCATTTACGGCCCGGGTGATCAACCGGGCGGAAGAGGTGGGCCGGGGCAGGTTGACGGTGCCGTGGGCCGCCTTGGGCACCTTCCGGCCGTAACGGTCGGTCTCCACGGGACCGTGATAGGCCGCCCGGCGGGCGGGGTCCTGCAGGTTTTCGGTATCATAGCCCACGGTCAGTTCCATCTGACCGGCGGTCAGGCCCTTGTCCAATAGCTCCAGGGCCAGCTGCTCCGCCATTTCCCGGATAACCAGCCCGGCCTGCTCAAAGGCATAGGGAGTTTGCAATACCTGGCCGGCGGACAGGCTGCGGTTTTCGGGCCGGTAGTTTTTGATGGCCGCCATGGTGCAGCTTTCAAAGCCCCAGGCATGGTCGATGAGCAGCTCCGCATTGACGCCGAAAAGCCGGTAAAGCAGGTCTTCATCCACAATCGAGCGCCGGGCCACGTCCCCCATGGTGTACATGCCGTGGCTTTCCAGCTTCCGGGCATAACCGTGCCCCACCCGCCAGAAATCGGTCAGCGGCCGGTGATCCCACAGGGTCTGCCGGTAGGAAAGCTCGTCCAGCTGCGCAATACGCACGCCCCGTTCGTCGGCGGGCATACGCTTGGCCACGATGTCCATGGCGATTTTGCAGAGGTACAGGTTTGTGCCGATGCCGGCAGTGGCGGTGATGCCCGTTTCGTCGTACACCGCGTGAATGAGGCGCACGGCCAGCTCCCGGGGGGTGGTTTTGTAGGTTTTCAGGTATCGGGAAGCGTCGATAAACACTTCGTCGATGGAGTAGGGGTGAATGTCCTCCGGGGCGATGAAGCGGGTGTAAATACCGTAGATCCGGGCGCTGTACGCCATGTACAGGGCCATGCGGGGCATGGCCGTGACAAAGCCGACGGCCAGGGCGGGGTTTTGGTCCAGCTCTTTCGCGTCCAGGGCGGCGCCGTTCAGCGTGCGGCCCGGGGCCCGAAGCTGACGGCGGGCGTTGGCCTCCCGTATTTTCTGGTTCACCTCAAAAAGCCGCGCCCTGCCCGGAATGCCGAACCGCTTGAGGGCGGGGGAGACGGCCAGGCAGATGGTCTTTTCCGTGCGGCTTTCGTCCGCCACCACCAGGTGGGCGGTGAGGGGATCGAGCCCCCGCTCCACGCACTCCACGCTGGCGTAAAAGGATTTTAAGTCAATGGCGATATACGCGCCCGCTTCCGGGGCGCGATGGGATGCGTCAGCCATGGATGACCTGGGCCTGGGCCTGGGCCTGCAGGCAGAGCTCGGCCGCCTTGAAGGCGTGGGCCTGGGTCATGGCGTTTTCGGTGCGGTTCAGGCAGTCCAGAATCAGCTGGCCGAAGAAGGGGCAGCCCGTGGTGCAGGTCGCGTCAAAGTATTGCTCGCCCTTGCCGTTCACCAGGAACACATGGCTGCCGCCCGGCTTGCCAGAAGCGATGTTTACATATTTCCGCATTTCGATATAGCCTTCCGTGCCCAGAATCAGGGTGCGCCCGTCGCCCCAGGTGCTCAGCCCGTCGGGGGTGAACCAGTCCACCCTGAAGTAGTTGGTGGTGCCCTTTGCTCCCACGATGCAGCAGTCGCCGAAATCGTCCAGTTCGGGGTATTCGGGATGAGCGTAATTGCCGATGCGGCTGTATTTCACCTGGGCGTCCTCTTCCCCGGCGTAGAAGAGGTACTGCTCGATCTGATGGCTGCCGATGTCGCACAGGATGCCGCCGTATTTGTCCTTTTCAAAGAACCACTTGGGCCGCCCGGCCGCCCCCAGGCGATGGGGCCCCACGCCTTCCACATGGATGACCTTGCCGATCTCGCCCTGTTCGATCATGTACCCCGCCAGCACGGCGCCCTCCACATGCAGCCGTTCGCTGTAATAGACCATATACTTTCTGCCCGTTTTCTTCACGGCAGCCCGGGCGCTTTCCAGCTGCGCCAGAGTGGTGAAGGGGGCCTTGTCGGTGAAGTAATCCTTGCCCGCCGCCATGGCCCGCAGGCCCAGGGCGCAGCGCTCGCTGGTGACGGCGGCCCCGGCAATCATGTGGGTTTCCTTGTCCTCCAGGGCCTCTTCCTCGCTCCTTGCGGCCTTGGCCTGGGGATAATCCTTCAGGAACCGGGCCACCTTGACGGGATCGGGATCGTAAACGTATTTCAGGGTGCCGCCCGCTTCCAGCAGGGCGTTGGTCATGCCGCCGATGTGGCCGTGGTCCAGATGCACGGCGGAAAACACGAATTCCCCCGGCTTCACCACCGGATGGGGCTTTCCCTTGGGGGCGTAGGTCATGCCGTCGGATACCTTCATTGGGGTTGCCTCCTTTATTTATTTTTGTAGTCACTGCCTAAGGTGATCTCGCCGCTCAGCTCGGCGGCGGACACTGTTTTTTCGTAAAAGTGGGGCACGCTTTGCATAATGCCAGCCACGGTATAGAAACCGTCCTCGGGGGCAAGGGGCAGGCACACCGTTTTGCCCGTGGCCCCGGATTTGTAAATGGCGGTAATCAGCTCGATGGTGCGGCGGCCGTCCTCGCCGCCGATGGCCACGGGGCCGTCCGTTTCAATGGCGGTCAGCACGTTTTCCAGCTGCCCGGCGTGGCCCTCCCACCGGATGCGGGGCAGGGCGGCGGCGTAAGCGGCAATCTCCTTTTCCAGGGCCTCGTTCCGCACGGGAAAACCGTTGGGCAGGGAGGTGGAGGCATAGCAGGAAAAGGGCGCGGCCAGCTTGGCCTTTTCGCACTGGAAGACCAATTGCTGCTCCTCCCCGTGGTGCACCACTGAGGCCGTCAATTGGGCCAGGGCGCCGGGGTATTGCAGGATGGTTGCGGATAAATCCTCCACCTCCGCGTTGTCGTGGGCGGTATTGGCCAGCACGCTGGTCACTTTTTCGGGCAGGCCCATCATCCAGCAGAGCATATCGATGTGGTGCACGGCGTGGTTCAGGGTGCAGCCGCCGCCCTCCTTTTCCCAGGTGCCCCGCCACCACAGGTCATAGTAGCAGTGCCCCCGCCACCAGAAGGAATCCACCTGGGCGTGGCGGACGGGGCCGGCCAGGCCACTGTCCAGCAGGGCCTTGAGGTCGGCAATGGGCTGGCGGAAGCGGTTTTGGGCGATGATAGAGAGTTTTTTGCCGCTTTCGTCCCGGGCGCGGATCATTTCGTCGCACTCTTCCAGGGACGCGGCCATGGGCTTTTCGCACACCACATGCATCCCCGCCCGCAGGCAATGGATGCTGATGGCGGCGTGCACGTACGGGGGCGTGCATACGTCCGCCAGGTCGATATCCTGCCGGGACAGGATTTTTTCGTGGGCGTCGTACACGTCGGCGTCCAGGCCGTACTGTTCCTTCATCCGCTGCGCTTTTTCGGGCACGATGTCCACCAGCGCCACGATTTTGCAGCGGTCGGGAAACTGCAGGTACGCATCCACATGCGCGTGGGCGATATTGCCCGTGCCGATGACAGCGATCCGGATCATGGCAAACGCCTCCCAATACAAATTTATGAACAGTCATGCCGCGGCCCTTCGTTTTCCGATTCGGAAACGGGCCGGGACTTACTGCGCGGTTTGGCCGCCGCCCGCTTCCTTCATCCGCTCCCGGGCGGTGGACAGCATCAGCTTGATGCGGTTCAGCTGGTTTACTTCGCTGGCCCCGGGGTCGTAATCCACGGCGGCGATGTTGCTGACGGGATAGGCGGCCCTGAGGGCCTTGATGACCCCCTTGCCCACCACATGGTTGGGCAGGCAGGCGAAGGGCTGGATGCAGATTACGTTGGGCACGCCGCTTGTAATGAGCTCGGCCATTTCCCCGCACAGGAACCACCCTTCCCCGTACTGGTTGCCCAGGGACAGGAAGGGCTTCGCCAGTTCGGCCACCTGCTGAATGGGCATGGGCGGCTCAAAGCGCCGGCTCATTTTCAGGGCGTCCTTGGCGGGGCGGCGGATGCGCTCGATGACGTTGATGGCGGCGGAGGCCAGCAGGGCGGAGGATTTTTTCGTTCCCAGGTATTCGGCCTTGTATTCCAGGCCGTATACGCTGTAATCGAAAAAGTCCATGAGGTCTGGCACCACGGCCTCGGCCCCCTCTTTTTCCAGCAGCTCCACCAGGTGGTTGTTGGCCAGGGGCATGTATTTGACCAATATTTCCCCCACGATGCCCACCCGGGGCTTTTTCAGGGTTTCGTCCATGGGCAGGCTGTCAAATGCCTCCACAATGCCCCGGCATACATCCGCATACCGGTATTCCGTATGGGGATTGGTGAGGGAATCAATGCAGATCTGCCGCCACTTTTCGTGGAGGGCGTCGGCCGAACCCGGCTCCTTTTCATAGGGCCGCACCCGGTAGAGGCAGCGCATGAACAAATCGCCGTAGACCAGGGCGCGCACCGCGTCCAGCAGCAGGGACGGGGGCACGGAAAAGCCGCTGTTTTTCTCCATGCCGTTCATGTTCAGGGACAGGACAGGAATGTGGGAAAGGCCGGCCCTGTCCAATGCCCGGCGGATAAAGGCCACGTAATTGCTGGCCCGGCAGCAGCCCCCCGTCTGGGTCATGACGACGGCGATGCGGTCGGTATCGTATTTGCCGGAGAGGATGGCGTTCATCACCTGACCCACCACGGTGATGGAGGGGTAGCAGGCGTCGTTGTTCACGTATTTGAGGCCCGTGTCGATGGCGGCGCGGGTGTCGTTGTCCAGCACCTTCAAATGATAGCCGTGTTTTTTCAGGATGGGCTCCAGCATGTTGAAATGAATGGGGCTCATCTGCGGGGCCAGGATGGTGTAGCCCCGCATTTCCCGGGTGAATTCCGTGCGCTGATAGCGCAGGGGGCCGGGAGCGGGGGCCACGCCCTGCTCCCGCCGCATATCCATGGCGGCGATGAGGCTGCGGATGCGGATGCGCACGGCTCCCAGGTTGCCAACTTCGTCAATTTTGATCACGGTGTAGAGCCGGCCCGCGCTCTCCAGAATGTCGTTCACCTCGTCGGTGGTCACGGCGTCCAGACCGCAGCCGAAGGAATTGAGCTGCAGAAGCTCCAGGTTTTCCCGGCCCCGCACGAATTCCGCCGCGCTGTACAGCCGGGAATGGTACACCCATTGGTCCACCACCCGCAGCGGGCGCTCGGGGTCGAAATCCAGGGGCAGGCTGTCCTCCGTGAGCACGGCCAGGCCATAGGAGGCGATGAGCTCGGGAATGCCGTGGTTGATTTCGGGGTCGATGTGATAGGGCCGCCCGGCCAGCACGATGCCCCGGGCCCCCGTTTTTTCCAGTTCCGCCAGAATACGGCCGCCCTCTTTGCGGATGTCTTCCTTCGCTTTCTGCTGCTCCGCCCAGGCCAGGCGCACCGCCCGGCGCACTTCCTTTTCGGAAATGCCCCACTCCTTCCGGCACACCCGCACCAGCCTGTCCGCCGCCGTTTTTTCGGTGGTGAAGGCCAGGAAAGGCCGGATGCAGCGGACCTTGCCGCTGGTAATGTCCTCCACGTTGTTTTTCAGGTTTTCGGCGTAGGAAACCACCACGGGGCAGTTGTAATGGTTCTGGGCCTTGGGGGTTTCCTGGTGCTCGTAAAACACGCAGGGGTGGAAGATGGTGGTGATCCCATGGTCGATGAGCCACTGCACATGGCCGTGGGCCAGCTTGGCGGGATAGCACTCGGATTCGGAGGGGATGCTCTCCATGCCCAGCTCGTATATTTTCCGGCTGGAGAAGGGGGAGAGCATCACGCTGAAGCCCAGTTCCCGGAAAAACGTGGCCCAGAAGGGGTAGTTTTCGTACATGTTCAGTACCCGGGGAATGCCGATGACTCCCCGGGGCGCTTCGCTTTCGGGCAGGGGCGGATAATCGAAGATCCGCTGCCGCTTGTACGCCACCATGTTGGGGGCGTGGGCGCTGGCCTTGCCTCCCGCGCCCTTTTCGCAGCGGTTGCCCGTCACATGGCGGCGGCCGCCGGAAAAGGTGTTGACAGTCAGCATGCAGTTATTCTGGCAGCCCCCGCAGCGCATGCTTTTGGAGGTATATTCCAGCTGCTCGATTTCGGAGAAGGACAGCATTTGGGACGGCGCGCCCCGGTACCGGCGGCGGGCAATCAGCGCCGCGCCGAAGGCCCCCATGATGCCCGCGATGTCCGGGCACACGGCCTCCACCCCCGCGATCCTTTCAAAGGCCCGGAGCACGGCTTGGTTGTGGAAGGTGCCCCCCTGCACCACGATGTGCCGCCCCAGGGACGCGGGGTCGGCCAGCTTGATGACCTTGAAGAGCGCGTTCTTGATGACCGAATAGGCCAGGCCCGCCGAAATATCCGATACGCTGGCCCCTTCCTTTTGGGCCTGCTTCACGTTGGAATTCATGAACACGGTGCACCTAGTGCCCAGGTCCACGGGGTTTTTGGCAAAGAGCGCTTCCTTTGCGAATTCCTCCGCCGTCAGCCCCAGGGAATTGGCAAAATTCTCCAGGAAGGAGCCGCAGCCGGAGGAGCACGCCTCGTTGAGCATGATGCTGTCCACCGCGCCGTTTTTGAGCTTGATGCACTTCATGTCCTGCCCGCCGATATCCAGCACGCAGTCCACCTCGGGGTCAAAGAAGGAAGCGGCGGTGCAGTGGGCCACCGTTTCCACCTCCCCGTCGTCCAAGCGGAAGGCGGATTTCAGCAAATCTTCCCCGTATCCCGTGGCGCACGCCCGGGCGATCCTTGCCCCGGCGGGCAGGGCGGCGCGCAATTCCGCCATGGCGCGGCGGGCCGTTTCCACGGGGTTGCCCCGGTTGTTGTCGTAAAAGGAAAAAAGCAGCCGCCCGTCCCCGTCGATGAGGGCCATTTTGGTGGTGGTGGAGCCGGCGTCGATGCCAAGGAAGCAGTCGCCTTCGCAGGCGGCGATATCCCCCTTTGGTACCACGGCCATTTCGTGCCGGGCGCGGAAGGCGGCAAAGTCTTTTTCGTTTTCAAACAGGGCGGGCAGCCGGGGCATTTCAAAGGCCACGTCCACGCCCTTTTCCAGGGCGGCAATCAGGTCGTCCAGGACCACGGGGGCGGCATCCTCGCTGTTCATGGCCGCGCCCATGGCGGCGAATAAATGGGAATTTTCGGGATCGACGGTGGTTTCCGGGGTCAGCTTCAGGGTGCGGATAAAGGCTTTTTTGAGTTCGGTCAGAAAATGCAGCGGCCCCCCCAGAAAAGCCACGCACCCCCGGATGGGCTTGCCGCAGGCCAGGCCGGACACGGTCTGGTTCACCACGGCCTGGAAAATGGAGGCCGCCAGGTCGGCCCGGGTGGCCCCCTCGTTGATGAGGGGCTGGATATCCGTCTTGGCGAACACGCCGCACCGGGCGGCGATGGGGTAAATCTGCCGGTAATCCTTGGCCGCCTCGTTGAGGCCGGCCACGTCCGTGCGCAGGAGGGAGGCCATCTGGTCAATAAAAGAGCCTGTGCCCCCGGCACACACGCCGTTCATGCGTTCCTCCAGGCCGCCGGTAAAATAAATAATCTTGGCGTCCTCGCCGCCGAGTTCTATGGCCACGTCGGTCTGCGGCGCAAAAAATTTCAGGGCCGCCGCCACCGCCGCCACTTCCTGCACAAACCCGATATGCAGGGCCTTGCCCAGGTTGATGGCCCCCGAGCCTGTGATTTTTACCGTCATTTCGCAGGGGCCCACGGCCTGCCGCGCCTCTTTGAGAAGGGAAGAAAGGGTCTCCTGCGTGTGCGCCTGATGGCGCTTGTACGAGCCGTACAGCACGCGGCCCTTCTGATCCAGCAGCGCCAGCTTCACCGTGGTGGAGCCGACGTCGATGCCCGCCCGGTATCTTTCCATGCCTTTACCTCTGAAAACCTTTGCTTTTGCCTGTGTTTGGCGGGGACATTCCTCCGCATCATCATCATATCACAAAATTGTAAAGAAAATCAAAACAAATTGCGGCAACAATTGTTTTTTTTGACGATTTTGCGCCCGGTCTTTTCCCGGGGTCGAAAGAAGACCGCGGTTTTTGCGAAAGAAGGGCTTTACAAATTCCGGGCCTTTCGTTATAATGAAAAAAGACCGCCGGGCGGAAAAAGCGCGGCGGCTCACACGGGCGATGAAAAAGACGGGCCCGCGCGGACGCCCCGAAGAGAGCCAACGGCCGGTGCAAGTTGGCGGGCGGCGCGGCGCCGGATCACTTTGGAGCCTCCCGCCGAAGGGCGGGCGCTTCACCCGCGATAGAGGGTGCGAAAGCCGGGCGCGGAGAATCCGCGTCAATTTG
The DNA here is from genome assembly GCA_947624355.1 of uncultured Clostridia bacterium. GTDB lineage: Bacteria > Bacillota > Clostridia > Christensenellales > Aristaeellaceae > RUG563. The sequence continues at coordinate 13,203 of CANQKI010000025.1, read as the reverse complement.
GGTGGTACCGCGGAAATCAAGTCCGTCCCAAAGAGGGGACGGGCTTTTTCTATGCAGAAAGGGAGGCAGACCATGTACAAAAAAGTATCCACCGATATGCCCGCCGTGCAGCGGGAGGAAGAGGTCCTTCAGTTCTGGAAGGACAACGACATCGTCCGCAAGAGCTTCCATGCCCGGGACGACGCCCCCGAAACCTTCACCTTCTTTGACGGCCCGCCCACGGCCAACGGTCGCCCCCACATCGGCCATGTGGAGACCCGCGCCATCAAGGACCTGATCCCCAGGTTCCAGACCATGAAGGGCAAAAACGTGCTGCGCAAGGCGGGGTGGGATACCCATGGCCTGCCGGTGGAGCTGGAAGTGGAAAAGAAGCTGGGCCTGGACGGCAAGCCCCAGATCGAATCCTACGGCATCGAGCCCTTCATCAAGGAGTGCAAGCAGTCCGTCTGGAAATACCTCCACGAATGGGAGGAAATGAGCGACCGGGTGGGTTACTGGGTGGATATGGAGCACCCCTATGTTACCTATCACGACGAATACATCGAATCGGTGTGGTGGAGCCTGAAAACCATCTGGGAAAAGGGCCTGATCTACCAGGGCCACAAAATCGTGCCCTACTGCCCCCGCTGCGGCACCGCCCTGTCCAGCCACGAGGTGGCCCAGGGCTACAAGACCGTGAAGGAATATTCCGCTTTCGCCAAGTTTAAAGTTAAGGAGGCGGAATACCAGCCCACCTATATTCTGGCCTGGACCACCACCCCCTGGACGCTGCCCTCCAACGTGGCACTGTGCGTCAACGCCCACGAGGAATACTGCGAATTTGAGCTGGGCGGGGCCCATAACATCATGGCGAAAGCCCTGATCCCTGCCGTGTTCAGCGAGGAGGACCAGAAGGAAATCCGTATTCTGCGCACCTTCCAGGGAAAAGACCTGGAGCACACGGAATACGAGCCTCTGTTCCCCCTCAAAAACCCGCCCAAAGAAAAAGGCTGGTACGTGGTGTGCGACGATTACGTGACGCTGACTGACGGCACGGGCGTGGTGCACATCGCCCCGGCCTTCGGCGAGGATGACGCCCGGGTGGGCAGGAATTACAATCTGCCCTTCGTGCAATTGGTGGATACCCAGGGAAAATTCGTGGAAGGCACCAAGTGGGCGGGAACGTTCGTCAAGGATGCGGACGCGCCCATTATGCAGGAACTGAAAGAGCGGGGGCAGCTGCTCAAAAAACAGCTTTTTGAGCACGAATATCCCTTCTGCTGGCGCTGCGATACGCCCCTTCTGTACTATGCCCGCCCCGGCTGGTTCATTAAGGTGACGGCCCTGCGGGATCACCTGGTGGCCAACAACCGGTCGGTCACCTGGTATCCGGACAATATCAAGGAAGGCCGCATGGGCAATTTCCTGGAAAACGGCATCGACTGGGCCCTGTCCCGGGAGCGGTACTGGGGCACGCCCCTGCCCATCTGGCAGTGCGAGGACGGGCACACCCACATGATCGGCAGCAAGCAGGAGCTGATGGACATGGCCATCGGCGACGTGAACCTGCCCGAGCTGCACCGCCCCTACATCGACGAAGTGCGGATCAAGTGCCCCCACTGCGGAAAACCCATGCGCCGGGTGAAAGAGGTCATCGACTGCTGGTACGATTCCGGCTCCATGCCCTTCGCCCAATGGCACTATCCCTTTGAAAACAAAGAGGAATTTGAAAAGCGCTTCCCGGCCAATTTCATTTCCGAGGCCATCGACCAGACCCGGGGCTGGTTCTACGCCCTGCTGGCCATTTCCACATTGCTTTTTGACAAAGCGCCCTTCCAGAACTGCGTGGTGATGGGCCATGTGCAGGATAAGGACGGCCGGAAAATGAGCAAGCACCTGGGCAACGTCGTCGACCCCAAGACCGTGCTGGAAAAGCAGGGGGCCGACGCGGTGCGCTGGTTCTTCTATTCCTCCTCCGCCCCCTGGCTGCCCTGCCGCTTCTCGGCGGACGCCCTGAACGACGCTCCCCGGCGCTTCATGTCCACCCTGTGGAACACCTACTGCTTCTATGTGCTGTACGCGGACATCGATCAGTTCGATCCCACGAAGCACGACCTGAAAAAGTGCAGCCTGTCGCTGATGGACCACTGGGTGCTCAGCCGCATGAACACCCTCATTAAAGAGGTGGACGACGACCTGACGAATTACCGCATCACCGAATCCACCCGCAAGATCAGCGATTTTGTGGACGATCTGTCCAACTGGTACGTGCGCCTGGGCCGGGAGCGGTTCTGGGGCAAGGGCATGGCCGCCGACAAGGAAGCGGCGTTCATGACCCTCTACACCGTGCTGTGCGATCTTACCAAAGTGCTGGCCCCCTATATGCCCTTCCTGACGGAGAGCATTTACCAGAACATCGTCCGTTCGGTGGATAAGAATGCCCCCGAATCCGTGCACCTGTGCGATTATCCCGCCTGCGACGAAAGCCGCATCGACCCGGATGCCGAGCGGCAGATGGCCGCCGTGGAAACGGTGGTGCAGCTGGGCAGGGCCTGCCGGAACCTGTCCAACATCAAGGTGCGCCAGCCCCTGCAGACCCTGTACGTGGCCGGGGCGGACTTTGGCGAAGCCTACCGGCACCTGGTGGAAAGCGAACTCAACGTGAAGGAAGTACAGTTTGTCACCGACGCCGGCCGCTTCGTCAGCTATGACCTCAAGCCCAATTTCATGACCCTCAAGAGCCGTTACGGCAAATTCCTGGGCCGCATGCGGGGCGAACTGCAAAAGCTGAACGGCAGCGAAGTGGCCGCCGCTTTTGACCGGGGCGAGACCGTGACCCTCCGCATGGACGATACGGATATTGTGCTAAGCAAGGAAGACGTGCTGGTGGAGGCCGTGAAGAAGGAGGGCTTCACCTCCCAAGTCGAGGGCAAGACCACCGTGGTGCTGGAAACCGCCCTGACCCCCGAACTGATTCAGGAGGGCTACGCCCGGGAGGTAATCAGCAAGCTGCAGTCCATGCGCAAGGACGCGGGCTTTGACGTGACCGACCGCATCCTGGTTACCTGCGAGGCGGGAGAGAAGCTCACCTCCGCCCTCCGGGCCTACGTGGACATGATTCAGAAGGGCGTGCTGGCCGCTTCCGTTTCCTTCGGCCCCGCCCCTGCCTCCGCCGTTTCCCAGGCATGGGATATCAACGGCGAAAAGGCGACCCTCAGCGTGGAAAAGGCGTAATGCGCCGGCTGCTGGGGAAGATTCGCCGGGCGGACGCGGCCTATGGCCTCATCGCCGACGGGGATAAGATTGCCGTGGGCCTGTCCGGGGGCAAGGATTCCGTTGCGCTGCTTGCGCTGCTGGACGTTTACCGGCGCTTTGCCCCGAATTCCTTTACCTTGCAGGCCTTTACGGTCCGGCTAGGGGAGCCTTTCGATCCGGCTCCCCTGGCCGCTTTTTGCAAAGAACGGGCCATTCCCTATACCGTCCGGGACACCGACCTGCTGGATACCCTGCGGCGGGAAAAGAACCCCTGCGCCCTGTGCGCCCGGCTGCGGCGGGGAGTGCTTTCGAACATGGCGGCGGAGGCGGGGTGCAACAAGCTGGCCCTGGGCCACCACCGGGACGACGCCCTGGAAACGTACCTCATGAGCGCCCTGTCCGAGGGCCGGTTCTATTCCCTGGCCCCCAAGGCCCAAATGGAGCGGGCAGGGATCACCGTCATCCGCCCCCTCATCGACGCCCGGGAGGAAGCCGTGGCCGATTTATGCCGCCGGTACGCCCTGCCAACGGTCAAAAACCCCTGCCCGGTGGACGGGCACACCCGGCGCGCCGAAATCAAGGCCCTGATCCGGGAAATGGATGGCCGCTTCCCGGGTGGCAAGGACAATTTGTGCCGCGCCCTGCAAAAGAGCCGGGAAAAGGAGGAAACGCCATGATTACGGAGGCCTTTGACGACCGCTCCCCCGCCATCATCGAGCCCAGAATCAACGAAAACGCCCCCGAAGTGGCTGCCTGTATCGTCACCTTTTCCCATGTCATTGAGGAGGCCGTGCGGGACCGTTACGCCAGCGGAATCTTTGGGGGAATATTTCGTTTTATTATTAGTTCTGCGATTGGTTCTGCGCGGCGTTCTGCAGCCAGGCGTCCAGCTCCTGCCGGACCTGAGCGTCGCAGGCCTGCATGGCGGCGATGGTGTCCTGCTGAAGTTTTTCCAGGCTCCAGCCCAGCATGTCCGCCCCCTGCGCGATTACGTCCCGGGAGCAGCCGGCGGCAAAGCGCTTGTCCTTGAATTTTTTTTGAACGGTTTTCAGCTGCAGATCCGCAATGTCCCGGGAGGGCAGCATCAGCACCGCCGCGCCGATGAGGCCGGTCAGCTCGTCCGCAGCAAAGAGCACCTGCTCCATTTCATGCTCAGGCTTCACGTCCGAAGTAAGGCCGTATGCGTGGCTGCACACGGCGTGAATCAGTGCCTCCGACGCGCCGGCCGCCCGCAGCAGTTCGGGGGCCTTCTGACAGTGCGCTTCGGGGTATTGCTCGAAATCGATATCGTGGAGCAGCCCGGCCAGCCCCCAGAAATCTCCGTTTTCCCCATGGCCCAGGGTCCGGGCATACCAGCGCATGACGCCCTCCACCGTCAGGGCGTGCTGTAAATGAAAGCGGTCCTGATTATACTTTTGCAAAAGCGCGACGGCGGCGGCCCGGCTCAGCCCCGCGTCCAGAATTTCCGGCATAGGCGGTTCCTTCCTTTCCTGTTGATGCGGCCTTATTATAGCACAGGCTGCCCCGCCGTACAATGCCCGTTGTTGACACGCGGCGGTTTCATAGTATAATGAAATCGTATTGAAAAGAAAAAAACAATTGCCTTGCTTATGAAAAAACGGCCGAACGACGGAAAAGGACAGGGAGGGAATACGCTTTGGAACACCCCGAGCGGCAGGCAGCGCCGTCTTTCCATGCCCGGCGTCCGCTGGCCGCCGCGGCCCTTGGTTACGGCGCGGGCGTGCTGGCCGGGGCGTTCTTTGACTGGCTTCCCTTCCTGTATCTTTTAGCGCTCCTGCTGGCGATGACCGTTCCCTTCCTGCTCCGGCGCATGGGAAAAAGCTCCGCACCCGGCTGGGTGCTGGTGATGGTAACGCTGGGGCTGCTTTTCGGGGGCCATGCCGCCCATCCTGCCCTGCCGGACGCCGGGCGGTATCAGGTGCAGGGCGTCGTGTGGGAGGATCCCGTGCTCCGGGAGGACGGCACCGCCGCGGGCTACCTGACCCATGTGCGGGCGACGGACGAAAGCGGCGTTTCCTATGCTTTTTCCAAGGTTTACTGGACGTTCACGCCCGACGAGGACGCGCCTCTTCTGCCCGTGGACGGGGATGCGGTTTCCTTTTCGGCCAGCCTGTATCATCCCTCCGGTCAGGTCAACCCCTATGGCTTCGATTTCCGGATGTTCCTGCTGGAGCGGGGCGTGGCCGTGGGCGTGTCTGGCAGCGGCGATCTTGCGGTGACGGCGCATCCGGGGCGGGGCATCGCGTCCCTCCTTTACCTGGCGCGGCAAGGGCTGGCCAAACGGATGGACCTGATTTTCGGGGCAGACAGCGCCCTGCCCAAAGCCCTGCTGCTGGGAGAGCGGGAAAGCCTGCCCGACGAAGTAACCCAACACTTTTCGGACGCCGGGATTTCCCACCTCCTGTCCATTTCGGGGCTGCATGTGGCGCTGCTGGCCGGGGCGCTGGACGGGCTGCTGCGGTTTTTCCTTTCGCGAAATAGGCGATCCGTGTTCATGGCCGGGTTTTTGGTGTGCTACTGCGCGCTGCTGGGGTTCCCCGCGCCCGTGGTGCGGGCCTCCCTCCTCATGGGGCTGGAACGGATGCGGCGGCTTTCCCGAAGACCTTATGATCCCATTACTTCCCTGGCCTTTGCCTTCCTGCTGATTCTGCTTATATCGCCCCTCTCCATCTTTTCCGTCAGCTTCCAGCTTTCCTTCTGCGCCGTGCTGGCCATGGCCGTGTGGGGCGGGCCCCTGCGGCGGAAACTGGCGGCCCTCCGGCCGGACGGGCTCCGGGACGGCGTCGCCGCCACCGTCACCGCCACGGCGGGCACGTTCATTCCCTGCGTGCAGTGCTTTCACCGGTTTTCTTTGATCGGGCTATTGATTAATCCCCTGATGTGCGCCGCTTTCGGCGTGCTGCTGCCCCTCTATTTCGCGGCTACCCTGGCGGGTGTTGCCTGGCTGCCTCTGGGGCAGGCGATGGCGTTCCCCTTGGGTTATGCCACACGCTTTCTCCTGGCCGCGGCGGAATTTCTGGGGGATTTGCCCTTTGCCGTGGTCCGGGTGCCGTACCTGCCCTGGTACGCGGTGCTGGCAATCCTTTTGACTGCGCTGCTTTCCACAGGATTTATTTTGATGAACAGGCGGCAAAAGGCCCTGCTGGCCGCGGCGGCGGTGTGTCTTGCCGGCGGCGCGTGGTTTTTGAGCCGGAACACGGACGTGACCTATGTCCAATTGGCCATGGGCCAGGCCGACGCCGCCCTGATTCTGGACGGGCGGGAAACGGTGGTGATCGACGCCGGGGATTACGGCGGCGACGTGGCTTCCTACCTTCTTTCCACGGGCCGGAACGCCGATACCGTTATCGTGACTCATCTTCATGCCGATCATTTTCTGGGGCTTGAAAAGCTGCTGGATCAGCGGGTGCCCATCGGACAGCTGTGCCTGCCCGTGGGCGCGGAGGAACAGATGGTCGACCCGATGTGCCTGGACCTTCTTCGCCGTATCCGCGAAGCGGGCGTGCCGGTGGAATACCTGGCCGCCGGGGACGAACGGACGCTGCCAAGGTGCCATATTTCCGTCCTCTGGCCGGACCGGAACACCCTGCGCACCGGGCAGGACGCCAATCTGTACAGCCTCGCCCTGCTCATCGACCTGGACGGCGTCCGCCTCCTGACGGCAGGGGACCTGGACGGCACCTTTGAACATTACGCCGCCCGGGACGCGGACATCCTGAAGGTGGCTCACCACGGCAGCAACGGCAGCACGGGAGATGCGTACCTGGAGGCCGTGTCTCCCGCCGTCGCCATCGTGACGGGCAGGCAGGGCAGCAAAACTTTGCCCAATGTCCATACCCTTTCCAGGCTTGCGCAACACGGCGTTTCGGTTTACAATACAGGGGAATGGGGCGCGCTCACCTTCCGCATCCGGGAGGGCGAAGCGGTGTTTACCCCCTATCTCTTGCCGCTTCCGGAGGAGGAAGAATGAACCACACGGAATTTTTTGCCGCGCTGAAAAAAGGGGAAATCAAACCTTGCTACCTCTTTGAGGGCGAGGAGGAATTCACCAAGCGCTCCGCCCTGGCGGCCCTTCGCCAGAAGGCAGCGGGGGGCGATTTTGCCGCCATGAACGATACCCGCCTCGTGGACCCGGCCCCGGACGCCCTGATTGCCGCCGCCGAGACCCTGCCCTTTATGAGCGACCGGCGCTTCCTCGAGATCCGGGACTGCGCCATGCTCCTGCCCGGAAAACCCAGGGATTACGACGAGGACGACGCCGTCCGCCGCCTGGATGCATACTTCGACCATCTGCCCGACACTGTGTGCATGGTCTTTTTTCTGCGGGGCAGGGCGGACGGACGGAAAAAGCTGTATCAGGTGCTGAAGAAAAAGGCCGTGACCGTATCCTTCGATCCCCTGGACGACCGGCAGCTGACCCAGTGGATCGCCCAGATGCTGAACAGGGAGGGAAAGAAAATCAGTCTTCCCGCCTGCCAGCGGCTGTGGTTTTCGACGGGACGGGACCTGACTCTCCTGTCCAACGAACTGGGCAAGCTGGTTTCCTTCACGGGGGACCGGGAGGAAGTGACCGAGGCGGACATCGACGCCGTGTGCGTCAAATCCACCGAATACAAGGTGTACGACCTGGCCGACACCCTCCTGTCCGGCCAGGCGGGAAAGGCTTTGCGGATGCTGGACGGGCTGCTGCGGGAGGGGGAGGAGCGGCTCATGCTCCTGGCCCTGCTGGGCCGGCAGTGCCGCCAGCTTCGGGCCGCGAAGGCCCTGGCGCAATCCGGCGCTTCGGAATACGATATTGGGGCCAAGCTTGGGATGCCGGCCTTTGCCGCCCGAAAGACTCTGGCCCTGGCCCGGCGGTACAGCGACGGGCAGCTGGATAAAATGGCCGAACTGTGCCTGGATACCGAATATCAGGTCAAAAGCGGGCAGATCATGGAAACGGGTTCCCTGGAGCAGGTAATGCTTTCCATTCTGGCCATAGGAGGGTACGACCGTGGATGAACTGGAAAAAATCCCGGAATACTGTCCCGTTTCCCGGGAAGCGCTGGAAAAGCTGGCCCTTTACCGGGCGCTGCTCCTGGACTGGAACGCCCGCATGGACCTGACCAGCGTGAAGGAGGGCGACGTGGCCGTCCGGCACTTTCTCGATTCCCTGCTGCCCCTGGCCGTGCCCGGGCTGATGCCGGAAAACGCCCGGGTCATCGATGTGGGCACGGGTGCGGGCTTTCCCGGGCTGCCCCTGGCCATTGCCCGGCCCGATTTGCGCGTGACGCTGCTGGAGGCCCAGGGCAAGCGCTGCCGGTTCCTGGAGGCGGTGATCGGCGAACTGGCCCTGGAAAACGCGTTTGTTATCAATGACCGGGCGGAAAACCTGGGCCGGATGGCCGGGCACCGGGAGGCCTACGCCCTGGCCGTGGCCCGGGCGGTGGCGCCCCTGAACATATTGCTGGAATACCTGCTGCCCTTTGTGGAAACAGGGGGCCGGGCCCTTTGCTGGAAGGGCCCCGCGGTGGCGGAGGAAACGGAGGACGGCGCGGCCGCGGCAATTCTGCTGGGCGGGGTGCTGGAGCCGTTCATCGAAATCGGGGCCGGGGAGCGGAAAAATATCCTCGTTCCCGTCCGGAAAACGGAAAAAACCGTTCCCCAATATCCGCGCAAAAACGGCGTTCCCGCCAAGCGTCCCCTGAAATCGGACAGAAAATGACAGCGTATTCTGCGGTTTTCCGCGAAAAATGGAAAACGGTTCTTCTGCCTCCTTCCGGATATCCGGCAGGAGGTTTTTTTCTTTTGCAGAATTTCTTCCCCAAGAGCGCGGCGGAGGCCCGGCGGGCCAGGGGGAGGGCGCGCCCGGCGTGCCGCCGCGCTCGGTTTCACAGGACTGTACATGAATGTGCGCAGCGCGCATCGGGTTCGTTTTATCTGTTTCTTTTTACGCGATCGGGGGGATGGCATGAGCGCCGTTCGGGAAAGGAGCCCGGGAGGCGGAAGGCAGGTCTGCTGGCTGGCCATGGAGGAAATATTTCCGAATCCGCGCCAGCCGCGGCAGGCGTTCAGCGATTTTTCGCTGATGGAGCTGGCCGCCTCCATCCGGCAGCACGGCCTGCTGCAGCCCATTACCGTCCGGGCCGTAGCGGCGGGGTATGAAATCGTCATGGGGGAAAGGCGGTTCCGGGCCTGCCAGCAGCTGGGCATGACTCACATCGATGCCTTTATCCTGCCCATCGGGGCGGATGAAAGCGCGCTTCTGGCCGTGATTGAAAATGTGCAGCGGGAAAACCTGCATTATTTTGAGGAGGCTGAGGCCTACCAGCACCTCCTTCGCCAGGGCATGACCCAGGAGACCCTGGCCCGCCGTCTGGGCAAGAGCGCTTCGGCGGTGGCCAACAAGCTGCGCCTCATGAAGCTTTCCCCCGAGCTGCGGGCGCTGCTCTATGAATCCGGCCTCAGCGAACGCCACGCCCGGGCGCTGCTTGCCCTGCCCGACGAACGCGCGCGCTTACGCATTGCCCGCCAGGCGGCGGACAGGCACCTCACCGTCCGGGAAACGGAAGCGCTGGTGGCCCGCGCCCAGCAGCGCCTGCCCGTGCCGCCTCCGCCTCGGCGCATGATTTCCCTGGTGCACGATCACCGGCTGTATCTGAACGCCATCAAAAGCGTGGTGGCACAGATGCAGGAAACGGGCATCGAAGCGCAGATGGACGAGCAGGAAAGTGAAAACTGGCTGGATGTGCACATCCGCCTGCCCATCAGCAAAGCAAGGTGACGCCTGGGGGCCCCGGGAGGCTCCGCGCCTCCCGGACCCACCCGCCAGGGGCCCCCGGGGGCTTCTTCAGCCCCCGGACCTCTGAACCAGGGTACTGAGTACCCTGGACCCGCGGCTGCGGAACAGGGTTGGCGTGAAATACGAATAATGTGCCGCTGTTGCTTTGAGGTGTCGTGATAAGACGCCGGGGCAGCACGAAAGCCAGAAAAAACCTCGGGAAGTGAGCAAGCTCCCTCCCGAGGAATTTTTTCTGTCTTTCTCCGGATATGCAGGCGTATCCGGGCGGCGGCCAAAGGCCGCCCCGCCCCGGCGTGGGAATAACGACAAAGTAGCTTGTCGCGTGCAAAGCATTGTTGCGAAGCGTAACTTGTTTTCCGTTGCGTTCGTAAAGTGTTTCGCTGTACCTGCTGATTGAAGCCGGAAAAATACTTGCCGTGTTCAAAGCGTCATGGCGAAGCATAACTTATTTTCCGCTGTGCCCGCAAGGCGTTTCGTTTATCTTGATACAAACAGAAACAGAGAAACTTGCTGTGACAAAAACATTGAAAGAAAGCGCTGCATGCTTTTGCTTTGCGCACAAAACGTTCCGGACGGATATAAAGCAATTTTCCGCGTGCGGAGCATGGACGGCGATTAAGCGGCGCAACACGAGCGCAATGAAAAACATCCGCGCAGGCCCAGGGCACGGCGGCGGAACGCCGCCAGCCCGGACAGGCCTGCCTGTCCGGGGAAAAGCCGGGAATAACCGATCGGGAAGAGCTTGCTCTTCCCTGTCGGTTTTCCCGGCTTTTCCTGGTGCCCTCGGGCCGTCTTTCTGCCGCGTTCCCAAAGTTACAGCGGCACACAACTTTGAAGTACCCGCCAACATTGTTCCGCAACTGCGGGTCCAGGGGGATCATCCCCCTGGCGGGTAGGTCCGGGAGGCGCGGAGCCTCCCGGGGGTCCCTGACGGACAGGTCCCCGGGGCCCCGAGAGCGCGATCACGCATCATCGTTCCCATCTGCAGACTGGGGACGGATGAGGTGAATGCTTTCCAGTTCGGAGAGAGCCTCGCCCTGTTCGTCGGACTGAATCTGGGCGGGCATGAGACCGGTGCATTCCGTGGCTGAGGCTGCCTGCTCCACGTCAAAGAGCGGGTCGGGCGGGGTTTTCCGCCGTTTTTTCGGGCCGCTCATTTGCAGTCGTAGCTCTGGCACATGCTCTCGTCGGCGGGGTCGCCGGAGTAGGCCATGGGGGTGGGGGCCACCTGGATGCTTTCCAGTGAGCAGATGCCCTGCTCGGGCTTGAGGTGCTTGCAGGATTCCACGCTGCAATGGATGCACTGGCTGTGTTTTTCGCTCATAATGGTTCGCTCCTTTCATGAAGGGACGCGGGGGCGGCCGCCTGCGCAAACGAGCGCCCGGGGGACACGGCGTAATCCGCCGGGTGTGATCCCGTCCCGCCGCCCGCTTCCCCGAAGCCGGCCTTGGGCCGGTGCTGCCGCCGGCGAAGGGCTCTGTATCCCGTTTGCGTCCTCGGGGGTAGCATGTGCGGAAAGCGGACGCGGCATACCGGCAATGGCAGCCAATTTTTCCAATGGGCGGAAAACCGCTCGCCGGGCGGAAATTATCCCGCCGGAGGTCTTGCCAAACCGGCAAAAACTGGGTATAATAGGACAAGGTGGGGCCTTCATTGGGACGGCCCCCGAACCTGTACAAATTAAAGGAGGTTTTTCCCATGGTTAAGGTTGCTATCAACGGCTTTGGCCGGATCGGCCGTCTTGCTTTCCGTCAGATGTTTGACGCCGAGGGCTACGAAGTGGTGGCCATCAACGATCTGACCAGCCCCGCCATGCTGGCCCACCTGCTCAAGTACGACACCGCCCAGAAGGGCTTCTGCGGCGTGATCGGCGAAAACAAGCACACCGTCTCCGCCACCGAGGATTCCATCGTGGTGGACGGCAAGGCCATCCGCATTTACGCGGAAAAGGACGCCAACAACTGCCCCTGGGGCAAGCTGGATGTGGACGTGGTGCTGGAGTGCACCGGCTTCTACACCTCCAAGGAAAAGAGCATGGCCCACATCAACGCGGGCGCCAAGAAGGTCGTTATTTCCGCGCCTGCCGGCAATGATCTGAAGACCATCGTGTACTCCGTCAACGAGAACACCCTGACCAAGGACGACCAGATCATTTCCGCCGCTTCCTGCACCACCAACTGCCTGGCCCCCATGGCCAAGGCCCTGAATGACGCGTATCCCATCCAGAGCGGCATTATGACCACCGTGCACGCCTACACCGGCGACCAGATGATCCTGGACGGCCCCCATCGGAAGGGCGACCTGCGCCGTGCCCGTGCCGGCGCGCAGAACATTGTGCCCAACTCCACCGGCGCCGCCAAGGCCATCGGCCTGGTCATTCCCGAACTGAACGGCAAGCTGATCGGCTCTGCCCAGCGCGTGCCCGTCTGCACCGGCTCCACCACCATTCTGGTGGCCGTGGTAAAGGGCGAGAACGTCACCAAGGATTCCATCAACGCCGCCATGAAGGCCGCTTCTTCCGAATCCTACGGCTATACCGAGGAGCCCATCGTTTCCTCCGACGTGATCGGCATGAAGTTCGGTTCCCTCTTCGACGCCACCCAGACCATGGTTGCCAAAGTGGGCGAGGATACCTATCAGGTGCAGGTTGTGTCCTGGTACGATAACGAGAACAGCTACACCAGCCAGATGGTTCGCACCATCAAGTACTTCGCGGAGCTGTAATCGAAATTTTCTTTTCGGACTGCGGGCCGCGTAACCCCCGCCGGGCCGGACTGAACCAAGCAAAAAAGGGCCCCTGTTTCCCGTTCGGGAGGCAGGGGCTTTTCGTATGCGATTCTGTCAGCGCTTCAGAAAGGTCTGGATGGTCATTTCGATGCAGGTTTTTTCTTCCTTCGTCAGGGAGCGGAACCGGGTCATCAGGGCCGTTTCTTCTTGGTTCAGGTGAAAGGGTTCCGTGTGCTCGATTCGCCGGCGCACGTCCGTATGGCCCACCAGGTAATCAATGGAGGTGTTGAAAAAATCCGCCAGCCTTGAAAGAATCTGAATATCCGGCTCGATATCATGATTCTCGTATTTGTTGATGGAAGGCTGGCTGACGCCGATGGCATCCGCCAGGCGCTGCTGGCTGAGCCCGTACTCCTGCCGCAGCAGCTTCAGATTCGGCA
>CANQKI010000024.1 GCA_947624355.1 uncultured Clostridia bacterium | reverse complement strand
TCGTCAAGGCAAACGAAAAAATCGCCGACGCGGTGGTGGGCGGATACAGGAAAATCGAAAAAGGCGTCGTGGACGGTTATCAGAAGATCGAAAACGGCGTGACTGGCGCGTTCAAAAAGGTTGAGGACGGGTTTGTGGAAAAATTCCTGACCCACGAGGACGAGACCGTGGAAGACGCGGAAAAACGGCTTCGGGAGGAGCAGGCGCAGCGCGAAGCCGCCGCCAGAGCCAGTGCAGAGACTGGCAAGAACGCCGGAAAACATTAAACATCAATTTTGCGCCGCACATCCGCTTCACCTGTGCGGCGCAATTTTTATAAAAATCTTTTAAAACTGCAAAATGCAAACAAAACTTTAACATTTGGGTGTTACAATCAGAAAAACGGATGCCCGGAGGTGCAGAATGTTCAGGATTCTGGTGGTGGAAGACGACAGGGATTTAAACCGCACGGTCTGTTCTTTCCTGAACGGCAGCGGCTATCAGGCGGCGGGATGTCTCGATGCAAATGAAGCCTACAATGCTATGTATGAAAACGCCTTTGACCTGATCGTTTCCGATATCATGATGCCCGGTATCGACGGTTTCGAATTTGCGAAAACGGTGCGTTCGCTCAACGAGGAAATCCCCATCCTTTTCATGACGGCCCGGGACGACTTTGCCGCCAAGCAGAAGGGCTACCGCATCGGCATCGACGATTACATGGTGAAGCCCATCGACCTGGACGAGCTTTTCCTGCGGATCGGGGCGCTGCTGCGCCGGGCGAAAATCGCCGCGTCCCACAGGCTGGAAATCGGCAGGCTGCGGCTGGACATGGACGAACGCACGGCGGTCTATGACGGGGTGGAAATCCCCCTGACGACACGAGAGTTCAATATCATCTACAAGCTGCTGTCCTACCCCGGCAAAACCTTTACCCGGACCCAGCTCATGGATGAATTCTGGGACGCGGATACCAATACCGCGCCGCGGGCCGTGGACGTGTACATGACGAAGCTGCGGGGGAAGTTCGAAAAATGCACGGAATTTGAACTCAGGACCGTCCACGGCCTGGGGTACAAGGCGGTGATTTTGTGAACACAGAAAAGCACGGAAAGCGGCTGCTTGCCGCCCTGCGCCATTATGCCGTATTCTTTTTGCTGATTGCTTTTGTCATTTCCTGCTGTATGCTGCTTTTCCTCCATACCATGCAGGCCTCGGCGGGGATCACCTTCACGGAAAAGGGCATCCGGACCGCCGCCATCCTGACGATGGGAAACGTGCTTTTTCTGAGCTTTTTATGCACCGTGATCGACGCCGTTCGTCGGAAATTTATGGTGGAACGCCCGGTCCGCAGGATTATCAGGGGCGCGGAGAAAATCATGCGCGGCGATTTTTCCGCCCGTATCGAACCGCTTCCAGGCATTGTGGGCGAGGATGGTTTTAACGTCATCATCGACTGTTTCAACCGCATGGCGGAAGAACTTTCCGGCGTGGAAACTCTACGGACGGATTTTATTGCCAATGTGTCTCATGAACTGAAAACGCCCCTGGCCGTGGTGCAGAATTACGGTGTCCTGCTCCAAAGTCCCGATCTGACCGAAGCGCAGCGGATGGAGTATGCAAAAGCCATCGCGCAACAGTCCCGCCGCCTGGCCGACCTCATTACGAATATTCTGAAGCTGAACCGCCTGGAAAACCAGCAGATTTATCCCGCCGCGAAACGGTACAATCTCGGGGAGCAGCTGGCAGCGTGCCTGTTGAACTTCGAAAGCACCTGGGAGCAAAAGAACATCGGCATTGAAACGGACATTGAGGAAGAAGTTTTCGTGGAATCGGATGACGAGCTCTTGTCCCTGGTATGGAACAATCTCTTTTCCAATGCTTTGAAATTTACGGAAAGCGGCGGCACGGTGTCCGTGACGCTAAAAACAAAAGGGGATTTTGCCTCCGTCCGGGTATCGGACACCGGCTGCGGCATTCCCCCGGAGGTGGGAAAGCACATCTTTGAGAAATTCTATCAGGGCGACACCTCCCACGCCGCCCAGGGCAACGGCCTGGGCCTGGCCCTCGTCAAACGGGTGGTCGATATTGTCGGCGGCGATATTTCCGTTGAGAGCGAAGCCGGGAAAGGCAGTACCTTTACCGTAAAAATCAGGAGGACGGCGAGTGGAGAAATTCAAGGAGATTCTTAAAAAGATATTCTGCCTGCCCCCTCTTTGGACGGTCGTTGCGGCGCTTTCGGGCTATGGCTTTGTGATTGCGGCGGCAGTGTTCCACATACAGAATCCCATCCTGCAATACGCCTCCTATGCAGCTTCGGCCTATGCGCTGGTGGTTACCGTGACGGGATTTGTCTATCTCAACACGGCCATCGGCGGCGTCCGGAAGTTCATCTCCGGTCATCCGCTGATGAAAAAATTCCGCTCCACCGGATTAGGCGAAAAATACATGACCGATGTGCGCTTCCGGGCGGGTGTTTCACTGGTTCAGGGTTTTTCCATCAACCTTTTATACATCATCATGAAGCTGGTATCCGGCATTGTGTACCGCTCCGCATGGTTCATCGCGCTGGCGGTCTACTACATGCTGCTGGCCGTGATGCGCTTTCTGCTGGTGCGGCGGCTGAACGCGCAGGACGAAGCGGAGGAGCTGCGCCATTACCGGCTGTGCGGGATCATGCTTCTGTTCATGAATCAGGCGCTTGCCGGCATTGTTGTTTTCATGGTGCGTCATAACCGCGGGTTTGCGTATCCGGGCCTTCTGATTTATGCCATGGCTGCCTATTCCTTTTATGCCGTCATCGTCGCCGTCATTAACATCGTCAAAACCCGGCGGCATAAAAGCCCGATTCTCTCGGCGGCCAAAGCCATTAACCTGGTGGCGGCACTGGTGTCCATCCTGGCCCTGACTACCGCCATGCTTTCCCAGTTCGGCGGGGAGGACAACGCGGAATTCAACCGGGTTATGACCGCCGCCACAGGCGGAGCCGTCTGCACCGTCGTGATCGGTATGGCGGTCTATATGATTTGGCGGGCAAACAAGAATCTCAAAAAAATTGAAATGATATCCGCAGAATCCTGAAAGGGGTAAAAGAGCATGGAAGAAAAGAAAGAAACCTTCACCTATACCTATTCCGCAAGGGAGCAGGAGGAAATCCGGAAGATCCGGGAAAAATACGCCCCAACCGCTAAAGAAGAAACCGCCATGGAGCGGCTTCGCCGTCTGGACGGGAGCGCCGCAAAGGGTGCGACCGCCGTTTCGCTGATTGTGGGCATCCTCAGCACCCTGATTTTGGGCATCGGGATGAGCTGCGTCATGGTGTGGGGCAACAAGCTGTTCATCCCCGGCATCGTCATCGGGATGATCGGCATCGTTGGCGTAATTGCGGCCTATCCGGTTTATACCCGCATGGTCAGGCGCAGGCGGGCGAAACTGGCGCCCGAAATCCTGCGGCTGACGGAGGAACTGATGAAATAACCGGGGTTTCAAAAACTTTCCCGCATCCATTCCTTTTTCCGGTAGCATTTTTCCGTTTTGCGTGTTATAATGGGTGCGCCCGCAGGGCACAACATTTACGCGCCGAGGTGGATCATGTACTTTTACGAACTGCATATGCATACAGCCGAAACCAGCCGCTGCGGCCAGTCCCCCGCGGCGGACATGGTGCGCACCTACAAGGAAAAGGGCTTTACCGGCGTGGTAGTGACCGATCATTTCGTCAACGGTCATTGCTATGCCCGGGACGTGGAGGACTGGCAGGACAAAATCGACATCTTCATGCGGGGGTACAGCGCGGCCAAGGCGGAAGGGGACAAAATCGGCCTCAAGGTCTATTTCGGCCTGGAATTTACCTATCACGGCGCGGGGGGCGAGGATTACCTGACCCTGGGCCTTACCGAAGCGCACCTGCGGCACGAGCTGGCCGGGTGCACGGACTGGACGCTGGAAGAATATGTGGACGGGGTGCATCAGCTTGGCGGCATCATCATCCGCGCCCACCCCTACCGCCGGGCTTCTTATATCGATCAGCCCGGCCTCTGGCGGCCCGGCCTGCCCATCGACGCCGTGGAGGTGTTCAACGGCGGCAACAAGGCGGAGGACTTCAACCGCCTGGCCCTGGAAGTGGCCCTGCGGGAAAACCTGCCCATGACCGCCGGCTCGGACACCCACCATGTGGACACCACCGCCACGGATTACGTGGGTTTTGAGGAGGACCCCGCCGATTACGCCGCCCTCTGCCGGATGATCCGGGAGCGGAAAACCTTTCTGGTGCACAAAACCAAACAGGAATATGTAAACGAGCAGTAAGTTAACGGGCGTTTCTCAACCGAAACGCTCTTTTTTTGTATGTTTGGGACGCGGCAAAAATTTTTTCGCAAAGGCCAAACATTTTCCGGTTTTCTTTCGTCTAATGGGTGAAAGTACTTTCAAGGGGGGGTGAGGGCCCTTGCAACGGGAGGAATTTCTGGCGGAGGCCATGGCGTGCGAGCGCACGCTGTACCGGGTGGCCAAAACCATCCTCCGCTCGGATTTCGACTGCGCGGACGCCGTGCAGGAAGCGCTGCTCAAGGGGCTCAAAAACGCGCCCATGCTGCGGGAAAAGCAGTATGTGAAAACCTGGCTGACGCGCATTCTGATCAACACATGCAAGGATATGCTGCGCCGGGCGGGCAGGGCCAGGACCGTTTCGCTTTCGGATGCCTGTTCCGCCGCCGACCGGAACCTGGAGAACATCGAGCTTTACGACGCCCTGCAGGCGCTGGATGAAAAGCTGCGGATCCCCGTGGTGCTCCACTATCTGGAGGGCTTTCCCACGGAGGAAATCGCCCGGATGCTCAAAATCACGGACGGCCTGGTGCGGCGCAGGCTGTGGCAGGCGCGAAAGGAACTGCGGGAAATCTTAAAGGAGGAGGCGATCTGAATGAGCGACGAGAGGCTGCGGGGCCTGCTGGAAAAGGCGTTCCCCGACACCCCGGCAGTGTTCCATGAACGTATGGCGCAGATCGCCGAAAATGAGGCAGCCCGGAAAAAGCGCGTCGCCGGCCGCGTGTTCGGGGCCCTGCGGATTGCCCTGGTGTGCGTGGTCATTCTGTTTGGCTGCACGGGCGCTCTGGCGCTGATGAATCATTTCGGGGTGCTGGACATTTATTCCATCCTGGGCATGCCGCCCTATTATCCCCTGCCCGAGGCCGAGGACCTGGTGCAAAAGGACCTGGCCGACGTGCAGATCGGCAGCCTGGAATGGCAGGTGGACGAAGCGGTTTTCGACGGCCGCATTCTGCGCATTCTCTTTTCCGTGCGGGATGTAAACGGCACCCCCGTTCAGACCCCCGCTCCTGAAAAACTGCTGCGGGGCGGCAGCGCGGGGGAAATCATGTTCCGTGACCTGTGCCAGCGGGAACAAATGAACCTGAAGCTCATCGGCAACGGCGAAGTGCTGGTGGACGGTCGGCCCTGCTTCATTCAGTACATGGAATTTCTGCCGGGCGATGACCCCTGCGTGGTCGTCGGCTGGGTGGACTGCCGGATGGAGGGCCTCGACGACGATGCCGGGGAAATCCGCCGCTACCTGCCGGAGGGCTACATGGTGGTGGAAATGCCCTTCGGCTATGACCGGGAAAAAAACGAAACCGACCCGGACAGCCTGGCCTTCGTTCTTAAGGCGGGGGACGCGGCCAGCCGGTATGCCGTTCCCCTGCCCGCCCCCTGCACATTGGATTCCGGAGCTGTGTTTGCCTTTGAGGACCTGCACTTTTCCCCCGTTCAGGTGTACATGGATTACACGATTACCGTTCCCCCCGAACGGACGGGCGATCTGCCGGAGGACGAATTCCTGCTCATGGACGCCGCCGAAAGCCGGCCCGAATTTCAGGCGCGTCCGCGGCTGATGAACGCCCGGGACGAGGTGCTTGGCGAACGCCGGGAAATGCACTACGGCGTGCACGTTGGTGACGACGGCTCTCTCGTGCTTTCCGTCCACGTCGAATTTACCCCCAGCGACCGGTATACCGATACCGTCTATCTGGTTTCGGATACCTGGAAGGTGCCCATTCCTTTGAAGCAATAAACCTGTCTTCCCGTCTTCAACGCCGGAAAACGCCCGGCCTGGTTTTGTGTGTCCAAAAATGAAAAAATCAAGGAGGAAATCTGTTATGAAACGCTTTTTTGCCCTGCTGCTGACGCTCTGCTTTCTGCCCGTCATCGTGCCCGCTGAAGAAACGGTCGTCCTGCATGTGGACGAAACGACCTACATGACGGCGGAAAATCAGCTGGATGCCTTCTATGCTCAATATCCCCGCATCCGGGTGGAACCGGCCCCGGATTCGGCCAATGCAGCGGAAACGGATATTTTAGCCGGAGCCGATGTGGATGTGTTCAATGTGGCCGCCGACAGCGCGTACGATTCCATCATAAACAAAGGGTACGCCCTGACCCTGGATAACCCCGATCTGCTTGCCAGGAGCGGCCGCCTGATTCCCGCCCTGCAGGGAATCTGCTTCCGGGAAGGGCAATTGTACGCCCTGCCCAGCCAATTGACGCTGAACCACTGGACGCTGGATGAAACCAATTGGCTGAACGTGGGCTTTACCCTGGATGAAATTCCCACGACCCTTTCGGATTTTCTGAACCGCTATCAGGATTGGCAGGACCGCAGCGGCGATTTTGCCGACACCTATTTCTGCGAAAACTGCACCCCGGAATATCTGATTCGGGTGCTGACGCGCCAGTACATCGCATCCCATGAAAGTAAGGACACCCCCGTGACCTTCGACGACAGCTTCCGCGCCGCCCTGAAAATGCTGTCAAGTGCCCGGCCCCTCTTTGACGCCGACCGGGAGCGGATGGAGGCCCTGCAGTCCGGGGACGGCAGCGCCTGGCCCCTGATTTACGCCTATTCCATGGATTACGGCTATACCAGCCTGGACGGCCACGACGCCCGGCCCCTGATGATCCCCTCCCTGGCCGATGGAGCGGAACCCTTCTCCGAGGGCGAAGCCTTCCTCTATTTCGTCAGCGCCCGGACGCAGCATCCCCTTGAAGCCCAGCTTTTCCTCGATTTCCTGATGGAGCGGCAAACGACCGACACGGCCTACATGATCTATGCCGACCGGACGGAGCCCGTGGAAAGTGCATGGTACCTGGAGCAACAGCCGAAGAACGCCCTGGAACTGGAAGAAATCAACGAAAAACTGGAAAACTGCGCCGACGCCGACCGCCCGGCCCTGGAGGAACGGAAGGCATGGCTGGAAAACTGGCTGGACCCCGAAAACGGCATCCGCTGGACCATCGCGCCCCGGGACATTGCGGTTCATGCGGCAGTGGCGGCGAACGTCCGGATTCCCGTGAATTCCCTCTGCCTGGCTCCGAGGAGCAACTGCTACCAAACCCTCCTGTCCCTCATTTCCCGCTTTGCCGACAGCAAAATGACCGACGCCGATATCGACCATTTTGTGACAGAAATGAACAATGCCTGCAGCCTGGCGTTCCGGGAACAATAAAATAGGTGGGCGAAAACCAGGTTTTCGCCCACCTGCGATGCAGGAACGTGGAAACGTTCCTGCATCGACTGCATCATTTTCATTTCGCCCCGCGCTACTCCACTTTGTGGAAGCGTGGGCATCGGGCGGCAATTCAAGAATTGCACGCCCTCGGTCGCCCTGACGGGCGACGCTCAGTGCGGCTTTGCCGCACGGCCAGAAAATGATATAGGTAGAAGTCATTCTGACTTCTCCTCGAACCGGCAAAGCCGGTTCTGCGGATTACACATGAAGGGGCTGCGGCCCCTTCATACATCCCCAAAGTTAAGACGCAGCTTTTTTGACTGCCTGATCCATTAACAACTTTAGTTATAACCATGCTTCGCACACCCCAAGCCGCTTTTCCGTCGCCCCACGCTGGGGCAGGGCGGCTGTAAGCCGCCAACCGGAGGGCTTGCCCTCCGGAGAAATACAAAAAGCCCGATCGAAGGGCGTGCCTGCACGCAATTCGGTCGGGCTTTTGGATTTCGTGCTGCCCCAGCGTCTTTTTACGAAAAACGCAACAGCGGCACATTGTTTGAAGCAACCGCCAACCCCGTTCCGCAACCGCAGGTCCAGGGGGATCATCCCCCTGGCGGGGTTGGGGGCAGAGCCCCCAAACGGACCGCTTTATTCAGCAGCCTTGGGCTTGCGGCCACGGGGTTTCTTGGCCGGTTCGGCGGGCGCTTCCGCAGGCGCGGCGGCCTTGGGCTTCCGGCCGCGGGGCTTTTTCGCCGGTTCTTCGGCGGACGTTTCCGCAGACGCGGCGGCCTTGGGCTTCCGGCCCCGGGGCTTTTTCGCCGGTTCTTCGGCAGGCGCTTCCGCAGGGGCAGCAGCCGCCTCGGGGGCGGATACATGAGCCAGCATATCGTTGTAAAGGGAGAGATACACCTCGGCGGAATGATCCCAGGAATAGTCCCCCGTCATGGCCCGGTGCTGCAGCATGCGCCACACGTCGGTGGCCTGATGATAGAAGTACAGGGCCCGGCGGATGGTAAAGAGCATATCGTGGGCGTTATAATTGAAGAAGGTAAAGCCGTTGCCCGCATTGTTGGCCTCGTTGTAGGAAAGCACGGTGTCCCGCAGGCCGCCGGTCTCCCGGACGATGGGCAGGGTACCGTAGCGCAGGGCGATCATCTGGCTCAGGCCGCAGGGCTCAAACTGGGAGGGCATGAGGAAGAGGTCGGCCCCGGCGTAAATGCGGTGGGCCAGCGCGCCGTCCATAACGAACCGGGCGGCCACCCGGCCGGCATAGCGCTGCTCGGCCCAGCTGAACAGGTTCACATACCGGGCCTCGCCCATGCCCAGCACCACCAGCTGCACATCCTCGTTCATGATTTCGGAAATGACGCGGTCCACTAGGTCGAGGCCCTTCTGGTTGGACAGGCGGCCGATCATGGCGATGATGGGGGTATCGGGCTTCACTTCCAGGCCCAGCTCCTCCTGCAGGGCACGCTTGCACGCCGCCTTGCCGGAAAGGTCCTCTGCGGTATAGGTCTGGGCAATGAGGGAATCATGGGCCGGGTCGTACTCCACGGTGTCGATGCCGTTGAGCACGCCGCTCAGGCTCTCATGCCGGGCGCGGAGCAGGCCGTCCATCCGCTCGCCGTAATACGCGGTTTGGATTTCCTCGGCATAGGAGGGACTGACGGTGGTGATTTCGTCCGCATACACCAGGGCGGCCTTCATGAAGTTGGCACAGCCGTAGCATTCCAGCTTGTCGTTGGTGAACAGGCTGTCCCCCAGGCCCAGCACGTCCTGCACCTGCTTGATGCCGAAAATACCCTGGTACTGCAGGTTGTGGATGGTGAACACCGTGCGCATGGCAGCAAAGAAGGGCAGATGCTGATACTGAATGCGCAGAAGGGCGGGCACCATGCCGCTCTGCCAGTCGTGGGCATGGATGATATCGGGCTGGAACTGGATAAGGGGCAGGGCATTGAGCGCGGCGCGGCAGAAGAAACCGAAGCGTTCGTATTCGTCCCCGCCCATGCCGTAAATGTAACTGCGACCGAAGTAATATTTATTGTCAACAAAGTAGTAGGTGACATTGTCCTTTTTCAATTGCTCGATGCCGCAGTACTGCTTGCGCCAGCCAAGCTCCACCTCAAAATCCACCACATGCTCCATTTCCTGCACGTATTCATAAGGAATGGCGCTGTAGAGGGGCAGCATCACGCGCACATCGTGGCCCCGCTTCGCCAGCACCGGGGCCAGGGCCCCCACCACGTCGGCCAGGCCGCCCGTCTTGCAGAAGGGCACGCATTCCGACGCCGTAAACAGAATTTTCATGGTTTTTCACCTCTTTGTTTTTATCGCATGCCGGATAACGATGCGATTCATTCATTTTCCCATGCGGGACGCTTTCGCGGCCGGGGAAACCGGCCCGTCAGATCAGGATATTCTTGGGCACCACCATGGGGAAGCTCCTGGGAGCCAGCAATTTGTTGTGTTCCCGGATGGTGGCGTTTTTATCCAGAATGCAGTTTTGAATCTCCACGCCCTCCAGCACCTGGCCGTCCTGCATGATGATGCTGTCCCGGACGACGGCGTCCTTACCCACGCGCACGCCGCGGAAGAGGATGCAGTTTTCCACCGTGCCCTCGATGACGCAGCCGTCGGCAATGAGGGAATTGCTGACCCTGGCCCCGGAAAGGTAGCGGGAGGGCATTTCGTCCCGCAGCTTGGTGAGCACGGGGCGGTCCTGGCTGAAGAGGCCGTCCCGGGTCTCCTGGTTGAGCAGGTCCATGGAGCATTCAAAGTACGCCTGCACGGAATCGATCTGCCACACGAGGCCCTGATGCTCAAAGCCCCGCACGTTCAGGGCGCCGCTGTAAATGCCGTTCATGAGCAGGTCGCGGGTCAGGTGGTACTGGCCCCGGGCCACGGCCCGGTCCACCAGGTCGATGAGCAGTTCCCGCTTGGCCAGGAAGCACTCCAGGTACGTGCAGGGCATGCTGGGCTGGGCGGGGTCCACTTCCAGACCGGAAACCCTTCCGTCCTTTTCCACTACCATGTAGCGGCCCGCGCCGCTGTTGCGCACGTTTTCGTTCTTGGCGTACAGCAGCGTGATGTCCGCACCCGATTCGATATGGCTGCGGAGCATATCGTCAAACCGGGCGGAAAAGAGCATATGCGTATCGGTAATGACGATATAGGGCTCCTTGCTGCGGCGCAGGTAATGCAGGTTGGAGCGCAGCGCGTCCAGGAACCCGGAATACACGCCCACGTTTTCCTTCATCATGAAGGGGGGCAGCATGACGAGACCCGAGCGCTTGCCGTGCAGATCCCACTCCTTGCCCGGCCCCAGGTGGTCCACCAGGCTGTGGTAATTCTTCTGCATAATCACGCCCACGTTGCGCACCCCGCTGTGCACCATGGCGGACAGGGGGAAGTCGATCAGCCGGTAACGCCCGCAAAGGGGCATGGCGGCCACGGCGCGGGTCGTGGTCAGTTCCTTCAGCTGGGAATCCCGTTCACCGGTATAAATAAGGCCCATCAGATTTTTCATGGCGCGTTCCTCCTTCCGTTAATTCTGGGCATACTGCTCGCCGGCCTTGACGTAACAGCCGTCCGGCACGGTGACGCCCTGGGCCACCACGGCGATAAGGCCCGTTTCTTCGCCCACTTTGGCGCCGCTCTCCACCACGGCGTTTTCGGCCACGATGGCGCGCCGCACCTTTGCGCCGGCCTTGATGACCGCGCCCGGCATAATCACGCTGTCCAGCACCTCGGCCCCTTCTTCCACCACGGCGCCCGAGGAGAGGATGGAGTGCTTTACCTTGCCCAGAATGCGGCAGCCCTCGGTAATCAGGCAGTTATCCACCTCCGCAGTGGGGGCAATGTACTGGGGCAGCATGCCCAGGTTCCGGGCATAAATGCGGAATTTCTTGTCGTGCAGGTCGATTTCGGGCACATCCTCCAGCAGGTCCATATTGGCCTCCCACAGGGATTCGATGGTGCCCACGTCCTTCCAGTAGCCGTTGAAGGAATAGGCCGTCATCACCTGGCCGTCCCGCAGCATGGCGGGAATGATGTTCTTGCCGAAGTCGTTGGAGGAATCGGGGTTCTGCTCATCCTCGATCAGGTATTTGCGCAGCTTTTCCCAGGTGAACACGTACACGCCCATGGACGCGTTGTTGGACTTGGGGTTCTTGGGCTTTTCCTCAAATTCGACGATCCGGTCGTTTTCGTCGGTGTTCATGATGCCGAAACGGCTGGCCTCTTCCCAGGGCACCTGACGCACGGCGATGGTGGCGTCGGCCCCGTGGGCAATGTGATGGGCGATCATGGCGGCATAATCCATCTTATAAATATGATCGCCCGAGAGGATCAGCACGTAATCGGGATTGTACTGGCTGATGAAGGGCATGTTCTGGTAAATGGCGTTGGCCGTGCCCTTGTACCATTCGCCGCTCTTGCCCGTCTGATAGGGAGGCAGCACGAAAATGCCGCCGTTCACCAGGTCCAGGTCCCAGGGGGCGCCGGAAGCGATGTAGGCGTTGAGCTCCAGGGGCTGATACTGGGTCAGCACGCCCACCACGTCGATGCCCGAATTGGAGCAGTTGGACAGGGGGAAATCGATGATGCGGTATTTGCCGCCGTAGGGCACGGCGGGCTTTGCCATATTGCGGGTCAGCACGCCCAGGCGGCTGCCCTGGCCGCCGGCCAGCAGCATGGCAACGCAGCGCTTCTTCAAAAGCATTGCAAAAAAACCTCCTTGAATGAAAATTTTTCCAGGATCAGGCTTCCAAATCATTTAACAGGGTATTTCGCACCTGTTATATTCGCATAAAATTTCCAAAATCCTTTATTTGGATAAATTTTTCCCTGATTTTACATTGTTTTTCTTTTGTTTTTTCACCCGGAAGTACACCGTGGACAGGGGCGGCACGCAGACCTGACAGGAATAGGGCAGGTCTTCGTACGGGATTTCCTCGGCGTGAATGGGGTAGGCGTTATACTGGTTGCTGCCGGCAAACTCCGCCCGGTCGGAATTGAGGACCTCGTTCAGCTCGCAGTCAAAGGGCAATCCGATCCGGTATTCCCCGTAAAAAACGGGGGTGAAATTGGTGACGCAGGCAAGGGGCGCGGCGCTGCCGCCGCCGTAGCGCATGAAAGCGACGATGGAGCGGTCGCTGTCCTGCACCCGGAGCCACTGGAAGCCCTCCCAGCCGTCGTCCTGGCGGTAGAGGGCGGGGGTGCGGCGGTAAAATTTATTGAGGGCGCGCACGTACTTCTGCATTTCGGGGTGCCGCTCATACACCAGCAGGAACCAGTCCAGCTGGTCGTCGTCCTTCCATTCGATAAAATGGCCGAATTCGCCGCCCATGAAGAGCAGCTTCTTGCCCGGGTGGGCCATGGTGTAGCCGTACAGGGCCCGGAGCCCGGCGAACTTCTGCCACAGGTCCCCCGGCTGCTTGTCCAGCATGGAGTGCTTGCCGTGCACAACTTCGTCGTGGGAAAAGGGCAGGATATAATTTTCACTGAAAGCGTAGCAGAGGGAAAAGGTGAGCTTGTCGTGGTGATATTTGCGGTACACGGGGTCGAGCTTCACGTAAGACAGCATATCGTTCATCCAGCCCATGTTCCACTTGAACCCGAAACCCAGGCCTCCCTGATCGGTGGGGTGGGTGACGGCGGGGTAGGCGGTGGATTCCTCGGCAATCATCATCACGCCGGGGCATTCGGAATAGCAACGGGCGTTCAGGGACTTGAGGAATTCGATGGCCTCCAGGTTTTCCCTGCCACCGTACTGATTGGGCACCCACTGGCCGGGCTCCCGGCAGAAATCGTGGTACAGCATGCAGCTGACCGCGTCGCACCTGAGGCCGTCCGCGTGAAATTCCCGCAGCCAGTAGACGGCGTTGGACAGCAGGAAGGATTTTACCTCGCCCCGCCCGTAATCAAACAGCATGGTGCCCCACTGGGGCATTTCGGCGCGCCTTGGGTCCTGGTGCTCATAGCAGGGAGTGCCGTCAAAGCGGCGCAGGCCGATTTCGTCCCGGGGAAAGTGGGCGGGCACCCAGTCCAGGATCACACCGATGCCGTTTTGATGCAGCGTATCGACGAGGAATTTGAGGCCCTCCGGGTCCCCGTACCGGGCGGTGGGGGCGTAATACCCCGTCACCTGGTAGCCCCAGGAGCCGTCCAGGGGATGCTCCATCACGGGCAAAAATTCCACGTGGGTATACCCCATATCTTTGATATAATCCACCAGCAGGGGCGCCAGCTCCCGATAGGAATAAATGCGCCCGTCCTCCCCGCGTTTCCAGGTGCCCAGGTGCATTTCATAAATATTGACGGGGCTTTTATAGGCCTGCCATGCCCTCCGCTCCTCCATCCATTTCCCGTCGTTCCACATGTACTCCGCGTGATGGATGCGGCTGGCCGTCTTGGGCCGCAGCTCCGTGCGGAAGCCGTACGGGTCGTCCCGCAGCCGCCAGGAGCCGTCCTGGCAGAGAATGGCGTATTTGTAATTGGTCAGCTTGGCCGCGGCGTCCTGATAATCGTATTTTACAGGGTCGCGTTCGGGGTTGAAGGTATCGGCGGGCAGGCGAAGCTCCCAGATCCCGTCGTACTGCTTTTCCATGGGGGCCTGATCCACCTGCCAGGCGCAGAATTCCCCCGTCACCGACACTTTGACGGCGTTGGGCGCCCACACGGCGAAATGCCAGTGCATCTTCCCGTCCTGCATGACGGCATGCGCCCCGAGATATTCATAGGCTCTGCTGGAAAGCCCCTGATGAAAGCGATCTCTCTCCGCGCTGTCGGGCGGATTGTACCACACGGGAAAAGGCCCCCTTCCGTTTCTCGGTATGTCAATATAATTATAACATACAAAATATGAAATTACCAGTTTTTGCACCACAAAACTGCGAAAAAACATGTTTTATTCTTTTTGCACCCTGCGCAAGCTAAGAAAAAACATCCGCAGGGAGGCCGCGCATGGGTTTTTCCGGTATGTTTCCCGTCGGTTCGGGGTATGCCTTTCATTCGTCCAGGAAGCTGAAAAGGACCATCCGCAGGGCGCTGACGCGCATCGGTCAAACGCCCCGGGAGGAACTGACGCCCCTGGAAACCTGGCTGGAGGATCACGGCCGGTTCCTGCTGGAAAAAGCGGACAGCCTGGAAAAACCTCTCCGCCTTCCGGAAACCGGCGGCGTATGCCGGGTGCTGCAGTTGGCCAGGCAGATGGTGGAAGAAGCGGGGCGGCTGGACGCGGCGGGCGTTCTGCGGGCGGTGCGCAGGCTTTGGCCGGAGGAACAGGAGATTTTGCAGCGGGAGCTGGATTTCCTGCCCATGGCCCTGACGGCGGCTTTGTTTGAGCAGCTGCTGCCCTTCATCCGTTTGGCGGAAAACGGGCAAAAGGAACGGCGGGCCGCCCGGCAGTTTGAAAAACGGCTTTTGCAGGGCCGGGCGAAGTGCGTGCCGCCGGGGCTGTCCCTCCGGGAAAAAATCGTGGCCCGCCTTGCGGAAGACGAGCGGGGCCTGCGGCTGCTGGACGCGCTTTTGCAGCCCGCCGGAGAAACCGCCGGAGTCCTCGCCGAAAAGGCGCACCTGGAAGCGGCGCGGCAGGGGCAGGCGGCCGGGGACATCATTCAATCCCTGCACGGCCTGGAGAAAATCAACTGGCCCGCCCTGACCGAGCGCCTCAGCCCCGTCGCCCGCGTTCTTCGTCAGGACAAAACCTACCGCCAAATGGACCGGGAAAGCCGGGGCTATTACGTGGCCTGCTGCTGCCGCGTCGCCCGGCGCCTTTACGTGGGCGAAACGGCGGCGGCCCGGGCCGCCCTGGCCCTCTGCCGGGGCGAAACAGGAGAAAAGGCTGAGGCAGGATATTACCTCATCGAACGCCCGGACTGCATCGCCGCCTATTTGCTCAAACGCAAGGCCCCCCGCGCGCCCCGGCCCGAGGGGAAATACGTTTGCTGCCTGGGCCTTGCCGCCGCCGGCGCGCTTTTGCTGTGCGTTCTTTTCCGCGCGCCCTGGTTTCTGTGGCCCCTGGTTTTACTGTGCGCGTCCGAGCCCGTGCGGCTGATCCTGCACCCTCTCCTGCTCCGGGGACGGATTCCCCGCATGCTGCCCAGGCTCAGGGCCGCCGTCCTCGACCCCGGGCTCCGGGTGCTCATTGCCGTTCCCACGCTGCTCACCTCCCGCAAGCAGGCCCTGCGTATGGCCCGGCGGCTTTCCGTCCTCCGGGCCGCCGCGCCCCAAAGCCGGTTTGAATTCATGCTGCTGGGGGATTTTGCCGACGCCGCCCAGGAATCCCTTCCCCAGGACGGGGAAATCACCGCCGCCGCGGCCGCCGCCGTGGAAGCCCTGAACCAGAAGCACGGGGGCGGGTTCTGGTACCTGCATCGGGCGCGGACCCAAAACCGGGACGGCTTCGGAGGCCGGGAACGCAAGCGTGGGGCCCTGGAAATGCTGAACCGGCTCATCGCCGGGGAGCATTGCCCCGATCCCCTGGCCTACTCCTCCGCCGATCCCGCTTCCCTGGCCGGGCGCTTTGCTTATGTCATCACCCTGGACGCCGACACCGCTTTGCCCCCCGGCGCGGCCATGCGCCTGCTGGGGGCCATGGAGCACCCCCTGCAAAAGGGCAGAATCCGCGTGATTCAGCCCCGGATGGAAACGGCGGCCGACCAGGTGCGCACCCGGACGCAGAAATACCTGGGCGGCCGGGGCGGGGTGGACCCCTATCATCTGGCCCGGCAGGAACTGTATCAGGACGTTTTCGGCAAGGGCTCTTACGTGGGCAAGGGCATTTACGCCCCCGTGCCCTTCCTGCGGGCCACGGAGGGCCGCATTCCCCCCGGCCGCATCCTCAGCCACGACCTGCTGGAGGGTGAAATGGCCGGCAGTACCCTGGCGGACGATATCGTGCTCTATGACGGTCACCCCGCCGCTCTGGCCGGGTGGCTGAGGCGGCTGCACCGCTGGACCCGGGGGGACTGGCAGCTGCTTCCCTTTCTTTTTGACCGGTCGCTGTCCCGCCTGTCCCGGATGAAAATGTGGGATAATCTGCGCCGCTCCATTTTGCCTATTGCCCAGGGGCTGCTGCTTTTGCTCTCTGCCCTGCTGGGCCGCCCCTTCCTGTTTCTGCTGGCCCTGCCCTGGCCCTTCCGGGGCATGGGCCTTCGCCTCATGCTGCTGCCTTCCTATGCCGTCACCCTGGCAGACGCCGTCTGCCGTGCCCTGTACCGCCAGTTCGTCAGCGGAAAGCATCTGCTCAGCTGGGTCACCGCCGCCCAGCAGGAAGGAAGCGGCGGCCTGCCCCTTTCCTGCGCTCTGGCCCATGCCACCCTGGGTGCGGGGATGACGGTCCTTTCCATGTTCTTTTTTCCGCCGGGCATCATCGTGGGGGTGCTGTGGTTGCTGCCGCCCCTGCTGGTCCGGTTTCTGGACGGCCCGTGCAGCCAGGAGCCCGGCCTCGGGGAAAGGGATATCGCCTCCCTGCGGGACCTGGCCCGGCGCACCTGGCGCTTTTTCGATATGAACATAGGGGCCGCCACCCATTTCCTGCCCCCGGACAACGTGCAGCTCGACCCCGACAAGGGCCCCGCCATGCGCACGTCCCCCACCAACATCGGCCTGTACCTCCTGTCGGTCTGCGCGGCCCGGGAGCTGGGCATCGTCACCACCGCCCATATGATGCGCAGGATTTCGGATACCCTGAATACCCTGGAGGGCCTCCCCCGCTGGCACGGGCATTTCTATAACTGGTACGATCTGAACACCCTGTCCCCCCTCCGGCCCCTGTTCGTATCCACCGTGGATTCGGGGAACCTGGCGGGGTGCCTCCTTTGCTGCGCCCAGCTTTGTAGGGAGCGGCTGGCCGAGGCCGGCGAAGCCTGTGAATCCATCCCCGCCCGGCTGGACGCCCTGGCGGACGGCTGCGATTTTGCCCCCCTCTACGACCCCGAAACCAATCTTTTTGCCATCGGCCTGGATGCGGAATCGGGCAAACGGACCCCAGCCTGCTACGACCTGCTGGCCAGCGAGGCCCGGCTTGCTTCCTACATCGCGCTGATGCAGGGGCAAATTCCCCTGAGCCACTGGCGGCGGCTGGGCCGGAACGTCACGCGGGCGGGTGGCGGCGCGGCGCTGCTCTCCTGGGGCGGCACCATGTTCGAATACCTTTTGCCCACCCTGCTCTTGCCCCTGGAAAGGGACACCCTGCTTGGGGAAGGGTGCCTTGCCGCCGTGCGGGCGCAGATGGCCGAAGCGGGACGCCGGCCCTTCGGCGTCAGCGAGTGCGGCTATTACGCCTTCGATCCCGACCTCAATTACCAGTACCGGGCCTTCGGCCTGCCCGTGCTGGCCCTGTCCGGGGAAACGGCGGGGCAGGTCATCGCCCCCTACGCCTCCCTCCTGGCGCTGCCCTTCTTTCCCCGTGCCGCCGCCCGGAACGCAAGGGAAATGAAGGATCTGGGCTGGCTGGACGAGCAGGGATTTTTCGAGGCCGCCGATTACGCCCCCCAGCGGGTGGAAAAAGGCCCGCGCCTCATTTACAGCCATATGGCCCATCACCAGGGCATGATTCTGTGCGCCATCTGCAACGCATTGACCGATTTCACCCTCGTCCGGGCCTTTATGACCCCCGCCCGGGCCCAGGCCTACCGTTACCTTTTGTGGGAATATCCCCCGGCCCGCCCCCGCCGCAGGCCCGCCCTGCCCCCGCCCAGGGCGTCCGCCCCCGGCCCCTTTGCCCCGCCGCTCCGGGCCGCCCGGCCCGGCCTGCCGCCCGACGCATGCCCGCTCTATGGCGGGGGCACGACCTGGCTTATCGGCGGGAATGGCCAGGGCTTTCTCAAAAAGGGCGATCTGTTCCTGACCCGCTTTGACCCGGAGGCCGGGGCCCAGACGGGCTTTCAACTGTATCTGCGGGACCCCGTTTCCGGGACATATTTCCGTCCCATGGCGGAGGAGACGCCCGTGTTCGGCTGCGGCAGCGCGGCCTTTTCGGGCAGCCGTTTGGGCGTCCAATGGAGCATCCGCTGCTGCGTGGCCCCCCTGACCGGCGCGGCCTGCTGCCGCCTGGAAATGGAAAATACCGGAAAGAAGGAACTGGAAATCGAGGCCGTTTCCTTCCTGGAAATCGCCCAGTCGACCTATCAGGCCGACGCCGCCCACCCCAATTTCCGGGATCTGTCCGTGCGGATCGAACCCTGGGGAAAGCACGGCCTGCTGTCCCGCCGCCTGCCAAGGGAGCCGGGGGAAAACTGCCCGCCCGTCCGTCATTTCGTCACGGGAGACGTGGCCGCCCTGCGCCGGCAGGGGGACCGGCGGCTGTTTCTGGGAAGGATGGGCACGTACGCCGCCCCGGCCCAGCTTGCCCAGCCCTTTTCAGAATGCGAAATGCGCACGGGGGACGTGACCGCCCCGTGCATGAGTCTCTTTGTCCGGGTGCGCATCCCCGCCGGGGCGAGGCGGAGCCTCGTTTTCGTGACAACCTGCGGCCCCGAAGCCCCCGCCGCCGAATCTTTCGACGCGGCGCTGGCCCTGGCCGAAACCCGGGAGCGCATGACCCTCCGCTTCCTCCGGGTGGAGGGCCGCGCCCTGAGCCAGTACCGGATCATGCTGGGCGCGCTGCTCTTTTCGGGCCAGCCCCACCAGGCGGCCCTGCCCCCCGCCCCGGTCGATTGCCTGTGGGCCCGGGGAATTTCGGGGGACCTGCCCATCCTGACCGTTTCCGTATCCTCCACGGAGGACGCGGCCCTGATCCGCCACGCCCTCCGGTGCCATGCCTGGGCCCGGGCCATGGGCGTTTCCTTCGACCTGGTGCTGCTGCTGCCCGAGGAAAGCCAGTATCTCCGCCCCCTGCGGGACGCCGCGGTTTCCCTCGTCGACACCCATGCGGGCCGGACTTTACTGGGTGAAAAGGGCGGCGTGCACCTGATCGCCGCCGCCCCGGAGGAGCGGGAACGTATCCAAAGCCGGGCCGGACTTTGCCTGCAAGGCGGGGAACCGCTCCACCGCCAATTGGCCCGCCTGCGCTTCACGCCCCCCGAAGCGCCCCCCGCCCGGATGGAGGCCGCGCTGCCCGTGCTGCCGCCGCCCCTCCGGCTGTACAACGGTTTCGGAGGCTTCGGGGAGGATGGCGCGTACAGCGTCGTATCCCCCGCTCCCGCCCCGTGGCACAATCTGCTGGCCGGTCCCCGGTTCTGCACCGTGGTGTGCGAAAACGCCCTGCTGCAGTCCTTTCTGGAAAACAGCCATTTTGAGCCCGTCACCCGCCCCTGCCCCGATCCATTCCGGGCCCTGCCCAGCGAGGCCCTTTTTCTCCGGCGGGGGGACAGCCTTTATTCCCTCATCGGCTGCACCGCCCGGCACGAGCCCGGCGTGACCACCTATTCCCGCCGGTGCGGCGACGTGTACGCGGAGTGCGCCGTGTTTTCCCACGGGGAATGGCCCCTGGGCGTGCGCCTGCTGACATTGCGCAGCGAAAAGGCCGCCGCGCTGCGTATCCAGCATGTGACCCGCTTTCACACGGGCCAAGGGGCCGTCCGCTGCGAAGGGAAGGGCGGCTTTGTGTTCGCCCGTGCGGGAGACGCGCCCTACGTCGCCTTTGCCGCTCTGGCGGGAAGCGAAAGCCGCGTCATGGCCCCGGCGGCCCTGACCGGGCTGCATGGGGCCTTCCCCTGGCCCGGATTGCACCCCGCCGCCCCCAAAACCCCGGGCAGCGTGGGCATCCTCACCCAGGAGGTGACCCTTCGCCCCCACGAGGCACAAACGCTGCTCATCGTCCTGGGCGCAGGAAAAACCGAAACCGAAGCCCGGCATTTCTTTGCCATGCTGCTTCATCAGGGCGGAAAGGAAGCCCTGCGCCAGGTGCGGGCGGACTGGGACAAGCGGCTCAGCCGGGCCGTACTCTACGGCGTCGATGCGCCGGTATCCTGGCTTTTCAACCGCTGGCTGCCGTATCAGACCATCGCCGCCCGGCTCATGGCCCGGACAGGCCCCTATCAGCCCGGCGGCGCATACGGCTTCCGGGATCAACTGCAGGACCTTTTGCCCCTGCTTTACACCGATCCTGTCGCCGCCCGGGCCCACATCCTGCTTTCCGCCGCCCACCAGTACGAGGCGGGGGACGTGCAGCACTGGTGGCATGCCCCGCAAAAGGGCGTCCGCACCCGGATCAGCGACGACAAGCTGTTCCTGCCCTATCTCACCGCCCTATATGTTGATATCACAGGAGACGAAACAATTCTTGCAGAGCCCGTCCCTTACCTGGTCAGTCCGCCCCTTTCGGAGGGTGAAAACGACCGGTACGAGGAGCCCGGCCTGACGGCGGACAGGGAACCGCTGCTGCGCCACTGCCTCCGGGCCATCGACAGCGTGACCCTGGGCCGGCACGACCTGCCGCTTATGAGCGGCGGCGACTGGAACGACGGCATGAACCGCGTAGGCGGCAGGGCCGGGGAAAGCGTATGGTTGGGGTTCTTCCTGATTCTGGTGCTCAAGCGCTTTTCGCCCCTGTGCCCGCCCGAGGAAAAGCAGCGGCTGACGGCCCTCCGCCGGAAGCTCCAGGACGGCGCGGAGCAGGCCTGGACGGGCCAATGGTATCTGCGCGCCTTCCGGGACACGGGCGAGGCCGTGGGCGGCCCGGACACCGACCCGCCCCGGATCGACCTCATCAGCCAGGCCTTCGCCGTGCTGGCCGGGGCACCCCGGGATCACGCCCGGGAAGCCCTGCGCCAGGCCGTGAACCGGCTCTATGACCGGGAGCACGGCATCGTAAAGCTGCTTTGGCCGCCCTTCACCCCGGAGGAAAACGCGGGCTACATCGGCGCGTACCTGCCCGGCGTCCGGGAAAACGGCGGCCAGTACACCCACGCCGTGCCCTGGCTGATTCTGGCCCTGTGCAAGCTGGGGGAATACCCCCTGGCCTGGGAAATTTTCCGGGCCGTGCTGCCCCCGAACCATGGGGACACGCAGGGCAAAATCGCCGTTTACCAGGCGGAACCCTACGTGCTGGCCGGGGACGTGTATGCCGGGGAAAACACAGGCCGGGGCGGCTGGACGTGGTACACCGGCAGCGCGGCCTGGATGTGGTACGCCCTGCTGACCGGCCTCCTGGGCTTTGAAAAGCACGGAAACCGCGCCCGCCTTGTGCCCCATCCCTCCGGCGAACCCGAGGAATACACCCTGCTTTACCGTTTCGGTTCCGCCACCTACCATTTCACCGCCGCCCCCGACGCCCCCTTCCCTACCCTGGACGGGGAAAAGCTCCGGGACGGCTGGGCTGACCTCCGGGACGACGGCAAAACCCACGAGGCCCGGTATCCAATGCGGTAAAGAAACGTTTTTCCGACAAAACAGACGTCCCATTGTATGATTGGAACATTTTCTGTGGCAGGAAAAAGGAAACAATGCTATAATTGGGACGAAGTGTACGAATGAGGAGGCTTTCCCATGAAAAGGAATCGAATGGCGCTGCTGCTTGTCTGCCTGTTGCTGATTACCACGCTGACGGGGTGCGCCGGAAAAGAAGCGCCCGTAAGCGGAACAGCAGACATTCAGCAAACGGCGGTTCCCACTTTGATTCCCGTTGCTGCTCCCACGGCGACGCCCGCCGCCTCCGAAGAAGAGCCGGTTCAAAATGTCTCATCCGGAGAAGACGCGTTTCAAAACACCGTGCCCGAAATGACGGCGCAACTGACGGACATCCAGCGCAATTCCATCGCCATGCTCAATTACGTGGCGGTTCTGACGCAGGAAATCAACGCCTCACAAAACAGCCGTCTGTACCTTGAGGAAGCCTATTCCAACCTGGTCAATTCCGTTTACCCCAATGCGGTGGACAGCCGCACTCTCAGCCAGTTTTACAGCATTCTGGACACATTAGAAGAATACCGCATGGTCGCCGTCAAGCGGGAACGGCTGAATTACGTATACGAACAAAACCGCGCACAGGCGGTTCGTGCAGCCCTGCCCAATCCGCTGGGCCTGATGACCGCCGTGCGTTCCTTTGACCTGATGCGCCTTGCTGCCTCGGTGGTCTATATGGCAGTGGACGCTGCGACAAGCTACACGTCCCAGACCACACAAGCGGATTTGCAGTATCTTCAGGATGGCTGGGCGCTGGACGATGAAGCAGCAGAAGCCCTTCACGAAAGCCGCAAGGACGCATTCGGTTACATGGTGCACGAAGTGCAGGACTACGATCTGCCCGGCGACCTGGCACTGAACGAAAACATGGTGGAAAAGTTCGTGGAATGGGAAAACAATTCCAACGTTGTGCGGCGCATCCAGTTTCTGGAAGCCAATGCGGACGCATACCAGGCCCTGGGCCGTTATTGGCTGGTGCTGGCCAAAAGCTATTACGAACACGGCGATTACAAAAAATGCCTGAACGCCGTGGCCTCCTATGAAAGCCTGGGCACCCGCATTTTCCGCAAGGATTATGATTACGCCCAGGTATTGCCCTTGGCGGTTCTTTCGGCTGGGGCCGTCCTGGCGGAGGACGCATATGTGGAAGCGGCGGAAGGATACGTAGAAAAGATTCTGGAAAATACCGATTATGAAGATTGGGCTTCCCGCTATTTTGCCGCACAAACGGAAATTGACCTGTATGCCCGCACGAAAAATCCCGATTATCTGCAAAGCGCCTATCGGATTGTGCTCGATAACGTGAACAGCCTTGTTAATGAGCAAAAGCGCTTCAACACAGAATATCTGGCTCCCGTTGCCAAGGCAGAAATTCCCAGCGACGCCACCAATGAAGAAAAGAAAGAAATTGAGCAGTACAATCAAATGCTCCAGCAGGTCCGGAACACGGCCCTGCCGCCCGTTTACGAACCCCTGGCGCTCAATTGCGAGTTGCTCTTTTCTCTGGCTGACGCCCTGGAAATCGGTTCGGCAGACCGTCAGCAGATCGAAGATATGCTTCACGAAAACGGCGAAAGCATTTTCCTGACCGCACCCATGGACGCGCAGTTCCGCATGACGGAAAAGGCCGAACCGGAAAGGGCAGCCGTTCTGTACGAAAAGAGCAGGCTCACTCTGCCCGCTTCTATGCTTTGGGACGGCGCATATATCGCCGTTTCCGTCACCCGCCCCGAAACCGGCGAAACAACGAGGTTTGAGGACTGGAAGCTCGAAAAAGTGGAGCGGAAACAGGAGGGCGCTTTGGATACCTTCAATGCCCTTTACACCAGCGCCGAATCCCAGGCATTTGCCTATAAGACCGGGGACGAAGTAACGGTTTCCATCATTGGCGGGTACGGCGAAAACGCCCAGCCCCTTTCCTTCCGCTTTGTCTGCGAAGAACAATCCTTCCTTTGGATTTTCGCGGGCACGCCCGCT
The DNA here is from genome assembly GCA_947624355.1 of uncultured Clostridia bacterium. Taxonomy (GTDB): domain Bacteria; phylum Bacillota; class Clostridia; order Christensenellales; family Aristaeellaceae; genus RUG563. Next base: position 6,321 of record CANQKI010000024.1, on the reverse strand, counting down.
TTCCGGGAGGTAACGGAGTGAAGAAGCTGGCTTCCGCGCTGCTGGCGCTGCTAATTGCCTTTTCCGCTGTGCCCGGAATGGCGGGAGATGGACCAGAACACGATAAGCTTCTGGAAGAAGTCTTATTTGGGACAGAAGATCAAGAAAAACTTTCAAAAAAGTATAAAAAGCAAGATGATAGTCCACTTACTCTAATTGAATATGCTTGTTATTTGACGATTGATCAGGCTGGTAGTTTTGATAGCAATGGGAAAAAAGCATTTGAAGCGTTAAAAAAATTCCATGTTGCGAGAATGCCAACCGATGAACAAATTTTATTGATCCACATAAACAAGGGAAAGCACAGAAAATATACACATAAAGGTTGGAACTATTCATATCCACAAAATGACGATGCAAAAAGATGGGAATACAGAAAGCGTATTTTGCTTGAAACAACAAAAAAAGTTTTTGGATTTCAAAAATATCTTTCATCTGCAATATTTGGATACACCGCTCAATGTGATAGCTTTGCAGCCTTGTTGTATTATGTTCATATTATTGATGATTATAAAAATTTGGATACTGCTGACAAAATCAATGAGATGAACAAAGATATGATTTGCTTTGCAAGAAATAGAGCAGGCAAAGATGATGTTTTTTCGGAATTAGAAAGGTTTCTATCCACTCTGTTTGAAAATCAACAAGAAAATAAAAGCTATCTAAAGATGATGAAAGAAATTGAAGAAATATGTAAAGTATCCCGGAATATGGCAAGAGGCGGATATGGGGATTCTGACGTCGAAGAATTCGGTGATAATGTTGATTCATTATTGGAAACACTTAAGAAATATGTTCCGGAATTGTTGAAAAACGAACCGTTTTTCACAAAAGTATTTGAAGTTGAATAATTACATGCGGTTCTGAATTCCAATACAGCATTTGCTTATCTTCTCACTCCGTCACGTATTGCTTCAGTTCCTGCCAGATTGCCCGGTAACCGGCGGGGTTGATGTGCATGCCCTCGAGGGTGTATTCGGCCCGGAGGCGGCCCTGGGCGTCGGTAATGGGAGCGTTCACGTCGATATACCGCTGGTGGTGGCGGGCGGCCAGTTTCTGCACTTCCTCGTTGGCCTCCCGGATTCTTGCATTGGTGCGGATGCGGAGGCAGGCGCGCATCCCCTCGTCCCTGGCAGCGTCCGGGTTGACGGGATAATAGGCCATCAGGTAAAGGGCGACGCCGGGAAGATGGGCCTCGATTTCATGCAGGATCCGGTCGTACCTGTCAATCAAGTCCGGAATGGTGACGGAAGCGTTGCTCAGGTCGTTGGTGCCGATGTTGATGAACACCTTCCGGGGCGCGAGCTCCCACACGCAGATGTCCAGCACGGGCAGCAAATCGGCGGTGGTATAGCCGCCCACACCCCGGTTGTACAGGAGCGGTTTGGGTTCGGGCAGTTCCGCCGCCAGGGCGTCCAGGGGCAGCATTTCCATCAGGGACGACCCCGCGAACACCACGCCGCCCTTCTCCGCCCGAAGATTCTCTTCATGATACCGGGCAATCAGCCGCTTCTTTTCCGCCCGCCAGTCGTTTTCAGCCATTGGAAATAAGCCCCCTATCCATATTGATAACTGGGCAAATCTTTTCTGCCCGCCGTATATCAAAAAGCAACATCATAACTCCGGGGATGCATAAAGGGGCCGCAGCCCCTTCATGTGTAATCCGCACCGCCGGCTTTGCCGGCGGGAGGAGGAAAATTTGCGAAGGATTGTTTACAATCCGAAAGAAAATTTTCCTTCCTTGCAGATTTTCTGACCGTGAGCGAAGCGAACAAGAAAATCTGCGAACCAACAAAATGCGATTTATCGCATTTTGTTACTGGGCATCGACGTGTCGATGCCCAAAGGGCAGAGGAACTCCTCTGCCCGTTTATTCCATATTCTCAATCATTTCTGTCAGGTTCTTGACCCCCACCACAAAGCCTTTGGAATTGTCCAGCCTGTAATCCGCCGCGGCGCGGTAGTGGCCGATGCGGGTGTTGTACTGGTGAATCACGTCCTCCCGGCTGCCCCCCGCCAGGGTGGGCCGGCGGTCCAGCTTGATATCGGAAAGAATCTGATCCAGAGGCCGGTCGATATGCACGATAACGCCGTGGTTCTTCATCAGCGTCACGTTCTCCTGCACAGTGCACAGGCCGCCGCCCGTCGACACGATGGTGGGCGGCATGCCCACCAGCTCCATCAGCGCCCCCGTTTCGGCGTTGCGGAAGAAAGCTTCGCCCAGGGAATGGAAAATGTCGTTCACGCTCATGCCCATCATTTCGCTGACCCGCTGATCGGTATCCTCGAACCGCATGTTCAGGTTCTGCGCCACCCGACGGCCCAGGCTGGTCTTCCCCGCCCCGGCCATTCCGACCAGAAAAATGTGCATATTCAACATGGCTTTGCCTCCTCGCAAGGCAGGTCGCTTTCCCGTCTCTCCCCCATACATTTTCCCCCTCGGATGGTTATGTCATTATACCACAGACAATTGGAATTTGCAACGGATTTTGCAATTCTTTTTCGTGAAAAAAGGGGCTTTCATCAGCTTTCTCCCGCCCCGCCGCTGCCCGTCATACAAAAAAACGCATTTTTATGCAAAATACATTCAAAAAACAATCCGTGCCTTGACAGCCCGGATAAATCGTGGTATTCTGCCATCATTCCGGACGGCAAGTCTCCGGAAAATCATTTTCATCTTCGACGAAAGGAGTGCGCTGTGATGAAAAAGAAACTGTTCTCTCTGCTGCTTGTGAGCCTGATGTTGGTAGGTGCCATGGCGCACCACGCTTTCGCGGAGGAAAGCGATACTTCCCTGGCCGACCTGCAGTCCCGGGGCGAATTCGTTCTGGGGCTGGACGCCAGTTTCCCGCCCATGGGCTTTGCCGACGATAACGGCAACATCATCGGCTACGATATCGACCTGGCTTCCGCCGTGTGCGAAAAGCTGGGCGTCACCCTCCGGTGCCAGCCCATCGACTGGGACGCCAAGCAGATGGAACTGGATTCGGGTGCCATCGACTGCATCTGGAACGGCATGAGCGTTACCCCCGAGCGGGAAGAAAGCATGCGGCTGAGCCTGCCGTACCTGAAAAATAATCAGGTGCTGGTGGTGCGCAAGAGCGACGGCTTTTCCTCCCTGGCCGACCTGGCGGGCAAGAACCTGGGCCTGCAGGCGGGCTCCAGCGCGGAGGACGCCCTGAATGCTGCCGCCGATTTCATGGCGACGCTGGGGGCCGTGCTGCCCTATGAAGACAATACCACCGCCCTGCTGGACCTCGATAACGGCAATGTGGACGCCGTGCTGGTCGATTCCGTGGTGGCCGAATATTACATTCCCGTCATGGGCTATGACTTCGTGATCCTGGAAGAAACACTGGCGGGCGAAGAATACGCCGTGGGCTTCCGCAAGGCGGATAACGCCCTGGCCGACGCGGTCAACGCCGCGCTGCTGGAAATGGCCGAGGATGGCACCATCGAGGCCCTGGACCAGAAATGGTTCGGCGGCAGCGCGTCCATTATCGACGCTGAACAGGAATAAGGATTGAACGGGGGCCGCTCGCAAAAGAGCGGCCCTTCTTCATTTTGTTTGGGAGCTGTTACAATGAAATATCTTACCGATTCCCAGGCCTTTTTCGGCCTGATGAACCAGCTTTGGATGGGTCTTAGCGTGACGCTGCCCCTGTTTTTCTACACGCTGATTTTCTCCCTGCCCCTGGGTGTGGCCGTAGCCCTGCTGCGCATGAGTCGCTTCCGGCCCGTGGCCTTCGTGACCCGGATCTACATTCTGGTGCTCCGGGGCACGCCCCTGATTCTGCAGATCTTCGCCATCTACTTCCTGCTGCCCAAGCTGCTGGGCCATTCCATGGACCGGATGTTTTCCGCGTCCTTGGCTTTCGTGCTCAATTACGCCGCCTATTTCGCCGAAATCTTCCGGGGCGGCCTGGAAAGCGTGCCCCGGGGGCAGCGGGAGGCCGGCAAAATGCTGGGCATGAGCCGGACGCAGGTGTTCTTCCGCATTCTCCTGCCCCAGATGGCCAAGCGCTGCCTGCTGCCCGTGTCCAATGAGGTGGTGACCCTGGTCAAGGACACCGCCCTGGTGACGGCCATCGCCCTGTGCGATATGTATTACTACGCGAAGCGGGCCACCTCGGCCTCGGGATCGCTGCTGCCGCTGTTCATTGCCGGGGCGCTGTACCTGTTGATGAACACGCTGGTGGAGGTGGCGTTCAACCGCCTGAACCGCCGCCTAGACTATTACAGGGGGTGACGGTATGCGCGAAAATCTGTTGACAGCACAGGGCCTGGTAAAGCGCTTTGAAGGACGCGATGTGCTCAAAAATGTGTCCCTGACCCTGGAAAAAGGGGAAACCGCCGCCGTCATCGGCGCCAGCGGCGCGGGCAAAAGCACCCTGCTCCGCTGCCTGTGCGAACTGGAGCGGGTGGACGAAGGAACCATCGAAATCGGTGGCCAAACCATGACAAACGGCGGCCGGTACGGCTATGCCCCCGAAAAAGAACTGCGCCGCATCCGCCGCCGGATGGGCTATGTGTTCCAGGATTTTCAGCTGTTCCCGCATTTTTCCGTCCTCCGGAACGTCACCGAGGCCCAGCGCTGCGTGCTGGGCAGAAGCCGGAAAGAAGCCGAAGAAAAGGCCCGGGCGCTGCTGGACCGCATGGCGCTCAGCGATAAAGCCGATACCTATCCCTGCTTCCTGTCCGGCGGCCAGCGCCAGCGCCTGGCCATTGCCCGGATGCTGGCCATGGACCCCGATATCCTCTGCTTTGACGAACCTACCTCGGCCCTGGACCCGCAGCTCACAAAGGAAGTGCTGCAGGTGATCCGCTCCCTTGCCGAAGAGGGCCGCACCATGCTGATCATCACCCACGAAATGGCCTTTGCCCGGGAGGCCGCCGGGCGCATCTTCTATATGGCCGACGGCCGAATTCTCCGCGAAGGGACCCCCGAAGACGTGTTTGCCGATCCCCGGGTCCGCGCCTTCGCACAGACGGAATGAGCCGTACGGCGTTTTTCTCTGGGATAAGCTTCTTTGGGGCCTCCGCGGCCCCAAACCCCGCGCCAGGGACCTTCTGGGGGCTTCGCCCCTCAACCCCACCAGGGGGATGATCCCCCTGGACCCCACTCCTGCGGAACGGGGTGGGCGTGATATTCTAACAATGTGCCGCTGTTGCTTTTTGAACGTCGCAGGAAGACGCCGGGGCAGCACGAAATCCAGAAAAAGCCCGTCGGGGTAGAGCAAGCTCTCCCCGAGCGGGCATTTTTCTGTCTTTCTCCGGAGGGCAAGCCCTCCGGGCGGCGGCCCATGGCCGCCCTGCCCCGGCGAACGGTGAACGACAAAGCATCTTGTTGCGTATGGAGCATTGTTGCGAAGCGCAACTTGTTTCCCGTTATGCTCGCAATGCGTTTCGTTGATTTCGATACAGACGACAATAAAGCAGCGTGCCGCATGCGAAACATGGGTAACGTTTCAGTTACGGAATACGAGAGCCGTGAAGCACACCCACGCAGGCCCAGGGCACGGCGGCGGTACGCCGCCAGCCCGGATACGCTTGCGTATCCGGGGAAAAGGCAGGGTAACCGTGCGGGAGAAAGCTTGCTTTCTCTCCGCCAGGTTTCCCTGCCTTTTCTTGGCGCCCTGGGGCCGGCATGTTGACACGTACCTGAACGCGACAGCGGCACACTGTTTGAATTATACGCCAACTATGTTCCGCAACCGCGGGTCCAGGGGATTCAATCCCCTGGTTCAGGGGTCTGGGGGCCGAAGAGGCCCCCAAAAGCCGGGTCAGTCTACGGCCTTGAGGTCGGGCGCTTCCGTCAATTCGCCCATTTCCACGATGCAGAAGCGGATAGGCACGCCCTGGGCGGCGTACATGGCCTCATGTTCGCTGACGTAATTGGGAGCAAAGCCGGAAGCGTGGAGGTCATCGGTCTGATAAACGACGGAAAAGCCGCAAAGGGCAAAATAGCGGAGGGAAGCACGGAAGAGATCGTCGTTGTCTGTCTTGAACCAGATTTGCGCCTTGGGGGCCAGGAAAGCCCGGTACTGCAATAGCTGCCGGGGGTGGGTCAGGCGGCGCTTGAACTGGTTTTTGCGCTGGGTCCAGGGGTTGCAGAAGGAAATGTAGAGGCGGTCGATGCTGTCCTCGGGCGCTAGAAAGCGGCCGATCCACATCGCGTCAAAATGGGTCAGGATCACGTTGTCCACGGGCCGGTCGCCGAAGGCCGATACGAAGTTCCGCCTTGCCACGCCCAGCACATTGGTGGACATATCGGCGGCCAGG
>CANQKI010000023.1 GCA_947624355.1 uncultured Clostridia bacterium | reverse complement strand
GATCGATTATCCCGTTGTCCGGTCTGACCGCACGGAGTATTATCTGCACCACCTTTTTAATGGAAAGGAAAGCAAGCTGGGATGTCTGTTTTCCTTAACCAGCTCAGATTATCGGACGCCCAGCAGAAACATCGCAATCTACGGCCATCATCTGAGCGGCAGCGACGCCATGTTCAGTACGCTCATGGACTACAAAAGCGCTTCATACTGTGCCAGTCACAGCATGATTCATCTGGACAGCCTGTACGGAGAGCGAACCTATCGTATTTTTGCGGTGTTCAACATGAATGTCAGCGATTGGGATGCAGCCGCTGCTTCTTTTTCGGGGAACGAGGATTTCGAGCGCTTTGTGAACCGGGCCGTGGGCCTGTCCCTGTATGACACCGGCGTCCAGGTGACTGCGGAGGACAATATCCTGACCCTGATTACCTGCGACCGGAGTTATGGCGGTGCGAGCGGCCGCCTGATCGTCATGGCCGTAGAAGAATAATGGAGGTTGATTAAGTAGATGAAACTAAAACGTTGTGTTGCACTGTTACTTTTGATTGTCATGGCAATGACCTGTATGCCCATGCAAGTGCTGGCCGAAGAAATGTCTGAAACAGGCGAAAATGTCAGCGTTGAAGTCATTCCCGAAGCAGAGGAAGCCTCCGGGGAGGATGAATCTGCATACGATGGAACAGAAGTTCCTGAAACAGAAACAGGCTCACCTGACGACGAGACTGCGGAGGGCTTGATTTCTGAGGAAGTCCCAGAGACCAATGACTTCCCGACAGAACCGGAAGATCTGCTGACCGATGAAACGCAGTCAGAGGATGTTTCTGCGGAGCAGCTGCCTAAAGCTAATCCGGCTGAGGAAACAGACAGCACGGAAACGGAACCGTCTGATTCTGTCGATGAAACCATTGCCCCGCCCGTCGATCTTCGGCATCCCTTGCAGGCGGCGATGGACACTTATGGTTCGATCTATGTGACCACGGTTCATCAGGCGCGTGTGTTCAGTAATTCCGCACTTACGGAGGATGCTCTCGTCTATACGACGACCCAGGATATTTTCATCATGCTTGCGACGGAGTTTACTGACCGGAATACCGTAATGGTCTGGTTTCTGGATGAAGATGGTGAAACCGTCCACGGCTATGTAAGCGCAGATGATCTGAATGAGCAGTTCCTGCTGGAAGAAGACCTGGATGAAATCAATTTTCTTCCGCAGGGTGACGGCATGACAGACCATGGCGTCAAAATTCTGTTTCAGGTAAGCGGTTCTTACCCTGACGCCGGTATGGAACCTGCGCCGGAGCAGAGCGTAGAACCGGAGGAAGACCCGAACGAAACCCCTGTAGATGACGGACTTCCTGTTGAGGATATGTTTTTCCCTGAAGACACCGAATTGCCACAGACGGAAGCGGTAGAACCGGAGGCAACAGATGAGCCGGAGATGACGCCAGATGAAGTTTTCCAGGACAGCGAATTTGCTTCGGAGAAAACAGACGAACGGCAAACCGAAGAAACCGTTCCCCCGGAGGAATTGAAACCGGAAGAAACGCCGGGCATCTTCCCTACTGAGGATGAAACCCTCCCGGAAGAAGTGCCCGATTACCCGGAAGAACCCGTGACCGATCTTGCCGGAAAGTATGTCGGCGTCACCACGGAAACCCGTGTGTTTGGCGGCGTGGATTCCCAGGCGGTTGAAAACGATTATACTTCGGAATATCTGGGCAACTTCGTGAAGAACGCAACGGTTCAAATTCTGTCCGTTGAGCAGGACGAAGCGGCGCATACCTGGTATCAGGTGCGCTTCCTCTACGGCAACGATTTCCCGGATGGGCGTATGATATGGACGGATTATGCTACGGCCTGGATACTGGCAGATGAAACCATGGAAGCCCCTTCCGAATCCTGTACCGTCACGGATTTCGCCTTTACGGACGATTACCTGAACACGACCCGCAGCGGCGCACGTAGAATCCTTGCTGCCACACCCATGAATGGCTTTTCCCTAAAAAACATACACGGCGCTGTTGGCGGGTTCTATGCGTTTCAATCCGGCCTGTATGGCAGTTCAGGACTGGACAGCGACTATCCTCAACTTGCAAAATCGACCGCCCACGGCACCATTTACGCCACCCCGCATTATCTGGATGGCTTTGTCGTGTATTGCCTTGAACATAATCTTTCCGGCCCTGGCGAGGGTACGGGTTCTGACTTGACTGCCAAGGGGCCCTATGTTCTGGTTGACATGGACACATTTGTGACTGATCCGAGTTACGGCGGCGCATCCGGGGTTCGGTATTCTGCCAGAACGATGCACGCGCTCGGCTGGGTGCTGAGACACACATACCCGTTCATGGCCCTCGACCGAAATGATTCGGACAATGAGGTTTGGAGCCGCGCAGCGGGACAATTCGCCATGCGTGAAGTGATCAAACAGCTGGAAGGTGCGCAATACGTTCGATACTATTGGGACATGAACAATTTTTACGCTTTTTCGGGCGGCGCACCGGCCGTATATCTGGAGTATGCCAGATGGCTGGCTGCAAACGGGATTGCCCGTGCCAGCATTACCGGCAACATTTCGGTCTCCGATCAACGTTTGACCGTATCGGGCGGCAATTACATTGGTACGGTCACCGTAACGACAGACGCCGACCTGATCCGTATATCCAAGTCAGCCGGTACGATTACCGGGAACAGCGGCGGATCAGATGAAAACTATTACTACTTGCACAGCGGCGACACGATTCAGATTACGTCGAGCGAGAGCAGATTCAGCGTAATGATGGAATCCATGGCATCCGACGCCGAAGAAGCCCGTTTTCTAATCGGGGTAGCTTCGGCAGCCATCCAGAAAGTTCTTGTGCCGTTGTACGGAGCGCCATATACGCTGAAAAGCGGGAGCGTAACTTTTGAATTGAGTTATGGGGACATCCTAATTACGAAGCAATCTGCTGATGGAGTGCTGCTGGAAGGCACCGTCTTTGAACTGCTGAACAGCGAGGGAGTGTCCGTCGCTACCGCCACTACCGCCGCGAACGGCACGGCGAGATTTACGGGCCTCCTGCCCGGTGTCTACACTGTCCGGGAGAAGACGGCATCCCAGGGCTACCGGTTGTCCGCTGCTTCGCAGAACATTTCGGTTGTCGCGGGTGTGACCTCCACGGCAACCTTCACGAACGATCGGATCATGGGGCGCATCCGTATTGTGAAAACGGATAAACTGACGGAACAGCCTCTGCCTGGAGCTGTATTTACGGTTACCAGATTGTCTGCTCCCGAAACGGATCATGCGTCGGACATCGGAAAAGTTGTTGCCACAATCACCACCAACGAACAGGGAATTGCGGAAACCGATCTCCTTCCCTGGGGCGAATATAAAATAGAAGAAACCGGGGTTCCCGAAGGGTATCTTGACGCAGGCTATACCACCACAGTCTGGATTAAATAATGGAGGAGAAACAAATGAAAATGTGCAAACGAATGCTTGGGCTGATGATGGCAGCCCTGATTCTGCTGATTTGCCCGGTTATCAGCGCGTATGCCGCTGACGACCCGATCACTGTCACGTTGAATGTGACCAACACCCCTGTGCGCGGCGATATTGCGCTTGAAAAGGACGGTATGCAGCTTGTCCGGTTTGAAGACGAAGTGGACAGTTACGGGAATACCATTATGCGTCCTGTCTTCGAGAATGCGCGGCTGGCGGGGGCGGTCTTCGAGCTTCATGCCGCTGAGAACATCGTCGGCAAGGAGGGCACCACCTTCTACCAAAAGGACGATCTGGTGGAAACCCTGACGACCTCCAACACCGGCGCGGTGAAATCCAAGCAGTTGCCTCTTGGTAAGTATTACCTCAAGGAGATCTCTGCCCCGGACGGCTACGTGTACGATGCCTCGCCCTACAACGTTACCCTGTCCGCCGTGGATAAGAAGACGGCGGTCGTGGAGGTAACGGTGAAGGCATCCAACACCTATCTGCCTGTGCGCGTGACGCTGAGAAAGGAAAAGGAGAGCCTGAAGCTGACGGAAACCGGGGACGGGATGATTCAGCAGACTATTGAGATTGTCCCAGGTGAGGGATTCGTTTTTGGCCTGTACAACAGTAAAGTCATCACCTACGGCAACGGTCAGAAGCTTCCCGCAAACACTCTGATGGCCACCGGCGTCACGGACGCGACGGGCAACCTGACTTTTTCAGGGATGATCCCACATGGGGAATACTACCTGAAGGAGATTTCGGTGCCGGACGGCTGGCTGTTGAGCACGGAAACGTATCCTGTTACGCTGACGTCCGCCAATAAATCCGCCAGCGAAAACGTCATCTCGGTTTACCTTAATGAGCCGATTCTGAACCGCCTGAATTACACGCCTGTCACGATCACCAAGAAGGATATTACCGGGAAGGACACGTTGCCCGGCGCACTCATTGAAGTGTACGACGCTGAGGGGACGATCATCTACCGGGCGTACACCAACAGCGAAGGCAAAATCCCGGCCATCCCCGTTGTGCCCGGAACGTACACCTTCACCGAAAGGTATGCCCCCTCGGGTTATGCGCTGAATGTTGCTGTCAAAACGTTTAGTGTCACGGCAGACGGAAAGGTGACGGGCGACACAGAAATCAGAGATGAACTGAACAAGGTGATGCTGAAAAAAGTCAAAGACAACGGCGAGCCGCTTCCCGGCGCGGTATTCGGCCTGTTCAACGCCAAGAATATGAAGGTTCAGGAGGCAGTTTCCGGCGCGGACGGTTCGGTGGTCTTCAGCCAGATTCCCTACGGCACCTACACCATCCGGGAACTGAGTGCGCCGTATGGCTACCATCCGTCCGAGGAGGAGTGGACGGTCACCATTGACGGGACATATATCAATCCAACCACGGTGCTGGCAACGGTTGAGAACAAGGCTGCGCCTGGCCGCATCAAAATTCTCAAACAGGATGAGCTGGATCATCATGTGATTGCGGGTGTGCAGTTCGATATTTACGCGGTCGGCGCGGATGGCAATCCCGGCGATCTGGTCGCCACGATGACAACCGGGGACGATGGAATGGCAGAATCGCCCGATCTGTTCCCCGCGGACTACATCGTGCGTGAGCACGCCAATCCCACCGGTTATGAGAACACGCTGTGGAGCGAAAAGATCACCGTAGGTATGGATGAAATTGTTACCCGTACCGTCACCAACAAACCGATCCAGGGTAAAATCCGCATCGTCAAAACGGATAGTGATACCGGCAGGGGTCTGCCCGGCGCGGTGTTCACGGTCACGCGCGTTTCCGGCCTGCCTTCCCATGGCGGTGATGGCGATGGTGAGATTGTTGCGGTGATCACGACCAGTAAAGACGGAACAGCGGAGACCCCGCTGCTGACCTGGGGCGAGTACAGGATTGACGAAACGAGCGTCCCGGACGATTATCTGGACAGCGGCTATTCGGTGACGGTGCGCATTCCGGCAGAAACAGAGGTTGCCAAAATGATGGAAGCAGAAGTGGACGGAATTGCCGAAGCAGAAATGGAAGAAATTGCCGACACGGACGAGGCAGTCGGGAATAAGGAGTGATTCTGATGCTTGTCAGGAACCATAAAATCCCTGTTGTCGTGACCGTGCTGTGGCTGCTGATCCTTTGTCTCCCCTTGATTGCCAGCGCTGATTCGGTCAAGGCAGAAAATGTACAGGAAATCGTCATTCCCAATCGTCCCATCAAAGGTATCATTCATATAGAAAAAAGCGGCCCCGTCCTGACTGGGTTTGAGCAACGGACAGATTTGCTCAATAATACAGTAAACACACCGGTGTACGCCAGCGGCCCCTTGCCAGGGGCCGTGTTTGAGGTGCGCGCGGTGGAGGATATCATCGGCAAGGATGGTACGATTTGGTACAAAGCGGATGAAGTTGTAGACACCCTTGTGACCACAGCGGATGAGGCGGTGGAGTCCAAACCGCTGCCGTTGGGGCATTATTACGTGGTCGAAACGTCTGCGCCAGACGGATATATCTATGATGGCGCAAGGTATGACGTGCTGCTTGCAGCAGACGACCATGATACAGCCATTGTGTCTGCAAGCGTGACGGTCACCAATGACCTGATGCCCACACGGATTATTCTGCACAAGGTCAAAGATGTTCTTAAAACTGAAACCGACAGGGACGGCATAACGCATACCGAACTGACCCGCGTACCCGGAGAAGGGTTCGTCTTCGGCTTGTTTAACAGCAAAAAAGTCGAAGGGAAATCAGGTGCGCTTGACGCAGACAGCCTGATGGCAACCGCCATATCAGACAAGGATGGCACAGTCACAATCAGCGGGCTGTTTCCCATGGGCGAATACTATGTCCGGGAATTGTCCGGGCCGGACGGATGGACATTGGACGCCGGAAAATATGCACTGGATATCAGCGGTAAATGCCGTACCAAAGACAATGAACTGTGTATCGAAATCGAAACCCCCATTGTCAATGAATTGGTTCACAGGGACGTGCGAATTTCCAAGACCAGTCTGGACGGAGATTACCTCCCCCATACCCTCATTGAGATTAAAAACGCCGATGGCAAGATTATTCTTCGGGATTATACGGACGACGACGGTTATCTCCCCGCTTTCCCGGCAGTTCCCGGCATCTACACGTTCCGTGAAATTCTCGCTCCTGAAGGGTACGCGCTTTGCGAAACAGAGCTGTCCTTCAGCATCAACAATGACGGCGAAATTGAAGGTAAAACCAGCGTTTCGGATGACGTCACCCGGTTCAGCATCTTAAAGGTGGACGAACACTATATGCCCTTGGCGGGCGTTACGTTTGGCCTGTTCAGGGCTGACGGCACCCAGCAGGCACAGGCGGTGTCGGATGAAAACGGTCTGGTCACCTTTGAAAAGATTCCGTATGGCACTTACTCCATTCAAGAGACAAAAACGCTGAGCGGCTATCTCAAGAACCTCACCAGTATTCCGATCACCGTTGACGGGTCATTTGTCAATCCGACTGAGCCCATTGCCACCCTAGAAAATTGTCCCTCCGAGATTGTGCTGCAAAAGGTGGATCAGAATCATGCAGCCCTGCCGGGCGCTGAGTTCGGTCTCTACGATGCAGACGGCAGGCTGGCCATGACCTCCGTTTCGGGTGCGGACGGATTGGTGGTTTTCAGCCAGGTTCCCTACGGCAGCTATACCATCCGCGAGCTTTCCGCGCCTGAGGGCTATCTGCCCTGCCGCGAGGTAATCTCCGTCACCCTGGATGAATCCTATACCAATCGTGACGAACCGATCGCCACTGTGGTTAATGCCGATAAGAAGATCATGTGCATCAAGGTGGACACTTCCGGCAACCCAATGCCCGGTATCGAGTTCATCCTCTATAACGCTGCCACCATGAAACCCGTGGAAAAAGCGGTGAGCGATAAGGACGGCGTGGTCGTTTTCCGGAACATTGATTACGGCGACTGGGTCATCAGGGAAACCGCAGCCCCGGAAGGATACTCGCAGATGAAAGACATTCATATCCAGGTGAGCGACGGCTGGGAAGCGCCTGAACCCATCCTGTGCGTCAACATTCCGAATCACTATGAGTTCCTTAAAACAGACAGCAGCGGCGCACCTCTGGCTGGTGTGAAATTCCGTCTGGAGGACGAAAGCGGCAAGGAACTGGGAACGTATGAATCGGACAAGGATGGCCTGGTGAAGATTGAAAACCTGTTGCCCGGCACGTACATCATCCGTGAAATCGAAACCCTGGAGGGCTACACCCTCTCCGGCGAGGTTATCAAGGTGACGTTGGATGAATACTACACGGTTCCTGATAAGCCGAGGCAGTTCGTAAACTATACCACTATCCAGACGGGCGTTCATCTGGCTGTGACCGGCGTCATGTGGGCCGGAATCGCCCTCATGGCCGTCAGCGGCACGGTGGGTCTCGTTCGCAGGCGGCGTAAAACAAAATAAGCGAGGAGCGATGCGCGAATGAAGCGTCTGTATTTCCTTCACAGACTGGAGGTTCCTCCCGGCATTTTCAGCATATTTCATGAAAGAGGGGATCAATTATCATGCAGGAAGATTTGGAAAACAAATCCGTCACCCTGATTATCAATTCAAGTAAACTAACAGCCCGCACCCTGGCGACGGCTTTCTCAAAGTTTTTGCGATACTCCCGGGGGAAAATCAGGGAACACCGTGACGTGAAGCCCCAGGGAAAGCAAAGTGTCAAAGAACTGATTGAACAGAATCAGGGCGTCGAAAAAACGGAGCTGGCTGACAAGAACGAGGTCAAAGCCTTTGACCGCATCGCTCGGCAATACGGCGTGGATTATGCTATCCGAAAAGGGGTGTCCCAGGATGGAAAACCTCGTTATATCCTGTTTTTCAAAGCGCGTGACCGCAGCGCAATTGACCAGGTGATGTCTGCTTATGCCGAAAACTACGTGCGAAATCATCGTCGTCGGGAGCAACCGTCGGTGGAACAGGCTGTGCAGCCGCAGCGCAGACGGAATCGTATCCGGGACAAGGGGATGCAGCGATGAATGCGGCAAGGCTGAAAAAGTTGCTGCTGCTGAATATCCCTTACGTCATCATCGGGCTATTCGCAACTAAACTGGGGGCAGCCTGGCGGCTGGCAGAGGGCGCTGACGTCTCTCAGAAGCTGCTCCACCTGATGGATGGCCTCTCCACCGCTTTCCAGTCGCCGCTGCCAAGTTTTCATCTTTCTGATCTGCTTCTGGGGCTGCTGGTGGGCTGTGTTTTACGGCTCGTCGTCTATGAGAAGGCCCGAAACGCGAAAAAGTTCCGGCACAACGTCGAGTACGGGTCTGCCCGGTGGGGGACGCACGCGGACATCGCGCCGTTTGTCGATCCTGACCCTTGGAACAACGTGATTCTGACGAAAACGGAAAGCCTGACCCTGAACAGCCGCCCTAAGGAGCCGCGTCACGCACGGAATAAAAACGTGCTGGTGATCGGCGGCTCCGGTTCGGGTAAGACGCGTTTTTTCGTGAAACCGAACATCATGCAGTGCACCAAAACCAAGGGCACTTCCATCGTCGTGACCGATCCCAAGGGTACACTGATCGTGGAAACAGGCAAAATGCTGGCGGCTGCCGGTTATGATATCCGTGTGTTCAATTCCATCAATTTCAACCGATCCATGCACTACAATCCGTTCTCCTACATTCATAGCGAAAAGGACATTTTGAAGCTGGTCAATGTCCTGATCACCAACACTAAAGGCGACGGAAAAAGCGGCGACGATTTCTGGATTAAGGCGGAAACGCTGCTCTATATCGCCCTGATCGGATATATCCACTACGAGCTGCCGCCTGAAGCGCAAAACTTTTCCACGCTGATCGATATGCTCAACAAAATGGATGCTCGGGAGGAAGATGAGGATTATAAAAACGAGATCGACCTGATGTTCGAGGATTTGAAGAAGCGCCAGCCCGACCACTTCGCTGTCCGGCAGTATGCCAAGTATAAAATGGCGGCTGGCAAGACGGCGAAGTCCATCCTTGTTTCCTGCGGCGCACGGCTGGCGGTGTTCGATATTGAGGAACTCCGGGATATCACTTCCTACGACGAACTCCAACTGGATACCATCGGCGATAAGCGTACCGCGCTGTTCCTTATCATGAGCGACACGGACAGCACGTTCAATTTCCTAATCAGTATGGTCTACACGCAGCTTTTCAACCTGCTATGCGAAAAAGCGGACGACGTGTACGGCGGCCGTCTTCCCGTCCATGTGCGGTGCATCATTGACGAATGTGCTAATATCGGGCAGATTCCCAATCTGGAGAAGCTGGTGGCGACCATCCGAAGTCGTGAAATCTCAGCCTGCCTTGTCCTCCAGGCACAATCCCAGCTGAAGGCCATCTACAAGGACAACGCGGATACCATTGTGGGCAACTGCGACACGCTGCTGTTTCTGGGCGGCAAGGAGCGAACCACGCTCAAGGAGATGGAGGAGTTGCTGGGCAGGGAAACCATCGATACGTTCAATACCGGCGAGAGCCGGGGGCGCGAGGTTTCCCACAGCTTGAACTATCAGAAGCTGGGGAAATCCCTGATGACGATGGACGAGATCGCCGTGATGGACGGTGGCAAGTGCATTTTACAGGTTCGGGGCGTCCGACCATTTCTGTCGGACAAATATGACATTACCAAACATCCTAACTACAAATATCTGTCAGATTCCGACCCCCGCAATGCGTTCCACATTGAAAAATACCTTTCCCGTCAACTGACGCTCCGACTGGAAGAAGAAAGCATGGTCTGGGAGATCAATGTGAATGAATCTCCGGACGATGAGGACGCATTATGGGAATTGGATGATATGACAGATGATACACAACTGGCTGCCGGATACGGCAGTTTTTTATAATATGGAGGTATTATTTATATGGCTTTTTTCTCTTCCGCTATTACCGTTTTACAGACGCTTGTTATTGCTATTGGCTCGGGCCTTGGCATTTGGGGTGTTGTCAATTTGCTCGAGGGGTATGGCAATGACAATCCGGGCGCTAAATCCCAGGGTATCAAACAACTCATGGCGGGCGGCGGTATCATTTTGATCGGCACCACGCTGGTTCCGCTCCTTGCCAACTTGTTTGGTTAACGACACGCATCGGTTCCCGGCCCTCTCCCGTTCCTTCGGGAGAGGGCCATTCGTTAAGGAGGAATGATCGTGAATTTTATCTGGGACAAAATCACGGATTGGTTACGGGAACTGTTGGTCAGCGGGATTATCAGCAATCTGTCCGGGTTGTTTGACAACATCAACAGCCAGGTAGGAGATGTGGCAACAACCGTAGGCACTACGCCACAGGCGTGGAATGCGAGCATCTTCAACATGATTCATAGCCTCTCCGAAAACGTCGTGGTACCCGTTGCCGGAATCATCCTCACCATCGTCATGTGTTTGGAACTCATTAATCTGCTCATCGAACGGAACAATATGCACGAGATCGACACGTTCGTGTTCTTCAAGTGGATAATCAAGACCTTTTGTGCGGTGCTTCTCGTCACCAACATCTGGAACATTGTCATGGGTGTGTTTGACGTTGCGCAGCAACTTGTGAACGAATCCGCAGGGGTCATTATCGGCACAGCAGCGCTGGACGTGGACACAATCGTAAATGACATGGAAGCGCGTCTGATGACCATGGACATTGGCCCGTTGTTTGGTCTCTGGATTCAGTCCTCGCTCATGGGAATTATCACCTGGGCGCTAAGCATTTGCATCATGCTCGTTGTATATGGCCGGATGATCGAAATCTATCTGGTAACGAGCGTGGCTCCGCTGCCGATTGCAACCGTGATGAACCGTGAATGGGGTCAAATGGGGCAGAATTATCTTCGGTCGCTGTTTGCGCTGGGCTTTCAGGCGATCTTAATTATGGTATGCGTGGGCATTTATGCGGCATTGATCCAAAATATCACGGTCAGCAGCGATGTCACTGCGGCGTTATGGACGTGCATTGGCTACACGGTGCTATTGTGCTTTACCCTGTTCAAATCCAGCAGCGTGGCAAAGTCTGTATTCAATGCCCGTTGATCAGGATTCAGGAGCATTATATATGAAGAAACAACTCACAAAAGTACGCAAGCATATGAGAAAACGCAAACCCAAACGCCAGGGCAGCCGAAACCAAACGGGAAAAAGGCTGCCTGTTAAGCAGGAGATTCCGCTGCAGAAAAGGAGGTGATTCACACATGGCATACGTGCCTGTGCCCAAAGATTTGACCCGTATTAAATCCAAATTCATTTTCAACCTGACCAAACGCCAGGTGGTGTGTTTTGGCTTTGGCGCGCTGGTTGGTCTGCCCGTTTTCTTCCTTACGAAGAACACGATTGGCATCAGTATGGCCGCCGCTCTTATGATCCTGGTGATGCTGCCGTTTTTCCTGTTTGCGATGTTTGAACGCAACGGAGAGCCGCTGGAATCGCTGCTGCTGCATTACGTGCAGGCTCGGTTTATCCGGCCACGCACCCGGATTTACCAGACACAAAACTTCTATGCGATACTTGACCAGAACACACGAAACCGGAGGGAGGTAAGCAGGATTCTTCGTGGCAAAGATAAACAAAATTAAGCTGACGCGGAGCGAGAAGAAACAACTGGAAAAGCTGATGGTGCAAAGCCAGCAGCAGAGTGGAAAAAACGGCCCGCGCAGCGCACAGGATACAATTCCTTATCAACGAATGTGGCCGGACGGTATCTGCCGGGTCACAGATCACTATTACACCAAGACCATTCAGTTTCAGGACATCAACTACCAGCTCGCGCAAAATGACGATAAGACGTCGATTTTCGAGGGGTGGTGTGATTATTTGAATTATTTTGACTCATCCATCCACCTTCAATTCTCATTTTTTAATCTGCCAACTGGTGCAATGTCCGTAGAGCAAAGCATCGTCATTCCGGACAGGGACGACGGGTTCAACGATGTGCGGCATGAATACGCCGAGATGCTCCAGAACCAGCTTTCCAAGGGGAACAATGGCCTCACTAAGACCAAGTTCATTACCTATGGCATTGAAGCGGACGACTTCAAGGCCGCGAAGCCCCGGCTGGAGCGCATCGAGATCGATTTGCTGAGCAATTTCAAACGACTTGGCGTCGCGGCTTCCCCGCTGGATGGGCGGGAGCGGCTCAAGCTGATGCACGATATGCTCCATATGGATTCGCAGGCTTCGTTCCTTTTTGACTGGAAATGGCTCGCGCCGACCGGTCTTTCTACCACAGACTTCATCGCTCCGTCGAGCTTCGATTTCCGATCCAGGTGCACCTTCGGCATGGGCAGTAAGCAGTGTGAGGTCAGTTATTTCTCGATCACCGCTGCGGAGCTGAACGACCGCTGCCTGGCGGAGTTTCTCGCTATGGATTCCAGCCTGATCGTGACCCTGCACATCCAGGCCATTGACCAGGTGGCCGCCATTAAGGACGTGAAGCGGAAAATCACCGACCTGGATAAAATGAAGATTGAGGAGCAGAAGAAGGCCGTCCGTTCCGGATATGATATGGACATCATTCCCAGCGACCTGGCTACGTATGGCGTCGAGGCCAAAAAACTGCTGGAAGACCTGCAAAGCCGCAACGAGCGGATGTTCCTTGTGACTTTCCTGGTCATGAACACCGCAGACAACACCAAGCAGCTCAACTTGGATGTCCGGCAGGCGCAGAGCCTGGCGCAGCAGCACAACTGCCAGCTGATTCCGCTGGACTTCCAACAGGAGAACGGTTTGGTGAGCAGCCTGCCCCTGGGGTACAACACCATCCGTATTCAGCGCGGTCTGACCACATCGTCCACTGCAATTTTCATCCCGTTCACCACACAAGAGCTTTATCAGAACAGCCCGGAAGCGCTGTACTGTGGGTTGAACGCTCTTTCGCATAACCTCATCATGGTAGATCGCAAATGGCTCAAAAATCCTAACGGTTTGATTCTGGGCACACCCGGTTCGGGTAAGTCGTTTGCCGCGAAGCGTGAGATCACCAACGTGATGTTGGTGACCGATGACGACGTAATCATCTGCGACCCCGAGGGTGAATACTCCCCGCTGGTGCATACGTTCAATGGACAGGTGATCCGGATTTCACCTAACAGCGATTCCTACATCAACCCCATGGACATCAACCTTAATTATAGCGACGATGAAAACCCGCTGTCCCTGAAATCGGATTTTATTTTGTCACTGTGCGAGTTAATCGTTGGCGGGCGGGACGGCTTGCAGCCGATTGAAAAGACCATTATCGACCGTGCCGTGCACATCATCTACCAGCCGTACCTGGCCAATCCAATCCCCGAGAACGTGCCGATCTTGGAAGACTTGTACAATGCCCTGCGGCAGCAGACGGAAAAGGAAGCACAGTCTTTGGCGACCGCGCTTGAAATTTATGTGACGGGTTCGCTCAACATATTCAATCATCGAACCAATGTGAACGTGAATAATCGTCTGGTCTGCTACGACATCAAGGAACTGGGGAAGCAGCTTAAAAAGCTGGGAATGCTCATTGTGCAAGACCAGGTCTGGGGTCGTGTGACCGAAAACCGTGCCGAAGGCAAGGCAACCCGGTATTACATGGACGAATTTCACTTGCTGCTTAAGGAAGAACAGACGGCTGCGTACAGCGTCGAGATCTGGAAGCGTTATCGGAAATGGGGCGGGATTCCGACCGGAATCACGCAAAACGTCAAAGATTTGTTGACAAGCCCGGAAATTGAGAACATACTTGAAAATAGCGATTATATTTATATGCTCAACCAGGCCGCCGGTGATCGTGAGATTCTGGCGAAAAAGCTGGGCATATCACCGCATCAGCTGTCCTATGTGACCCAGAGCGGCGAGGGCGAAGGGCTGTTGTTCTACGGCAATGCCATCCTCCCGTTCCAGGATCGGTTCCCGCGGAACACCAAACTGTACAGCATCATGACAACCAAGCCGAATGAGGTCAGTCATGCAGACGGTTCTGACTGACATGACAGGAAACGGAGGAGAAAGGTATGACGATTTTTCTGCTTTGTATGCTCCCGGTTGCAGCGATGATTGGCTTTTTCACCTGCGCAATGCTGACTGCTGGCACAAATGGCCGTCAGGAAGAACATCGCCAATCCCCGGCTTGTGACCATTCTCCGGAGGAAAGTGCGTAATGGACGAATATCGGAACCGAGGCTCTCCCCGGCTGCTGTTTTCCAAGGAAGAACTGGAGAAGGATGCGACTGTTCAACCGGCAGCCAAGGCTGAGAAAACGGGAGCACAGAACGGCACAGCCAGGAAGAAGCTGAAAAAGCGCTATGCAAAAAGACCGTCTGCGGAAGATGCGGAAACCATAGAAGATAACTTACGTGGGGCTCATCAGGGTGCGGCGAACGTCAATGTCAACACTCCCGCTGCAGACATGACAGAAAATACGGATACCACGTTTGCCGGCATTTCAGCTTTTCCAGGAACGGTGCGGGAAGGTTACGGTATTCGCCAGGATTCCCTTGCACCAGGCGTTCTGAATACAAGGCAACGGCCCCAAACAGGGAAAAACGCCAATGAGGAAGCTGCTGGTCAGAACGGTGTCCAAGATGCTCGCAATTCCATCGAAGCAAGAACGGGCGACCAAATGCGATCTCTGTCTTCCAAAGATGCAAAGACCAGAACGATGCGCTTGAAGTTTGAAGAAACACAAACTGACAAGAATACCGGGAAGGGCACCGTCCTGAACAGAATCCATGAGGTTCCGGACTCGTCAAAAAATGTGAAGGTTGACCCTGCGCCTGTTGCTGGAACGGATGGAAAGAAAAACTCGAATCGCTTGAAGTTTGAAGATAAGGAAAAGAAACCTTCACGACTGGTTCATTCCATCCAAGAAGCCGCTGAAACGGCAAGCGATCAGCTGCATCGAAAGGCAGCGAAAGCCAACGAGGATGACAACGTGGCCGTGGACGCTGTACTGCAAGCGGAGCAGAAAACGGAATCAGCCTTACGGATGGGCGAACACGCCTATCATGCGCATACAGTGCGTCACCACAGGCAAACGGAGAAAGCTGAAAAGAGGCTGGAGCAAGCAAACACCCGGGAACTTGAAAAGAAGAATCAGCAGGAGCACCCGCAGTTTTCAAGCAATCCATACTCCCGGTGGCGGCAGAAGCGGGCAATCCGGCAGGAATATGCCGCGGCAAAGCGTGGGGAAAGTGGAAGGTCTGTCCAGCGAACCGCCCGGAACACGGAAAAGGCGGCAGAAAAGGCAAGCGACGCAGCAGCGAAAACGGCGGATACCATCCGTCGCCATCCTACCATTCTGCTGGTACTGGCCCTGGGTGTAATGCTCCTGATCGTGATGAGTATGCTGCAATCCTGCTCTCCGTTGGCGCAATCCATCCTGGAATCACTTGTGATCGGCACCTATCCCGCGGAGGAAGAGGACGTTCGCGCTGCGGAACGTGTCTACGCTGAAAAAGAACGAGCGCTGCAGGATGAAATGGAACACTATGAGCGCTTCCATCCGGGTTATGACGAATACCAAGTGGATGCGGATGAAATCTGGCACAATCCCTATGTGCTGATCGCCATCATTTCAGCATACTATGACGGCCAGGAATGGGACATTGATAAGGCCATGCCTGTGATTGAAACTTACTTCGCGTTACAGTATGAGGTGACGGAAACGGTCACGACGCAAACGCGGTATCATACAGAAAACGGAGTAAGTGTGCCGTATCCCTATACGATCTGCCAAGTCAAGCTGGAAAACAAGGACTTATCCCATCTGCCGATTCTTAGCATGAGCCATCATACGATGGGTATGTATGCCCTGTACATGGCCTCCCACGGCAATATGGATGGCATTTTTCACGGGCCTTACGCAACACCGTTACGCGATCCCATGCTCTACGACATTCCCCCGGAAACGCTGGCCGCAGATCCGACCTTTGCCCGACTCATGGAAGAAGCCACCAAATATGTCGGTTATCCCTATATCTGGGGCGGCTCCGACCCCGAAACTAGCTTTGACTGTTCCGGCTTCATCAGTTATGTGTTTACGGCAAGCGGCGTTTACAATACCGGTCGGTTGGGCGCAACGGGTCTGCGGAACCTCTGTCGGGATGTGCCCGCAGATCAGGTCAGGCCAGGCGACATCGTATTCTTTCAGGGTACGATGGGAGGCGAGGTATCCGGAATCACCCATTGCGGCATCTATGTGGGGAACCACATGATGATTCACTGTGGAAGTCCGCTGGGGTATGCCAACCTGGACGACGCCTACTGGCAGCAGCATTTCCACTCGTTCGGACGTATTCCGTACTGATTTCTTCAAATAACTTTTCATCATAATAAAGAAGATAAGGAGATATGACTATGATTCATATGGATGATAAAAAGGCTGTCGAAACAGGAAAACAAGTGTTGGCCTTGATTATCGTGCTGATTCTGCTGAGCGCATTTTTTCCTACCGCAGCGGGATACGCTGAAGAGACCGGCAATGACCCGATCTTTTATCAGGCGGACGACCCCATCCCCGTTATCACGTCGGTAGGCAAAAATAACGTCAGTGTACATGGCGTCAAGTCAAAAAACAAACTGGTCAAATATACAATCCCTGAACAAGTACTTGCCTCCGACCCGGATTTCCTGAGCATGATGATCGTTGCGGAAACGTGCATTGGTTATCCCTATGTGTACGGCGGCGGCAGTCCAGATACCGGTTTTGACTGTTCGGGGTTTGTGTGCTGGGTTTTGAATCAGTCCGGGGTTCTCAAGACAAAGCGGTTGGGCGCTAATGGTCTTTATTCGATTTGTACTGATATACCGCGTGATCAGGCAAGGCCGGGCGACCTTGTTTTTTTTGAAAAAACCATGGGCGCAGACGTAAAAGGCATTACTCATGTAGGCATCTATGTAGGCAATAATATGATGATCCATGCGGGCGATCCTGTGGGCTTTGCCGATCTTCAGAGTGATCAGTGGGCGAAAAAGTTGTATGGATTTGGCCGTCTGAATTGAGGTAACACAATGAATGAAACGAAACAAAGAAGGTATCCAGCGGATCGGCTGAAGCTGCACACCTTGCTGGAAAAAAAGAAAAAACAGCTTGAGGAGTTGCAGACACAGGTCGAAGAACTGCAAAAACTTGTCCAAACTGCTGACGCGACGGCGATTAACGCAACGGCCGCACTGTACAATGTCACTCCCGAGCAGCTTTCCGACATTATGCGAAAACTGTACGGCGATAAAGCCGAACCTGAGCCTGTGCATACCCGGAAACGAGCAGCCGCCCCGAAAAATGCAGACAGAATATCCCCTGAAAAGGAGGCCGTTCCTGATGAAAACACGTAAGCATTTTATGATGAAGCGGGTGATGCTGGTCCTGCTGGCCGTATCCATGCTGGCGGTTATCGTCCCAGGTACAGCCGAAACGGTGAGCAATCAAGCGGCAGCGACGGAAACTTCGCTGCCGGATGCTCCCTATCGGATTGTTCTGACTGCGCCCGGAGGATGGACAAACAATAGCAGTGCGGACGTCAGCGCAACAATTTACGATCAATCGGGCCTGGGTTGGAAGAAAATTGAGTACCGCATGAACAACGGATTGTGGATTGACTGCGAGCCGCTGTTTTCTAATGGGAACGCTCAGATTACGGTTCATGAAAACGGCACGTTTACCATGCGGATTACCGATCCTTCTGATCGTAAATTCGAGGAATTTATTCAGGTGAACTGCATCGACCGATTGCCGCCGACTGTAAGCGCATTTGTAGCTGAAACAGTGTTGCACATCGATGTACAGGATGACCTGTCCGGCGTATCCGGGGTGCAGGTGAACAGTATGCTGTTTACATCCATAACCGGCACAACGCTGGACGTCGAGCTGGATCAGAACATGATCAAGTTTGAAAAGCTGGCCGTTCGTGCCTTTGATTACGCGGGCAACTTCTCGGAGCCGATAACCCTGGAAAACCCGAATTATGTTGAACCTGAAGCGCAGACACCTGCGCCGACTGTGACCGTTGCTCCCGCAACGGCTACACCTTCCGCGAAGCCGGACGCCACCGTGACTTCGACGGGAGCGCCGAGCGCGAACCTGCCTGCTGCCACGGCGACGGCAATACCGACCCCGACGCAGTTGCAGCCATCGCAAGGGTTGGGCAGTTCGCTCGTCTACGTCCCGGATGACGAATGGCCGGAAGCGACTCCAAGCCCGACTCCGGTTCCCACCGCGGAACCTACCGCGGAACCTACCACCGCGCCATCTCCGACGCCGATTATCCAGACGGAGTACATCCCGCTCGGCCCCGGTATGCCCTATCAGGCAGACGGCAACTCGCACACCTTGGACGTGCTGTATTCTGCTGCCACCAATAAGCAGTTTATCACGCTTCAATCCAAGGATGGCAACACCTACTACCTTGTCATTGATTATGATAAGCCGATTGACGAAGAAGCTGAAATGTACGAAACGTACTTCCTGAACCTCGTGGACGAACGTGATTTGCTGGCCCTGATGTCCGACGAAGAAATTGAGGAAATGCCGACGCCGACCCCGGAAATCATCTACGTCACGCCAGAACCGACGATTGTACCTGATGTTACGCCTGAGCCGTCTGATGGTGAACAGAAGACGCCCGATCTGACGACTGCAATCCTGCCGATTGCCGCAATCGTGATCCTGGGCTGCGGTGTGGTCGTCCTGCTCAGGAAGAAAGGCCATCCGAAAAAAACGGCCCTGGATAATGATTTCGACATGGAAGATGATGAATCGGACGAGGACGATCCGAATCAAATCTGAGCAAACTTTCCTGTACACGCCCTGCGGATTGGTTCCGCAGGGCAATTCATTTGGAGGCAAACACATGGAACTAATCATTGCTGAAAAACCCAGCGTGGCACGAACCATCGCCGCTGTCGTTGATGCGAAAGAATCCATGGACGGGTACATGGAGGGGCGGGATTACATCGTGACCTGGTGCATCGGTCATCTGGTGGAGCTTGCCATGCCCGAGGATTATAATCCGGAATACGCACACTGGCGGTATAAGGATTTACCCATATTCCCCGCCCATTGGAAATACAACATTTCCAATGAGAGTGCGAAACAGTTCAATGTCGTTCGTTCCCTGATGGGCGACGCCCGCGTGACAAGCCTTATTTGCGCCACGGATGCCGGGCGGGAAGGCGAATTGATCTTTCGCCTGGTCTATCAGGCGGCAGGGTGCCGGAAACCCGTCAGGCGGCTGTGGATTTCCTCCATGGAAGAAAGCGCCATCCGGGAGAGATTGGCAAGCATGAAAGATATGTCGGCTTATGACAATCTCTATCGGGCCGCCCTCTGCCGTGCTCAGGCGGACTGGCTGATCGGGATGAACGCCACGCGGCTGTATTCACTAGTTTACGGGCAAACGCTGCCCATTGGCAGGGTGATGACGCCTACTCTGGCCATGCTGGCGCAGCGGGAAGACGCCATTGAACATTTTGTCCCGGAAACCGTCTATACGGTCAGGCTGGACTTGGGCAAGGGGCTGATCGCCCACTCCGAACGCATCCGTGATCTGGGCGCTGCCAGAAGCCTGGCCGAAGCCTGTCATGGGAGCAGGGCGATTGTGAAGCGGATCGAGCGCAGGGAGAAAAAAGAGAATCCGCCGCTGCTTTATGACCTGACCACCCTGCAGCGGGACGCGAACCGAATTCTGGGCTTTACGGCACAGCAAACACTCGATTACGCACAAGCGCTTTATGAAAAGCGTCTGTTGACCTATCCGCGGACAGACAGCCGCTTCCTGACCCACGACGTCGGACAGAAAATGCCCGAACTGGCTACCCGCGTCAGCAGTACGCTTCCGTTCGCGGTTGAATGTGCTTTTTCACCCAAAAACTCGGAACGGCTGATTGATGACCAGCGAGTCAGCGACCATCATGCCATCGTTCCGACTGACAATATGCCGGTCTTAATGCAGACAATCAACGCGCTGATCTCTGGAGTGCGGGATTTGCTGACGCTGGTCTGCACACGTCTGCTTTGCGCCATGGACGACCCCTTCATTTACGAAGAAACCACGATTGTGATTGAGTGTGCCGGGCACGAATTTAAGCTAACGGGTAAGAAGATTCTGGAAATGGGTTGGAAACGCATTTGGAAGACGTTCCACGATAACATGGACGGCGCCCAGGATCAGGATAATTCGGATGATGAAACGCTGCCCCTGCCGGTTGACGTAAAAGAAGGAGCCGAATTTCAGGTGCCTGATGCGCTGCTGGCTGAGGGTAAAACCACGCCACCACGACATCACACGGAGGACACGCTCTTGGGCGCAATGGATACGAGCGGCGCAGATGATATGCCCGATGATGCCGAACATACTGGGATCGGGACGCCCGCAACCAGGGCAGCAGTCATTGAGAAATTGTTGGAAACAAAACTGGTCGATCGCTGCGGTGATCGCAGAAAACGTTTTCTGGTGCCAACTGCGAAAGGCAAGGCGCTGGCGTCCGTTCTTCCTGGTGTACTCCTTTCGCCCGTACTAACCGCCCAGTGGGAACAGAGGCTGACGCGGATTGAAAAAGGCGAAGAACCCCCCGAGCATTTCTTGGCGGATATTCAAGCCTTTATCCGCGATCTGATGAACAATATCACCCGAGCGGAAAATGCAAATACCCTCTTTCCCCCTTCGCGTCCGGTGATCTGCAACTGCCCCAGATGCGGCGCACCCATCACAGACCGACCTATGGGCTATGCGTGTGAAAACCGCACCTGTGGGTTTTTCATTTCTAAATCAAGCGGGCTGCTGGCCGGAGCAAAACACCCATTGAGTGCAAGCGAGGTCAAGGCCTTGGTGGAAACAGGAGCCGTTCGCAAAAGCGGGTTGGTATCCGCCAAGTCACATATCACGTATGCCGCAACATTGCACCTGGAGTATAGCGACAAAGGTAGGCCTTATCTACGTCCGACATTTAACTGAACAAGGAGATTACAAGGAGATTATAAATATGAAGAAACTTGTATCGTTCATTCTATTTCTGACGATGTTCTGCAGCGCCGCGCTGGCGGAAAACGGCACGATCATTACCGTTGACACGTCCGGCGTCGTACAGATTCCGGATGGCACTCTGTCAGCTGAAATGCTCTCGTTTACCGGCAATCAGACCTATGCTGTTTATTCTGCGCCAAGCAAAAAGAGCATACGCGGCGCAGATGGCCGCGCCCGTGTGAGCACCAATGGCTGGATTCAGGTTTTCGGGGCCGACGGGGACTGGATCATGGTTCAGTACAGTATATCCGATAACCAGAACCGTATCGGCTATATTTCCGCCTCCGCCCTGCCCGAGGGTGTCACCGTCGCTGAACTAAACCTCAAGCGCGCCGTCGCCGTGGTCAATTACGACACCGCTGTAACGGACGATCCTCTGGTCAGCAGATCGCCGCTGGCCAAACTCGCTGAGAATACAACGGTAACCTGTCTTGGGACGATGGGCAGTTGGATGTATGTTGAAGCGACAGATAAGGACGTATTGTACAGGGGCTTTGTCCCAACCGATTGTTTATCGGGTATCGTTACAACACTGAAGGAAGCCCAACAGGCCATCGTTGGCGCATGGAAACTGCAAACCGGCAGCTCCATTGACGCCAGCAGGATTGTATTTTCGGCAGAGGGATCAGTGACCGGCAGATCGACGCTGGAGAGCGGACGGTCTGTGGATTGGGATGGCTCCTGGTCGATAGACTACTATGACACAGCACATGGGCGCTATTGGAACGAAGCAGAATTCGAGTTGACGCTGACCCGCGGTACTGCTGTGGAATTGTACGGACTGCGCATTTGCCGCCAATCGGTTGGCGAAAACGGAAAAATCGTTTATGCGCTGGTAATCTCGAACGGGAAGAAAACAAGCGATATGGTACTCTCTGATTAATCGTTTTCGGGTTGGATGC
The DNA here is from genome assembly GCA_947624355.1 of uncultured Clostridia bacterium. Lineage (GTDB taxonomy): Bacteria > Bacillota > Clostridia > Christensenellales > Aristaeellaceae > RUG563. Next base: position 7,828 of record CANQKI010000023.1, on the reverse strand, counting down.
TGTATCCGAAGCGTCCGGCCTGATCCTTTGGAGATGGTAATTTGCAAGATAATACGACAACCTACGCGATCTATCAGCTGAAAAGCGGGCAGGATTATCATATGCTAAGGTTTGCCAGTCTGGCAGATTTGGAGCACGATGCGAATCGTATCATGACAGACGTCCATCATGTGGTGGACGCTGCCGGGAATCTGATGTTCAGGGATAAATCAGAGGCGATATTGTTTCTCCGTGACGAGGGGTTCATGGTTGTTGAAGATGACAAGCCGGCAACCATTACGGTTACAAACTCCTCCCGGCAAGATGCAAATATCCACCTCAAATTCGTTGAAGACGGTTGTATGTTGGCAGGATATGATGACCAACTGGCCGATCAAACCGTCCGGATCGATAATTACGACCTGGTCTATACCGGCGTTCTTCCGGATGCAGACGACCCTCCCTCGGTTCTGGATGACCTGTATGCAACATTTAACCTGAATCGGCCGGATGATTTTGAAGGGCATAGCCTGAGTATCAGCGACGTGGTTGTCCTGGTACAAGGCGGGCACATTGCCAGCTATTATATTGACAGCGCATCATATCAGCAGATACCTGATTTTGTGCCGGACTACCTCCGAAATGCCGAGATTGCGACGGAAAATGGCCTGAACATGATCGACGGCATCATCAACAATGGTAAAGACGATAGAAACATAAAATCTCCCGCTGAAATACAAACTCAACATCTGCCCAAACAGCCTGCGCACCGGCATGGGGACGCGCCTGATCGGTAATGGCGCAGGCGGTCAAATGAACAACAAACGAAAAACAAAAGGAGCGAAAAGTATATGTACTTGCAGAAACTCATGAATGAACACAATATGACCCGGGCCGAACTGTGCAAAACCAGCGGTGTGCCCGATTCCACCCTCCGGGACATCCTGACGGGCAAAGTCCGCCTCGACCGCTGCAAGAGCGGGACGCTGCTCCGGATTGCCAATGCGCTGGAAACTACCACGGATTCGATCCTTGAGCATTTCCTGGCTGAGTGCCCCGAATCTTATGATTCAAGGTGTAACGATTCTGACCCCACGTATCTGCACGACAACAACTCGCTGCTGGATTTTTACGTACTGGTCGATCTCATTGTTCAGGGGCGGGCCGTCATCCCTGACACGGATATGATTCGGTTCATTTTGTCAGAAGATCTGGTAGAAAAAATGTTCTCTGTGGCGCATTATCGGGAGGGACTTTTCCTTGTCGGTTTGGTTGACTACCTGACGAGAAAACACGGGTTGCCGAAAAATCCCCGGTTCGATGTGTACCGCAAATACGCCTTGGACTATCCGGTCTATTCGCTGGATACCTTGCATGAATATGACGACACGTTTGCACTCGAAGAAGCAAAAGAGCTTGCCGAAGATTTCGCAATTCCCGAGCTTGGCGCTTACAATATCTTCATGACGGAAGAAGATATTGCATGACCCAGCGGACAATCGACATCATCAAAGCGCTTGCGAAGAAAGAGTGCCTTAACTATAAACGAGGAAAATGCCGTCTGACGGATAAACAGTGTCTTCTCATTGATTACGACCGAGAGAGCATACGAACTGCCGATGATTTCCCTTGTCACTACGTGCTGGATTGTTTGCTGCCAGCGGATTGGGATTTGGATGATCTGGTCGCTTATGCCCGCTGGTGGAAAAATGGAAGCATCCCTTAAATCGATACAGCAGGAGGAATGAGAAAATGATTGATTTCAATACGGAAGAATTGAACCTGATTTTTGTCCACAATCCCGGCAGCAGAAACGGTCTTATGGATGAACTCCGGCAATTACAGCATGATCTGGTGCCCGGCGAGGATGATGATCTGGAGGAACTGTGCAGCAACGTATTAGCCAAGTTGCAGCGAATAACAGATGCGGAGTTTCAAGATATTTCCCTGTTTGATTGGCCTGAAGATGATGCCTATCTGGATGAAGACGACGCATACGGTTATACCGATCTGTATGATGACGGTTTCTATGACGAAGAATTTGAGTAAATCATGAGGAGCTAACCAAATGTCCAGTAAAACACAGGCATACGCGCAGCTGGCGGATGATACCGCCCGAAGGATAACAGGCGACTACCTCGAATGGGCGGCGTTTTTGACTACATCCTCCAGGCTGTACAAATATCCCTACCACGATCAGCTGATGATCTATGCACAGCGGCCAGACGCGACTGCCTGTGCCGCTTACAATTTATGGAACGATACCATGCGCCGCTACATCCGCAGAGGCTCCAAAGGCATCGCGCTTCTGACTCCAGGCCCTTATGGCATGGATATCCGTTATGTGTTCGACGTTTCGGACACGGGGGCACGGCAAAATTCCCGCAGTGTTAATCCTTGGGTACTTTCAGAGGAAACCAGGCAGCCGGTTCGGCAAATGCTGGAAGATCAGTATTACGCCGACGCAACACTGGGCCTGGAACAGCAGATCGGGCAGATTGCCCGGCAACAGGCCCAGGACTACTGGCAAACTCATGCTCGTGACATCCGCGACAGCGTGGACGGAACTGCCCTTTTGATGTATGATGATAACAGCATCGGGGCTTCCTTCCGAACCGCCGCTGCTGCCAGCATCTCCTACATGATCCAATCCCGGTGCGGACTCAAGCCAGAACTGTTCCGGGATGACTTTGCAGAAGTGCTGAGCTGGAACACCCCGGCTGCGGTCGCTGAACTGGGCAAAGCAGTCAGCGAAATTGCCGGACAAGTGCTGCGACAAATCGAGACGACCGTCCGTGTGACTGAAAGGAGTATGAACCATGAGCGAGTTGACTTACAGGAAGAACGGAGATTACCTTCTGCCGGAAATGGGCCTGACCGAAACGGAACGCCAGCCCCTGGGCAAGTACGGGCGCATGAGGCTGCGCTACCTGAAGGAGAACAGACCCGGACTGTACACCAGACTGATTCTGAACGGGAAACTGATGGAACACCTTCAGGAAACCGAAGCGGCAGCACAGTCCCGGCTGGAAATCATCATGAACCAGCTGGCGAAACAGAACAACGTGACCGAAGAACTGAAAGCGCGGGATCAGATGGCCTGGGTGGGCGCGATGAACAGCCTCAAGAACCAGGCGGAGGAAATGATCCTCTCGGAACTGATCTTCATCTGAGCGATTCACCATCGGATTTTGAGGACGTTGAGCAGATCAACTTTCTCATTCCAGGCGAAACTGAACAGATTGCCGGACTGGATAGACCGTCACCCCTTACACAACCGACGAAAGCAGAGGCTGATCCCTCTGCTTTTTCGTTGTCCGCAGAAGAAATCGACAATATCCTGCGATCTGGCCCCAATATTGAACATGGTAAAATCCGAATTGCACTCCTGTATGGCAAGAATCCCACACGCCAGGAAGCGCAGGATTATCTGAAAAAAGAATACGGCATCGGCGGCCATAGTCACACATACCTGGATGGTACGCCAGGATTTGTGGATTTTAATGGCCAGGGGATGCGTTTCACACGGGATCATTTCACCAAAGAAATGCGGTTGCGCTGGCCCGCAATCGAGCGACGCATCCGGGGCCTGATTCAAGCTGACGATTACCTCAACGGTGCAGAACGTCAAGCGTTGATTGAACTGAACCGCATCCAGGATATAAACAATAGCCCTGAACCAAGGGAAGCGTTGCCACAGGAACCCATAGAAAACGTGCGGGTAGCGGAAGAACCGGAGGATAATTCCGACATTGACGATGCTCTGCGTGAATGGAACGGCGACATAGCCAGCAAACAGGCCGTTGTCAGCTACATGACCGACCATGCCGATGATCCGGATGCAGCAGACTGGTTGAAACGGGAATATGGCGACGATTTACCATCCTTTCCTGTCACTTCCAAAGACGTCTCCACCGATCTGCCATGGTCAACGGTGCAGCACAGGATTGCTCAACTCATCCGCGAAGGGAAATTTGAAGCGGAAACGGAGCGGGACGCTCTGGACGACATCGACGTTGAAGCCGTTCGGGAGCATCTGGAACGCGGGGATTCTTCCGCCACGGATGAAATGCTGGAAATGGCTCAGACCACCCAAGCCGAAGAACCGTCCCACGAACGCTTTACAGTAATGGAAACAGAGGACGGCTATGCCGTATGGGATAATGTCCGGGAGGCTGTCTATGCGGATGAAGGGGCCGCGCCCCGGACTTTTCCGTCCGAAGCACAAGCGGAGGCATACCTTCAGCAGGTCAGGCAGCAGGTCGAAGACCAGGTCAGCCGCGATTGGATGTACGTTGAGTGTGCCCGAAACAGCGTGGAGCCGCCGAAACAGGAATACGCCTACACGGTGGGTGATACCGTCTATCTGGACAGCAATCCCTTTGAGATTGAGCAAATCGGAAACTTTGATGTTCACTTGCGGGACTTGAACGCCGTTTATCCCATTTCCCGTGCCGAGAACAAGCAAAGCTTTGAGGCAATGCTGTGGTCGGATGCCCGGAATGCGCAGTATCTCCCCAGCAATGCGCAGACGGTTGTCCCCACAAACAACATGGAGATAACGGTATCATCCGGGGAGGCTGCTGTGATGGAGCCGCAGCTTGCACAAGCCGGTATCGGGACGGCGAAGTTTGTCCATGAAGACGGGGCCGTGACGTTCAGTTTCAGCGCTTCCGACCAGGAAGCCATGGAAGCGCTGGCTGAACGCATAAGAACACAACTGCGTCAAGGCCCTGCCAACGACCACAATGACGATTTTCAGGCAATCAGCCTTGAACGGATTGACCCTGACGTCCGGGAAGTGTTGACGACCGGACTGCTCACCGAGCAGGACAAGGACGCCATCTCAGACTGGTTCCGCGACGGTGAAGACAATACAGTCGTCGCCCAGCGTCTGTCCGAAATGTTCGCCGGAAACTCCGAAACCATGCAGATGATTACCGGAGAAGATGCTGACTACTTTACCTCAACCAGCGGAATCAGCGTAGAGATACTGGATAAGTACGAAGCCCGAAGATCAGCGCCGTGGGATGAGGTGGCTGCCATGCTTCGAACGTTGTACCAGCAAAATCTGGATGGTTTCTCCCGTGAGCAAGCACAACAAGAAGCGGCGCATCCATTCGAGAAGGGTTCCAATGAGCGGCAGGAACCGACCGTATCATCTACAACCGAAGCGGTATATTCAAGTACACAAACCCGCCTTCCTTATGATGTCGTGATAGAACGGCTGCACTTTGACGAACCCGAACATGACGCGCCAGTCCCCGCGTCAGCTACCGAGCCGGTCGGAAACTTCCACATTCAGGATGAACATTTGGGCGAGGGCGGTGCAAAGACCAAGTTTTCCAGAAATCTTGAGGCCATCCGCACCCTCAAGCTGATCGAACGTGAAAACCGCACGGCAACACCCGAAGAACAAGGCATTCTGTCCCGTTATGTTGGCTGGGGAGCCATGCCGCAGGCGTTTGATTCCGCAAACAGGGAGTGGGCAAAAGAATATGCTGATCTGCAATCGGTTCTGAATCCACAAGAATATGAAGCCGCCCGTGCTTCAACGCTCAATGCGCACTATACCAGTCCCACCGTTATCAAAGCAATTTATGAAGCAGTGAAAAACATGGGATTCAAGACCGGCAATATTCTCGAGCCGTCCATGGGTATTGGCAATTTCTTCGGACTTTTACCGGAGGATATGCAGGGAAGCAGACTCTATGGCGTAGAACTGGACAGCATCACAGGGAGGATTGCAAAACAGCTCTATCCCAATGCCGATATTACCGTCGCAGGTTTTGAAACGACAGACCGCAGGGACTTTTTCGATCTGGCTATTGGGAACGTCCCCTTTGGCTCATACAAGGTGTCTGACAAGCGTTTTGATAAGTACAATTTTCTTATTCATGATTACTTTTTTGCCAAGGCGCTTGACCAGGTGCGTCCAGGCGGTTTGATTGCCTTTGTAACTTCCAAAGGAACCATGGACAAACAGAATCCCGAAGTGCGGCGCTATATTGCTCAACGAGCAGAATTATGCGGTGCGATTCGCTTGCCGAACACTGCTTTTAAGGCAAATGCAGGCACCGAAGTAACGACCGACATCCTGTTCCTGCAAAAGCGCGAACAACCTATGGTTATTGAACCGGAATGGATACATTTAAGCAGGACAGACGACGGGATTCCCATCAACAGCTATTTCGAAGAACATCCTGAAATGGTATTGGGCAGGATGGCATGGGATGACAGCCTTTACGGTAATGAAAAAGAAACCGCCTGCCTTCCCTTTGATGGTGCAGATCTATCTGAGCAGCTTGCCCAGGCTGTGAAGCATATTATCGGTGAATACCATGCGACAGAAGCACCTGATCTTGAGGAAAGCACAGAAATACAGGAAAGTATCCCTGCCGATCCGAATGTAAAAAATTACTCATATACCGTTGTTGATGGAAAAGTTTACTACCGCGAAAATTCCATTATGGTAAGTCCAAAGTTGAATGAAACCTCGCAGGAACGGATTGCAGGAATGGTTGAATTAAGAAACTGTGTTCATCGACTTATGGACGCACAATTAGCGGAGGATAGCGACATAGCCATTCAGGCGCTTCAGGCAGAATTGAATGAACGTTACGATACTTTCACAGCAAAGTATGGGCTGATTAACAGCCGCGCAAACGCTCAGGCTTTCAGATCGGATTCGTCATATTATCTGCTTTCCTCCCTGGAGATTCTTAATGAAAATGGGGAAATGGTTCGTAAAGCAGATATGTTTACGAAACGAACCATTCGACCAAAAAAGAGCATTGACCATGTGGATACATCTGTAGAAGCCTTAGCTGTTTCCATCGCAGAAAAGGCTGCGGTAGATTTATCCTTCATGTCTAAGCTCACGGGCAAAAATGCGGATGAAATTGTTGCTGACTTGAAAGGTGTAATTTTCCAGCTTCCCGAATCTTCGGAAGAAAATGAAAGCCCCACGTATGTGACGGCTGACGAGTACCTTTCCGGGAACGTGCGGCAAAAGCTCGAGAAAGCACGCGCTGCAGCTGAAAGATCGCCTGTCTTCCAGCCAAACATAGAAGCCCTGGAAAAAGCGCAGCCCAAAGATTTGGATGCTTCCGAAATCGATGTGCGCTTGGGCGCTACCTGGGTCGATAGGGATTACATTCAGCAATTCATGCAGGAACTGTTTGACATTCCATTCTATCAGAGGCGTTCGATTCAGGTGCAGTATTCTGAGCTTACTTCAGAATGGCGCATCAGTGGAAAGTCATCTTTGTCTTACAATAATGTAGCCAATAACATTACTTACGGTACTAATCGTGCCAACGGGTTGCGGATACTGGAGGATACGTTGAACCTCCGCGACATACGTATCTATGATACCATCGAAGATGTCGACGGCAAAGAAAAACGTGTTCTGAACCAAAAAGAAACAACCCTCGCGCAGCAGAAACAACAGGCCATAAAAGATGCCTTCAGGGATTGGATTTGGCGTGACGCAGACAGACGTGAAGAACTGACGCGAAAGTACAATGTGCTTTTCAACAGCATTCGTCCACGTGAATATGACGGGTCGCATATCACCTTTTCCGGTATGAACCCTGAAATCACGCTTCGGGAACATCAACGAAACGCGATTGCTCATACGCTTTATGGGGGCAATACGCTGTTGGCACACGTTGTTGGCGCAGGGAAAAGTGCGACACGTTCGTAACTGAAAAGGTTACGCACAAGTCAGCTAACAATAGAATCGGGAACTGGAAAGGAGTCCCTGAGAGAGACTTGGAGAACTAATATTCCGATGGGTGGAATGATGGAGTAACGCCCTGAAACGCCCACCTTACAAACTGCGGTA
>CANQKI010000022.1 GCA_947624355.1 uncultured Clostridia bacterium | reverse complement strand
ACGGGGCTGCGAAATCGCAGCCCCGTTATTTGATTGCAGCGGCGGTCAGTACAGTTTGTAGAACCGGAAAATCAGGTTGATCCAGCTTCGGGGCACGGTGACGCCCGAAGCGGCGGGGAAGAGGAACACAAAGAAGGCGGCAGTGAGGACAAGGTAACCGATCACAAAGCCGAGGCACAGCCGGTCGACCCGCCGGACGGACAGGGAATCGCCGCCCGCCCGGAGTATCAGGCGGTTTTCCAGCAGCTCCAGCACAAAGGCCGCGCACAGGATGATGAAGGGCACGCTGGGAAAATAGTGGTAAATGTACGTGCCCCGGGGCACGAAGGTCCAGGGCAGGAACTGGGCCAGGAAGCAGACGGCCAGGAGGAAGGGCCGGTCGTCCCGCTCCTTGCGGGCGGCAAAACGGAAGAAGACCAGGGCCAGGACGCAAAGCACGGCAATGCCTCCCGGAATCCACACCAGATAATTGCCGAAGGCCGAAATCAGGTAAGTATACCCCGCCGGGGGATAATCGGGGGAGGCGTAATACATGGGCTTTGCGGACAGGGGCCATTCGTACCAGGGGGAATAGTAGGGGTGATCCATCCCCAGGCCCGGCTGGGAATGATACCAGAGCATGTATCTGGCCGATTCCACAATGCCGCTCAATGTGACGCCCTCCGGCGAATTGGAGAAATAGGGGATGTACGAGCACCAGTAGATGCCCGCGGGAATGAGCACGAAAAAGAGAAGGCAGCTGCAAAGGGTGATCAGCAGCTTCCGGCCGCCGCCCGGCGTGTTCCGCAGGACAGGCAGCCGCCTGCCCATGCCGAAAAAGAAGATCACCGCCAGGCCCAGCCCGGCAAAGCAGCCCGTCCATTTGCTGGCCACGGCCAGGCCCATGAAAAGCCCCGAGGCAAAAAGCAGGGGCAGGGTTTTGCGGAGGGGCTTCCCGAACAAATCGCAGAAAAACCAGCGCAGCATGAAGTAAAAGGCCCAAAGAATGAAGAGCACGGCAAAGCTGTCGATGGTGGCGATGCGGGTCTGGGTAAAGTGCAGGGTATCAAAGGCCATAAGCAGGCAGCAGAGCACGGCGTACCGCCGCTTTTGGAACAGCAGCCGTCCCAGCAGGTACATGCCCGGCAGCATCAGCACCCCGGTCAGGGCCCCCGCAAAGCGCCAGCCGAAGGGCGTCATGCCGAACACGGCCACGCACAGGCTCATGAGGGCCTTGCCCAGGGGCGGATGGGTGGTTTCATAGGGCTGCATGCTGTGCAGGAATTCATAGGCCGTGCGGGCGTGGTAGATTTCGTCAAAGTACATGCCGTTGAACCAGCTGGGCTCCCCGTCCAGGGTGTTTGGTTCATCCAGCAGGGCGGAGGCGTCCCGGCCCAGGGAATCTGTCGCCGTCGCGGGCAGGGGATTCCCGTCCCCGTCCCGGAAAATCACTTCCAGCAGATTGAGCCCCGCCGCATTTGCCGTCAGGCGCACATAGCGGCCCGTGTGGGCACGGCCATTGTACTGGGCGGGGTCCCGGACATAAAACCACTGGTACAGGTTCCCCTGCGCCATGGTGCAGGAAACGGCATCGCGCCAGGCTTCCCCGTCCTCCGAAAATTCCACGGAAAAGCCGTTGTCGAAGGAATGGATGCCGCCCATGTACTGCATTTGAAAATCCGTTTCCGTTTCGCCGAGATCGAAGACCACCGCTTCCTCCGGTTCGTCGAAAACGAAGGCCGTCTGGGGCGAGGTGAGGGAGCCCAGGTTCACGAATGCCAATGCAGCATACAGGGAGGTGAACAGCAGAATCAGCGCGGCGTCCTTCTTGTCCACATTGCCCCGGGAGGGCTGGGAAGCGGGCGGGGCGACGGGAATGGGGGATGCGCCCGACCGGTTCACATAAAAGGCCAGGAAAAGGGCGGCCAGCTGCAGGGCCGTCAGGCCGTACTGGGCCAGGAGCCCGGGCCGCTGCCAGAGGCTCAGGTCCTCGCCGCCCTCTGCCGCAAAGAACAAAAGGACATTGCCGACGGCCGCGGCCAGAATGACGGCCAGCAGCCCGTGCAGATTCTTTTGCCGAGCGGCGAGAACGGTTTCCGCCGTCAGAAGCCCTAGGAAAAAGAGCAGCAGGACGTGGCGCAGGTCAAAGGAAAAGCCGCCCTCCGCCGTTTTTTCCGGCGCACGGTAAAAATCCACGCAGTCAAAGCCCTTGGGCACCTTGGATACCTGCCGGAAGGAAAGGCCGGAAAACCAGGCTTCGCCCTCCGCTTCCCCGGAATAGCCCCCCAGCCGGGCAAACACGGTGAGGGTGCGCTGATCGGGGCCCGTGCGGCCGTAGAGGAACACCTGCTGCCATTCTCCGCCGGTATCATAGAGGCGCTCGGAAGCAGTGAAAACACCCTCCACGGAAAGGTTGGCCCCCCAGCCCCCCGCGGCGTCCGCCCGGATATAGCCCGAAAGGCAGTAGGTTTTTCCAGGCTCCACGGCCACCGCCTGGGCGATCCGGGCGTCGTTGGCGATTAAATTCACAATATGCACGGCTCCCTGCCCCTCCGGACCGCCGGCCGGGTCGTAACCGTATTCGGTATAGCCCGCCGCCCGGTTGTAGGCGTCCTGATACCAGGAGAGGGGCTGGCCGTTTTCCTGGAGGGCGGATAAACTGCCGTTCTGCAGCAGTTCCGCCCCGTCCGCGGATTTGGGCAAAAGCAAAAAAAGCGTCACGGCCAGCAGCGCCGCCGCGCCGAGGCCTGCCAGAATCCATTTCCGTCTGCGTTTCATGGGGGCATCTCCAATCCTTGTTTTGGGGATGCCCTCAGTTTATCGGACGGGGCGGCCCGTGTCAAGCGCGGCGCGGATTTTTTACATTTTTCAAAAGGGCGGCAAAAACCTTGCCGGCCAAACAAGAATATGATAAAATAATGCAGATATTACGGTTTTCTGGAGGAAGAAATGGGAAAGCTGGAGGGCCTGAAGGCGGGCATGATCGCCCTAGGATGCGTGAAAAACCGGGTGGATTCGGAGCAGATGCTGGGCATATTGCGGCAGGAAGGATGCGAAATCACCAACGCGCCGGCAGAGGCCGACGTGCTGATTGTAAACACCTGCGGGTTCATTGCCTCGGCCAAAGAGGAATCCATCGATGCCATTCTGGAAATGGCGCAGTATAAAAAAACGGGGAAATGCCGCGTGCTGTGCGTGACGGGCTGCCTGGCCCAGCGGTACGAGAAGGATTTGCTGGCCGAAATCCCCGAAATCGACTGTCTGCTGGGGGTGGGCCAGTACGCCGGACTGGTGAATTACCTGGAAAGCGCCCTGGCGGGGAACCGACCCGCGGCCACGGCAAGGACGCCGGGGTTTTTGGAGTGCGGCCGGGTGCTGACCACGCCGTCCTATTCGGCCTATGTGAAGATTGGCGACGGGTGCGACAACCGCTGCGCCTATTGCGCCATTCCCCTGATCCGCGGGGGCTACCGTTCCCGGCCCCGGGACGCGGTGCTGGATGAAATCCGGCAGCTGGCGGGGCAGGGAGTGAAGGAACATATCCTCATCGCCCAGGACACCACAAGGTATGGAACCGACACGGGGGACAGCCTGGCGTCCCTCATGGAAGCGGCGGCGGGCATCCCCGGGGTGGAGTGGCTGCGGGCCTTGTACATGTACCCGGACGAATTGGACGAGCATCTGCTGGACGTGATGGCCGGGCATGAAAACATCTGCCGGTATCTGGATCTGCCCCTGCAGCACGCGTCCCCCGAACTGCTCAAAAAAATGAACCGCCGGGGCGAAATGCCCCACGTCCGGGCCATGTTGAAAGGAGCGCGGGCGCGGGGTTTTTGCCTGCGCACCACCTTCATCGTGGGCTTCCCCGGGGAAACGGAGGACGATTTCAAGCGGCTGATGGACTTTACGGAGGAAATCAAATTCGACCGGATGGGGGCCTTCGCCTATTCCCGGGAGGAGGATACCCCCGCCGCCCAAATGCCAAATCAGATTCCGGAGGAAACAAAGCAGCGGCGGCTGGACGCCCTCATGCAGCTGCAGGCAAAAATCAGTAAGGAGCGGGGGGCCCTCCGGGTGGGCACGGAGGAAAAACTGCTGGTGTGCGGCAAAAAAGGCAGGAACTGGACCGCCCGCTCGGCCTGGGAGGCCCCGGACGCGGACGGCGAAATCCTGCTCCGCTCCGCCCGGACGCTGGAAACGGGTTCCTTCGTGCGGGGAAAAATCACGGGCAGCGGCGTGTATGACCTGACGGCGGAAACCTGACAGGATTTGCTTGACGGGAAAGCATTTCAAGAGTATAATATAGAAAGTTTCATCCTGGCGGCGGGCTGCCCGTCGGCAGAAGGATTCTTGCAACGAGAGGAAGATGTTTCTTTATGGCGAACAAAGCGAAGCTCCACAAATCCGTGAGCACGAAGACCAAGGGCATCATTTGCCTGGCGGTGCTGCTCGTTATCACGGTGGGCGTATCCTGCCTGGGCATGACGGGCATGAAGCTGGACAGCGAGGGCGTGAATATCCTGCTGCCCTGGATTCCCGTAAGCGCCGGCAATTGGCTTCAATCCATGCCCCTGTCCCGGGCCCTGGGCGGCGGCAATTATCATGAATATACCCTGACCGTGGCCGAGGGCGAGGATGCCGCGGCCGCCGCGGAAGAGGCGGCAAAGGTCGTCCGGGAACGCCTGCATGTGATCGGCGAGGATGACGCCGCCGTGTCCGTGACGGCGGAGGGTGCCGTCCGGGTGGAGACGCGGCCCATGGAGCATGAGGACCTGGACGCCATCCTGAACACCGCCGTGGCCTCCGCGCAGTTTAACGCGACCCTGTCCGACGGGACGGAGCTCATCGACGGCCACGACGTGAAGAACGCCACCGTGGGCTACAATTCCACCGGCACGTCCATCGTGCTGACCATCAACCTGACCGGGGACGGCCAGAAAAAGCTCAGCGCGGGCCTGGAGGGCCAGGACAACCCCCTGCTGACGCTGAACCTGGACGGCGAGGCGGTCACCTCTACGGCCACTGCCAACGCCAAGGCCAACCAGATCACGGCCAGCATGAGCACCGCTTATGTGAACATAGCGTCCAACACGGCCTTCTTCCTCAATACCGGCTCCATCGATTATACGCTGTCCGTGGCCGGTGAAGGCGAAATCGAAGCCCCCGGCAGCGGCAGCCTGAATGCCGTGCTGATTGCGATCGGCGTGCTGCTGGCCGCGGGCCTCATTTACATGATCGCCGCCGGCAAGCTGACCGGCGCGGCGGGCATCTGGGCGGCCTGGTGTGGCTGGGTGATTACCCTGTTCTTCTTCACCACCATTATCCTCAAGCCCTTTACCGTCAGCGTGGCTGTGGGGCTGCTGCTGGGCCTGGCCTTCATCCTGTGGGCCGCCTGCGTGCGCACGAAGAAAGTGAGCGCCCAGATTGCCCAGGGCGCCGCGCTCCGGCAGGCGGTTAAGACGGGCTTCAGCGAATCGGCCAAGGTGGTTTGGATTGCCCACGCGGCCGTGGCGGTGATCGGCATGATTCTGATGATTTTCCGTGCCACCGAGCCGCTGGGCGACTGCCTGGCCGCCGCCGCCGTGGCCAGCGCCTGTGCCGTGGCGCTGATGCGGCTGTTCCTGTTCGTGTTCGGCATGATTACCAGGAAGCCCGCGATGTACGGAAAGGCTCAATAAATCGAAACGCCAGGTGCCGGTTTATTCCGGCACCTTTTTTTACATTTCCCGGCTCTGCACGTCTGAACCTTCGGTTCATCCGCGCTACTTAGGTAAGTTGCCTGGCGGTGTTCCGGCGTGGCTCCGCCCCGCCTCCACAATGCTCTGCACGTCTGAACCTTCGGTTCATCCGCGCTACTTAAGTAAGAGGCCTGGCTGCGTTCCGGCGTGGCTACGCCCCGCCTCCACAATACTCTGCACGTCTGAACCTTTGGTTCATCCGCGCTACTTAAGTAAGAGGCCTGGCGACGCTCCGGCGTGGCTTCGCCCCGCCTCCACAATGCTCTGCACGTCTGAACCTTCGGTTCATCCGCACTACTTAGGTAAGTTGCCTGGCGGCGTTCCGGCGTGGCTATGCCCCGCCTCCACAATGCTCTGCACGTCTGAACCTTCGGTTCATCCGCGCTACTTAAGTAAGAGGCCTGGCTACGTTCCGGCGTGGCTCCGCCCCGCCTCCACAATGCTCTGCACGTCTGAACCTTCGGTTCATCCGCGCTACTTAAGTAAGAGGCCTGGCTGCGTTCCGGCGTGGCTACGCCCCGCCTCCACAATACTCTGCACGTCTGAACCTTTGGTTCATCCGCGCTACTTAGGTAAATTACTTGGCGGCGTTCCGGCGTGGCTACGCCCCGCCTCCACAAGATTGCATATGAAGGGGCTGTGGCCCCTTCATACATTCCCAAAGTCATAATGCAGAGTTATATCTTTACACACCTAAAGATATTTCTAAAAGGAGAAAATCTATGCTGCGCATCACCCTGAACGCTCCGGAAGCGGGCTTTTCACCCCTGCCCGGCCTGCCGGACTGGCTGGCCCGGCTGCTGTATGCCCGGGGCGTTCGGGGGGAGGACGAAGCCCAAGCCTTCCTGAACCCCTCCTGGGATCAGATGCTGCCGCCGGAGAGGCTGCCCGGCGTCCGGGAGGCCGTCGCTATTCTGGAAAAGGCAAAGACGCTCGGCTGGCGGGCCGCCGTGTATGGGGATTACGATGTGGACGGGGTGTGCGCCGGAGCTCTGCTGTCCGAAGCGCTGGAGGAATGGGGCCTTCCTGTGCGCACGTATATTCCCGACCGGCACAGGGAGGGCTACGGCCTGAACCGGGCCGCCGTGGAGGACCTGGCCAGGGACTGCCGTCTGCTCATCACCGTGGACTGCGGCATCACAGGCACGGCGGAAGTGGCCCGGGCGAAGGAGATGGGCATGGCCGTCATCGTGACGGATCACCATACCATCGGGGCAGAATTGCCCCCCGCCGACGCGATTATTTCCCCGTTGCTGGATGATTATCCCTTTCCCTTCCTTTGCGGGGCGGGGGTGGCGTGGAAGCTGGCCTTGGCGCTGCTGGGGGAGGAAGGCAAAAAATACCTGGAGTTGGCCGCCCTGGCCACCGTGGCCGACCTGGTGCCCCTGACGGGAGAAAACCGCAGCATGGTTTATCTGGGGCTGCAGATGCTTCCCGGTACGAAGCGGCCCGGGCTCCGGGCGCTGATGGAGGAAGCGGGGGTTCAGGGCCGGGTGAGCAGCGACCAGGTGGCGTTTCAGCTGGCCCCCCGGCTGAATGCCTGCGGGCGGATGGCCTCCGCCGGGGCCGCCCTGGAGCTTTTGCGCACAAAGGACCGGGAACGCGCCCGGGCCCTGGCCCTGGAGGCTGAAAACCTGAACAGGCAGCGGAAAGAGGAAGAAGCCCTGGTTATCGCCGAAAGCGAAGCACAGATCGGGGAAATGGATTTGTCCCGGCTTCGGGGCATCGTCACCCTGGGGGAAAACTGGAACAGCGGCGTGGTGGGCCTGGCCGCCGGACGCATGGCGGAAAAATACTGCTGCCCCGCCGTGGCCCTGGCCCGGACGGAGGACGTGTGCGTGGGCAGCGCCCGCAGCGCGGGAAACGTGGATTTGTACGCCGCCCTTTCGGCATGCGCCGATCTGTTCACCCGTTTCGGCGGCCACAGGCAGGCGGCGGGGCTGACCCTGCCCGCCGGAAACGTGCCCGCATTCCGGGAACGCTTTTCCGCCGCCGTGGCCCGGCAGACGGGGGACCGGCCGCTGATTCCCGAAATCGTTTGCGACGGGGAACTGACCCTCGCCCAGGTGACCCCCGAAACGGCGGCGCTGCTTTCGCGGCTGGAGCCCTTCGGCATGGGCAATCCGGCCCCCCGGTTTCTGTGCCGGAACGCGCAGGCCCTGTCCCTTCGGGCAGTGGGGGCGGAGGGGCGGCACCTGAAATGCACCTTCCTCCAGAAAAGCGCCCTGCGGGACGGCATCTTTTTCGGCGGCGGCGAATGGGCGGAGCGCACGGCGGCCAGTTACAACCTGGTGATGACCCCCACGGTGCAGGAATACCGGGGCCGGGTGACGGCGGAATGCAGGGTTTTCGCCATGGAAATCGCATTGGACGCCCTGCAGCCCGACACCGACCGGGCGGCCCTGGCCTATCTATCGGATTTTGCGGCGGAATCGGACGCCCCTGAAATTGCTTTGGACGATTTGCCCGCCGCGCCCCAGGGGGTGCTGCTGGTCTGCCGGTGCCTGGAGACGGCGACGGCGCTTCGCCGGCGGTTTCCGGATTTCGATTTTGTCCTGACGGAGGCGGGCGACCGGCGGGGGTTCAGCGCCGTGCTTTTGTACGGCGCGGCAAACAGGGCTTGCGCTTCCTTCCGGCAAGTGGTATTATGCGATGGCGACGGGGAGAGTGCGGCCGCATGGCGGCGGGCGTGCCCGGAGGCGGAAATCACCCGCCTGCCCCGGACGGATGCGCTGGAAGGGCTGCTGCAAAAAATGCGGCTGAACCGGGACGAATTGCGGGCCTGCTACCGGGCTTTCCGCCAGGCGCCGCCCCGGGACGCGGCGGATTTTGCCGCCCAGGCGGGGCTTTCCCCGGCCCAGGCGGCTTTCGCCCTCCGGGTGTTTGAGGACATCAGGCTGATCGCGGAAGCGGGGGGCCGGTACGCGCTGCTGCCCATGCAGAAGCGCGGGCCGGAGGAAAGCCCCCTCTTTCAGAGGGCATGGCGGGCATAGGAGGTTGTTATGGCTTATTCTGCGTTTGAATGCATGACGCTGGAGCAGATTCTGGAAAAAGTGCGCAGCTACGACGATTCGGAGGCGGGGTGCGAGCTTATTGCCCATGCCTATCATTTCGCCGAAAAGGCCCACGCCGGGCAGAAGCGCAAGAGCGGCGAACCGTATATCGTGCATCCGGTGTACGTGGCCAGCATCCTGACCGAGCTCATGATCGACCCGCCCACCATCGCCGCCGCCCTGCTTCACGATACGGTGGAGGACTGCGAGGAAATTTCCCTTCAGGATATTGAAACCGAATTCGGCGAAGAGGTGGCCCGGCTGGTGGACGGGGTGACGAAGCTGGCCAAGCTGAACTTTGCCGACCGGGAAGAACAGCAGGCCGAATCCCTCCGCAAAATGATTCTGGCCATGAGCAAGGATATCCGGGTGGTGCTCATCAAACTGGCCGACCGCCTCCACAATATGCGCACCCTCAAATTCCAAAGCCCGGACCGGCAGGTGGCCATTGCCCGGGAGACCCTGGATATTTACGCGCCCCTGGCCCACCGCCTGGGGGTCTACACCATCAAGCAGGAACTGGAAGATCTGTCCCTGCGCTACATCGACCCCGAGGGCTACCAGGACGTGGCCCGGAAGGTGGGCATGAAGCGGGCGGAACGGGAGGAAAACATCAAGCTGGTCATCAGCGAGCTGTCCCAGAAGCTGGACGAAGAAGGCGTGCATTACGAAATCGCCGGGCGGCCCAAGCACCTCTATTCCATCTACCGCAAAATGGTTATCCAGAATAAGCCCTTCGACCAAATTTACGACCTGATCGCCATCCGCGTCATCGTGGACACCGTGCCCGAATGCTATACCGTGCTTGGCATCGCCCACACGTTGTGGAACCAGGTGCCCGGCCGGTTCAAGGATTACATTTCGGTGCCCAAGGCCAATATGTACCAGTCCCTGCACACCACGGTGGTGGGCGGGCGGCGCATCCCTTTCCCCTTTGAAATCCAGATCCGCACCTGGGAAATGCACCGGGTGGCCGAGTACGGCATCGCGGCCCACTGGAACTATAAAGAAGGGGGCAGCGACGGCAGCCTGGACAAAAAGCTCTATTGGCTGCGGCAGATTCTGGACTGGCAGTCCGAAACCCGGGACAGCCACGAATTCATTGACAGCCTGAAAACGGACCTGTTTTCCGAGGAAGTGTTCCTCTTTACCCCCAAGGGCGACATCGTGTCCATGCAGCGGGGGGCCACGCCCCTGGACTTTGCCTACCGCATCCATTCCCAGGTGGGCAACGCCTGCGTGGGGGCCCGGGTGAACGGCAAGATGGTGCCGTTGGATACCCAGCTTTCCACCGGCGACCGGGTGGAGATCATGACTTCCGCTTCCTCCAAGGGCCCCAGCATGGACTGGCTCAAGATCGTCAAGACCCAGCAGGCCAAGGCGAAGATCCGCCAGTTCCTCAAGCGGGAGCTGCGGGGGGAAAACGTGCAGAAGGGCCGGGAAATGCTGGAACACGAGGCCAAGCGCCGGGGGGTCAAGCTGGGGGATTACACCAAGCCCGAATATTACGAGCCCCTTCTTCGCAAATACATGTTCCAGGAGCTGGAGGACCTGTACGGCGCCATCGGCTACGGCGGGGTGGCGGCGGTGTATGTGCTGTCCCGTCTCATGGACGAAAAGCAGAAGCACGAAGCGGCCGCCGCGCCCAAGATTCCTTTGGTGAGCGAGGTTCCCCCCGCCGCGCCGCCTCCCGAACCCAAGGGCAAGCCTACCCAGGGAATTTACGTCCACGGCGAATCGGGCATGCTGGTGCGCTTCGCCAAGTGCTGCAATCCCGTGCCCGGGGACGATATCGTTGGCTACATTACCAGGGGCCGGGGCGTCACCATCCACAAGGCGGACTGCGTCAACGCCATCCATACCGAGCCCGAGCGGGCTGTGCCCGTTTCCTGGGCGGACGAGGGCGCGGGCACCTTCAGCGCCAACGTGCAATTGATCTGTTACGATCATTCGGCCCTGCTGGGGGAACTGACTGCCTTCATGGAGGAGCAGAAAATGCCCCTGACGGCCATTTCGGTGAAGCTGAACCGGAACAAAACCTGCAACATCACCATGTCCTTTCCCGTGCAGAGCCGGGAGCAATTGGACGGGGTGATCCGCAAGCTGCAGCGCCGCACCGACGTGGTGGAGGCCTACCGCGGCACCAACTGAAACCGGGAATTTTTCCCATCCGGCAGGATTTAAAGGCCAAAAGGCGAATATTTCAAAGTTGACATTTTACATGCGGAAAGGAGGGAGACCGTGCAGCAGCCGCCCGAATATCCTTATCAGCCCATGCCCGGCGAAAGCGGGCAGCCCAATTCCTATGGACAACCAGGCTATGCCCCGCAAGGCGACGGAATGCCGCCGGCGGACAATGCGCCCCAGTGGACGCAGGTGCCCCTGCCCGGCCAGGGGGCGCAAATGGGGACGCCGTCTCCCGTGCAGCTGCCGCCGCCGCATATTCCGCCGGCGCAGCCTGCCTCCTCTCCGCCTGTATATCCGGGCGCCGGCGGCCCGTATGCGGCCGGGCCGGGGAGTTATCCCCAGGTGGCTGGGTTCCCCCAGGGAGCGGACTATCCTCAGGGAGCGGGTTATTCCGGTTCAAACGCGTATGCCCCCGTATCCCAGCCGCAGCTTCCTTCGCATCATCAGCCGCTCGTGCAGCCAAACGCCGGGCTCGGCTATGTGCCCCCCAAGACGGGCATGCCCGTGCGCCGGGGCAAAAAAAAGCGCCGGGGGCCCGGCATTCTGTCCCTGGTGCTGGTGCTGGCGGCGGTGGGGCTGGCCGTGTTTGCCGTGCTGCGGGTGGCCGCGCCCGGGCAGGTGGCTTACGGCTATGTGTCCGCCGGTTCCCTCAATGCCCGCTACACGGGGGACGCCGTGGTGGTGCGGGACGAGGTGGTGTATACCCAGGACGGCGTTTCCCAGATCGATTACGAAGTGGACGAGGGCGTGCTGGTCAAACGGGGCGAACTGGTGGCCACGGTGTATTCCTCGGGCTTCAGCGCCAAGGAATGGACCACCCTTAACAATTACCGCGCCCAGATCAAGGATTATCATAAGGTGCTCATCGCGTCCGCCACGGGGGACAGCCGGTTGGTGAACCTGATGAGCAAGGTGCGGGAGCGGGCCATGGAGGCCCAGCAGCTGGTGCAGGGGGGCGTGGGCAGCCTGACCAATCAGGAGCTGCTTCTGACCCAGGCCATGGAGGACTGCCGCACCTATATGCGCCAGAAATATCCCGACGACCAGAAGCTCAACCGCCTCTATGACGATGAAAACACCCAGCTTCAGCGCATTTCCACCTGGACCAAGCAGTACGCTTCCGCTGCCGACGGCCTCATCAGCTTTTACACCGACGGCTTTGAAACGCCCCTGAATATGAGCAATTACGGGGATTATTCCCCGGCCCAGGTGCGGCAGATGTACCGGGGCAATATTCCGGATACGGGCGTTTCCGTGGGGCGCAACACCGTGCCCGTGTACCGGGTGGTGCGGCAGCAGCCCTGGGCGGTGCTGATGCTGTGCAACGAAATGGAATGGACCCCCGTCACGGGCCGCACGTACGAATTGCGCATCGAGAGCTTCGACAACACCACCGTGCAGGCCACGGTGGAATCCTTCACCCGCTCGGGAGGCGAACTGCTGGTGCGCCTCCGGATCGACAATACCGCCGCCCTGCCCAGCGTTTTGTACAACCGCTCTTGCCAGGTGCAGCTGGGCGAAAACGTGAACACCCTCATGGTGCCCAGCCGGGCCATCCTCATCCAGAACGGCCGCAAGGGCGTGGTCATTTCCATCGGCGGCAGCGAATATTTTGCGGCGGTGGAGGTCATTTCGGACGACGGGCAGCAGGCCTGCGTGATTCCCGAAAACCTGGGGGTCATTTATGAGGGCGTGCGGGTGCGTTTGTTCTGACGGCGAAAGGAGGGGGAAAGCCGGCATGGAAGACATGGAAAAACGGGTGCGGGCCGTGCGGGAAACCCTGGAAAGGGAAAGCGCGCCCTGGGGCAGGGCGCCCACCCTCATCGCCGTGACCAAATACGTGTCCGCCGAGGCCGTTTTGCCCCTCGCGGGGCTGGGCGTCACCCAGATTGGGGAAAACAGGGTGCAGTCCATCCGGGAAAAACTGCCCGTTTTGGGAGAAAAATTTTCAATTCACCTCATCGGACGGTTGCAATCGAACAAAGTTAAATATATAATAAAAGATGTGTGCCTGATCCATTCGCTGGATCGGCTTTCCCTGGCGCAGGAAATCGACCGGCAGGCGCGGAAGGCGGGCCGGGTGATGCCCGTGCTGGTGCAGGTGAATATCGCAAGGGAGCCGCAAAAGGGCGGCATCCCGGAGGAAGAGGTGTTTCCCTTCCTCCGGGCGTGCGCATGTTTGCCGGGAATCGAAGTGCGGGGGCTGATGGCCATCATGCCCCTGACGGAGGACAGGCCGTTCCTTCTTGAAAAATTCACGCGCATGCGGCAGCTCTTCGACCGGTGCCGGGAGGAGAATATAAACGGCGTCCGGATGGAAGAATTGTCCATGGGCATGAGCCGGGATTACGATTTGGCGGCCCGGGCAGGCGCCACGATGGTGCGCGTGGGCTCGGCGCTTTTCCGATAAAGAATGCAGGAGGGCTATGAACGATGGCGTTTGGTGATCTGATTCAGAACGTGAAGCAGAAAGTGCGCTCAATGTACGATAATTTCTTCTATGATGGCACGGAAGCTCCCGCTCCTCAGCCGGGCATGGCGGATACGTATGCCGGGGAACAGGCTTATCAGCAGCCGCAGGGCTGGCAGCAGCCCCAGCAGCCGCAGCAGGCCTGGCAAACGCAGCCCCAGCAGGGCTGGCAGCAGCCGCAAAGCTGGCAGGGCCAGCAGCAGCCGCAAAGCTGGCAGACCCAGCCCCAGCAGTCCCCGCAGCCGCAGCAGCCCCAGCAGCAGCCCGGCCGCAGCCGCCGCGCGCATATGCACGCCAATCAGGCGGAAAGCAACGTGGTGGATTTCGGCGCGTATCAGCAGCAGCCTTACCAGCCCCAGCAGCAGCCCGCCCCTGTGGAGGAACAGCCGCAGCAGGCCCAGCAGGCCGCCCCGGCGCTGCTCAACGCCCGGGTAATCAATGCCCGGAGCATGGGGGACTGCCGCAGCGCCATTACCCTCCTTCGCAAGGGCGACGCGGTGGTGATGGTCATGGAAAGCATTGCCGATCCCGCCGAAATGCGGCGGCTGGTGGACACGCTGTCCGGCGCGTGCTACTGCCTCACTGCCACCATTACGAAGGTATCCCGTTACGGCGTCTACCTCCTGGCCCCCCAGGCCATGCCCGTCTTTACCGACCAGGCCACCAGCCAGATGAACAGCGCGCCCATGCGGCCCCGGTATCAGCCCATGCCCGGCGCCCAGCGGCCCTCTTACGGCGCGGCGGCGCAAAACGCCTATCCGCCGCAAAGCGCTTATCAGCCCGCCCAGCCCGCTTATCAGCAAGCGGACGGCTATCCGCAGCAAAATAACCCGTATGCCCCGCAGAATCCGTATCAGCAGCCCCAGCAGGCATTTTCTCAGCGCCAGGCCGCGCCGGAGGAAGCGCCCCAGGCCTTCTATTCCCGCCCGGTACCCCAGCAGGCGGCGGCCCCCTCTTTCGCGCCCCAGCGGACGGCCTCGGGTTATATGCCTGATGAAACCGCCGAGGCCGCGGCCGAATAAAGCCGCCTGATGAAGGAGGATGTCCCCTTGATTGTGGTGGAATGGATCCGCAGGCTGATCAGCCTGTACGCCCTGCTTCTGGTCGTCCACTTTGCGCTGCCCTATCTGGCGGCCAGCCAGCGGCCCTGGATGGCCGTGCTGGCCCGTATTTGCGAGCCGGGGGTGCGCGTGGGCAACCGCGTGGCGGCCAAAGTCCTGCCCAACCGGCGGTTCAAAGGGGATATGGGCGCGCTGTGCGCCATTGTGCTGTGCGTCATTCTCCGTTTCCTGCTGGCCCTGCTGTTTCTGTTCTGATTTGAGCGATGAATCGCCTTAGGTTGATTTACGAAAGGAGAGCTTGCCATGCCCATTACCGTTGCCATGATCGAGGAAAAGGAATTCAAAACCAAAATGAAGGGCTATGACCCGGTGGAAGTGGACGAATTCCTGGATGAAATCTGCGATGAAATGCTGGCCATGCAGGATGAAATTTCCGCATTGCAGACCCGCCTGAATCAGGCCGGACGCGGCAACGCCAATTTTGCCCCTGCCGCCGTGCCGGCCCCCGCCGTCGTTCCCGCCCCGGTCATGCCCCCCATGGCCGCTCCTGTGCCCGCGCCCGCAAAAGCGCCTGTCGCCGAGGAAAAGCCCGCAGTGGACGAGGCCGCCCAGCGACTGCTGGCCCGCGCCCAGAAATTCTACGATGAAACGGTGGAAGAGGCCAAGGCGGAGGCCGCCAAGATCCTGGATAACGCCCAGGCCCGGGCGGACAGCGGCATCGCCGATCTGGAAGAGGAAAAGAAGAGCCTCGAAGAGGAAATCGACATGCTCAAGGCCGCGGCCAAGGATTACCGCGAACGCTTCCAGCGCCTGGTAGAGGATCAGCAGCATGTGCTCAATTCCGAAAAGGAGCTGTTCCAGTAACGGATTGCGCTTTGAACGCTTGACGTGCGGGCCCGGCAACGGCAGCCCGCCGTTGGGCGTTTTTGGATAAAAGGGGGAAAAACGTATGCGGTACGGCGCGCTGGAGGCAGGAGGCACCAAGATGGTGCTGGCCGTGGCGGATGAAAACCGGAAAATCCTGGCCCGGGAAAGCATCCCCACCCGGACGCCCGGGGAAACCATGCCCCGGATGATCGCCTTTTTCCGGAAACACCCGGTGGATGCCCTGGGCATCGGTTCCTTCGGCCCCCTGGACCTGCATCCCGGGTCCCCCTCCTTTGGCTGCATTACGGAGACGCCCAAGCTGCCCTGGCGGCATTATCCCCTGCTTCCCGCTTTCCGGGAGGCGCTGGGCATTCCCTGCGCCCTGGACACCGACGTGAACGCCGCCGCCCTCTGCGAGGCCCGGCTGGGGGCTGCCCGGGGCGCGCAGAACTGCGTGTACGTCACCGTGGGCACGGGCATCGGCGCGGGGGTGGTGTGCGAGGGCAAGCTGGTACACGGGCTCATGCACCCCGAATGGGGACATATGCTCCTGTGCCCCCGGGGGGACGACCCTATGCCCCAGGGCATCTGCCCCTATCACGGGGCCTGCCTGGAGGGCCTGGCCAGCGGCCCCGCCATGGAAAAGCGCTGGGGTGCGCCCGCCAAAGAACTGCCCCCCGATCACCCTGCCTGGGAGCTGGAGGCCCATTATCTGGCGCAGATGTGCGTGACGGCCGTCATGACCGTGTCCCCCGAAAAAATCGTGCTGGGAGGCGGGGTCATGGGGCAAAAGCAGCTTTTCCCCCTGATCCGCCGGGAAACCATGCGGCTGCTGGGGGGCTATATCGCCTGCCTGGAAAATGCCGACGGGCTCATCGTGCCGCCCGCGTGCTACCCGGACAGCGGCCTCATCGGCGCCCTGCTCCTGGCCGAGCGGGCGGCAAAATAACAAAAAAGGAAAGCGACCCGTGAAAGTATTCGATTCTCACTGCCATCTGGACGACCCGCAGTTTGATCCCGACCGGGAGGACGCTTACGGGCGGATGCGGGCGGCTAACGTGGAAAAATGCGTGTGCGTGGGCAGCGATCTCCCCACGTCCATCCGCTGCCTGGAATTTGCGAAAAGTCATCCCGGCGTATACGCCGCCGTAGGGGTGCATCCCCATGAAGCGAAGGACGCCCCGGCGGATATGGAGGAACGTCTTGTATCCCTGATGGCGCGGGAGGGGGCCGTGGCCCTGGGGGAAATCGGCCTGGATTACCATTACGATTTTTCCCCCCGGGACGTGCAGATGGACGTGATGGCCCGGCAGTTTTCCCTGGCCCTTGAAAAGGACTGGCCCGTCATTTACCACATCCGGGAGGCCCACGGGGATATGCTGGCCTTCTTCCGGAAGCAGAAACGGCTGCCCGCCGGCGTGATCCACTGCTTTTCGGGCAGCGCCGAAACGGCGAAGGAGTACGTGAAAATGGGCTTTTACATTTCCTTTGCCGGGCCGCTGACATTCAAAAAGGCACCGAACCTGTGGGAGGCGGCCAGGACCGTGCCGGTCGACCGGCTGCTGGTGGAAACGGACAGCCCGTACCTGGCCCCCGAGCCCTACCGGGGGAAGCGGAACGAGCCGGCTTTCGTGGTCAGAACCCTGGAAAAGCTGGCGGAAATCAGGGAAATGCCCGTGGAGGAGATGGCGGAAATCACCTGGCGGAACGCCCATACGTTTTACCGGATCGGATGAAAACCGTCCAGCGTTTCGTTTAATTCCGGGAGGGAAAGGAGGACGCCCCTTGAAATATCTGCGCAGGCTGCTTTGGTTCATCGCCACCCGGCTGCTGGTTTTCTGCTGCGTGCTGGCGGTGGCCGTGACGGCGTTTTACTTTTCCATGAACGCCACCAACATTTATATTATCTTAAAGGACGGCATGGCAAGGCGCGCCCAGGTCATCATGATGGGAGCGGACGAGGACCTGACCCCATATTTTTCCCAGGCCTGCATGGAGCGGGACACCCTTTTGCAGGAGGCGCTGAACGGCCAGTCGGCTTATCAGTTTTATTACAGCATCACGGGGTTTGACCACCGGGTGAACCTGGACTGGTTCTGGTGCTGGCCCTGGGAGGATACCGCCCGGGCCACGGTGACCGAGCGCATCCCCGCCATCGACGGCAGGCTCCGTTCCTCCGCCCGGGAAATGGCCGAGGCCAACGGCATTTCCGCCACGCCCGCATGGCAGTCCGCCCAGTATTCCCTGGTGCTCAGCCGGGAAAACGGCCTGTGGCGCATTATCAACATGACCCTTCAAAGGCTGATTACCGATGAATAACGTATCGGGCGCTTCGCCCAGGCTTTTTCTGGCCCCCATGGCGGGGATTACGGACAAGGTGTTCCGGCGGCTCTGCTTCGAGCAGGGTTGCGACGGGGCCACCACCGAAATGGTCTCCGCCCAGGGTTTTCTGACCGCGCCCAAGGACCGCAACGCCTACCGCTTCCTGCTGGACCGGTACCCGGACGAAGGGGCCCTTTCCGTGCAGATTTTCGGCAACGAACCTGCATTCATGGCCGAGGCCGCGGCCCGGCTGTGCAATCTGGGGCGCTTCACGGGGATCGACATCAATATGGGCTGCCCGGCCCAGAAGGTGGTGGGGGGCCAGAGCGGCAGCGCCCTTATGAAGGACGTGCCCCTGGCGACGGAAATCGTGCGGGCAGTGAAAAAAAGCAGCTTTCTGCCCGTCACGGTGAAAATGCGCCTGGGCTGGGACGATGACCACAAAAACGCCGTTCCCTTCGCCCGGGCCATGGCGGACGCCGGGGCCGACGGCCTGACCGTCCACGGCCGCACGCGGATGCAGCAGTATGCGGGCAAAGCGGACTGGGACGCCATCGGGGAAGTGAAAGCGGCGGTAAAAATTCCCGTGCTGGCCAACGGCGATGTGACGGACGGGGAAAGCGCACGGCGGGCCCTGGCCATAACAGGCTGCGACGGAATCGCCGTGGGCCGGGGGGCGCTGGGCAAGCCCTGGGTGTTCCGGGAGATCCGGGCGGCCCTGGAAGGAAAAACGTATACGCCGCCATCCTATCGGGAAATTGTGGAGATTGCCCTGCGGCAGGCCCGGGAAATGTCCGAATGGAAGGGCGAAAAGAGCGCCGTATTGGAAATGCGGAAATTCTTCGGCTGGTACATTGCCGGCCGGCGGGGGGCGGCGCAGCTCCGCACCCGGTTGAACCTGGCCCCCACCCTTTCCGAGGCGGAAAAGCTGCTTCGCACCCTGGAATAGGGATTTTTTCGGAAAAAAGCGGGCATTTTGGTCAAAAAGAGGTTGACAAGCCCGGGCAAATAAAGGTATAATAGCATTCGGTCACGATTGGAGTGATGGTTTTTGCTGTTGAACGTAAGCCGTGCGCTGACCGCGCCGGGGGAGGAAATCCCCTTCCTGCATCGTGACGAAATCCCGCCGCAGGAGATTTTCGGGGAAACGGTGACGTTTTCCGATGTGCTCCTGACGGGGCATTACGCCATGGTGGGCGAGAGCCTTCGACTGGAAGGCAAGCTCACCGCCGTGGCCCACGGCCATTGCGCGGGCTGCCTGAAGCCGGTGGACGATCCCCTGGAGGTTCCCTTCGACGAGATCTTCACCCATGTGGAAAGGTATCCCCACAGGCCGGAAAATGCCCCGGAAGACGAGGATGAACGCCTGGTGTTTGAAGGCAGCAGTGTGGAGCTTTCGCACCTGGCATTGACCCTGGCTGTGCTGGAGCTGCCCATGCGCTTTACGTGCGGGGAAAGCTGCCCCGCCTTGGGCGCCCTGCAGCCGGACGATTCCCAAGATTCGCATGCTTGCCAGAAAGATATGCCCGACCAGCATCCTTTTTCGGCATTGCAGCAATTGCTGACAAAGGATCAGGAGGTGTAACCATGGCTCTGCCGAAAGGAAAAGTATCCAAGGCCCGCGGCCGCAGCCGCCGCGCCAATTGGAAGCTGCAGCTTCCCGCCATCGTGGAGTGCTCTCAGTGCCACAAGATGAAGCTGGCCCACCGGGTCTGCAAGCATTGCGGCTACTATGATGGCAAGCAGGTCATCCAGGTGGACGAAGAAAAGAACGCCTAAACTGAGGCCGTCGAAAAATAAATTTTCGACGGCCTGCGATGCAGGAACGTTTCCACGTTCCTGCATCGACTGCATCATTTTCTTGTGCGGCTATGCCGCACGGCCAGAAAATGATATAGGTAGGAGTCATTCTGACTCCTCCTCGGGGCGGCAAACCCGCCCCTGCGGATTACACATGAAGGGGCAGCGGCCCCTTCATACATCCCCAAAGTTGGCAAACTTTGCCCCGCGAACGGGAGGAGTACGCCCCGATTTCCAAAGAGAGAGCGGTTCGCAGGCTGAAAGGCCGCTCGGAACGAAAGGGGCGGAAGGTCGCCCGGGAGGGCTTCGGGTGAACGGATAAGTAGCCCGGGCGGGCCGCGCCCGTTACAGCGCGTCGAGGCGGGAAGGCAGCTGCTTTCCTGCGAAATAAGGTGGTACCGCGGGTCGCCCCGTCCTTTGGGATGGAGCGGCCCGCGCTTTTGCAACAAGGTATCAGGAGGGAGAAGCCGTGAGCGAATTTTCCATGGAGAAAACCTATAATCCCCAGGCCATCGAGGGGGAAACCTACCGCCGCTGGGAGGAATCCGGGGCCTTTGCCCCCAGAATCGACCCAAACAAAAAGCCCTTCACCATCGTCATGCCGCCCCCCAACGTGACGGGGCAATTGCACATGGGCCACGCCATGGACGCCGTTTTGCAGGATTCCCTGACCCGGTATCACCGCATGAAGGGGGACCCCACCCTTTGGCTGCCCGGCACGGACCACGCCTCCATCGCCACGGAAGTGAAGGTGGTGGATAAACTGCGGGAGCAGGGGCTCACCAAGGAAATGCTGGGCCGGGAAAAATTCCTGGAGCACGCCTGGGCCTGGAAAAAAGAGTACGGCGGCCGGATCACGCAGCAGCTTCGCCGTATGGGCGCTTCCTGTGATTGGAGCCGGGAACGCTTCACCATGGACGAAGGCTGCTCCAGGGCCGTGCGGGAAACCTTCGTGCGCCTCTATGAGGAAGGGCTCATTTACCAGGGCAACCGGCTGGTGAACTGGTGCCCCTGCTGCAACACCTCCCTTTCGGACGCCGAGGTGGAATATGAGGAAAAAGAGGGCAATTTCTGGCACCTGCTTTATCCCGTGAAGGAGACGGGAGAAATGCTGGAACTGGCCACCACCCGCCCCGAAACCATGCTGGGCGACACCGCCGTGGCCATCAACCCCAACGACCCCCGGTATGCCCATCTCCACGGCTGCCACGTGACGCTGCCCCTGGTGAACAAGGAAATCCCCATTGTGTGCGACGAACACGCGGATATGGAAAAGGGCACGGGCGTGGTGAAGATCACCCCCGCCCACGACCCCAACGACTTTGAGGTGGGCCAGCGGCACAACCTGCCCATCGTGCGGGTGTTCACCTATGACGGGCATATGACGGGGGCCAAAGAGGCCGCCGCGGCGGAAGAACTCTTCGCTTCGGGCAAGGCCTCCGTCAACGAGCCCCATGTGCTGGACTGCGGCAAGTATGCCGGCATGACCACGGGGGAGGCCCGGAAGGCCATCGTCCGCGACCTGGAGGAACTGGGCCTGCTCAAGTCCATCGAACCTCTTAAACACGAGGTTGGCACCTGCTACCGCTGCCACACCACGGTGGAGCCCATGGTGAGCAAGCAGTGGTTCGTGAAAATGGAGCCCCTGGCCGGGCCCGCCATCGAGGCCGTGCGCAGCGGCGAAACCCGCTTCCTGCCCGACCGGTTCAGCAAGATTTACTATAACTGGATGGAGAACATCCGGGACTGGTGCATCAGCCGTCAGCTGTGGTGGGGCCACCGCATCCCCGCCTGGTACTGCGACGACTGCGGCGCCACCACCGTTTCCCGGGAGGACCCGGCGAAGTGCGCCCACTGCGGCGGCGAACATATCCACCAGGAAGAGGACGTGCTGGACACCTGGTTCTCCTCCGCCCTCTGGCCCTTCTCCACCCTGGGCTGGCCGGACAAGACAAAAGACCTGGATTACTTCTACCCCACCAGCACCCTGGTGACGGGGTACGACATCATTTTCTTCTGGGTGGCCCGGATGATTTTCAGCGGCGTCAAGCAAATGGGCAAGGCCCCCTTTGACACCGTGGTCATTCACGGCCTGGTGCGGGACGCCCTGGGCCGGAAAATGAGCAAGTCCCTGGGCAACGGCATCGACCCCCTGGAAATCATCGACCAGTACGGGGCGGACGCCCTGCGCTTTTCCCTGGTCATGGGCATCAGCCCGGGGAACGACACCCGCTTCTCCACCGAAAAAATCGAAATGGCCCGAAATTTTGCCAACAAGGTCTGGAACGCCAGCCGGTTCGTGCTGATGAACCTGGACGGCCCGGAATCCCTGGACGGCAAGACGCTGGAGCTGCCCGATCAGTGGATCCTGACCCGGTGCAACGAGGCCGTGCGCCAGATCGGCCAGCACTTTGAAGAGGCCGAATACGGCCTGGCCGCCCAGAAGATTTACGATTTCACCTGGAGCGAATTCTGCGATTGGTACATTGAACTGGCCAAGGGCGGCTTGCTTGGCCAGGACGCGGAAAGGAAGGCGGCGGTGCGCGCCGTGCTGCAGCATGTGCTGAGCACGCTGTTGCGCCTTCTGCACCCCTTTATGCCCTTTATCACCGAGGAAGTGTACCGTAACCTGCCCGGGCACGGGGACGATTCCTGCATGCTGGCCCCCTGGCCCCAGGCGGACGACGCCCTGGATTTTCCCGAGGAAAGCCGCCGGATGGAGGGCATTATGGAAATCATCCGCGCCATCCGCAACGTGCGTTCAGGCATGAACGTGCAGCCCTCCCACAAGGCCCGGCTCATGGTGAAGGCGAACCCCGGCTGGGAGGACGCTGTGCGGGGGGCCGAGGTGTTCTTCGCCCGCATGGCTTCGGTCAGCGGTCTTTCCCTGATTCCCAAAGACGCCTCTCTTTCCGAAAAGACCGTCAGCGCCGTGTGCGAGGCCGGGGAGTGCTTCATTCCCCTGGGCGAACTGGTGGATTTTGAAAAGGAACGGGCCCGGCTGCAGAAGGAGCGCCAGAACGTGGCGGGGGAAATCGCCCGGGCGGAGGGCAAGCTGAGCAACCCCGGCTTCGTTTCGAAGGCCCCCGCCGCCCTGGTGGCCGCCGAAAAGGAAAAACTGGAAAAGAACAGGCAGATGCTTTTGTCCCTGGACGCGCGGATTGCCGAACTATAGGGTGTCGAAAAACAAGTTTTCGACACCCTGCGAGGCAGGAACGTAGAAACGTTCCTGCCTCGTTCACATCATTTTCCTGTTCGCTTCACTCACGGCCGGAAAATGATATAGGTAGAAGTCATTCTGACTTCTCCTCCCGCCGGCAAAGCCGGCAGTGCGGATTTCAAATGAAGGGGCTGCGGCCCCTTCATGCATCCCCAAGGTTGTGATGCATTTTTTGACAAACTGGCTCCCTCGGAATGTCCGAGGGGGTTTTGCTTTTTGTTTTCCGAAAAAATTTTTCCGAAATGGCAACATTTGGCCTTTTCGCTCGTTATATCAGTGAAGGGGCGGTGAAAGGGATGGAGCGGGCGGAAAAACGCCCGGCCTGACACAAAAAATTTCGGAAACGGGAGGAAAAAAGGAAAATAAAGAAGAAAATAATGCTGAGTGTTGCCCTGCCCGCACTGCTGATTTTGTCCGCCGGAACGGCCCTGGCGGTGGGGATGAAGTACAGCGCCCCAGTAAAGCGCCGTCTGGGCCGCCCTGGGGGAATGCCCCTGCCTGGCGGAGCATCACGCTGGCGGGCCAATACCTGCAGGAGGAAGGATGTTGGCGCATCAAGCTTCACGGGGTCTATGAGATGGGCGAAGCGAAAATCACGGGAAAACGGACGAGGCGCTCTGCCTGAACATCGACAACGGCGCGTTTTCCAACGGCTGAACATGAAGGAGGAAAAAAGAACATGAAATCCATGGAAAAATGTTTTCGTATGCTGCTTTTGGCTCTGCTGACGGTCTGCCTGCTGACGGGCTGCCTGCTGACGGGCTGCGCCCAGGCGGAAAAGGCCGAGGAGGACGACCTGTCCCCCTACCGCGCCGCCCTGATGAACGAAACGGAAATCCCCATTGTGTATTACGGCGGCGATCAGGCGACGGCCCGGCTGGAGGACAGCTTTCCTGACCTGGACGCTTCTTTCCCCCGCTTTGCCCTGGCCGATGTGGACGGGGATGGGACGCGGGAAATCGTGCTGGAAATCACTGCGGGGGAGAACGCCGGTTATGGCTTCCTCGTGCTGGACGCCCGGGAGGACGGCGTTTGGGCCTATGAGTTTTCCTATCGGGGGCTGATGAACCTGAAAGCCGACGGCACTGCCTCCTGGTCAGACGGCGCGGCGGACAACGGCTTCGGCCGCGTGGCCTTTACGGAGGACGGCTACACCTTTGCGGACATTGCGCGCAGCGTCCTGGAGGAGGATGACGTGCATTATTACGCCGGGGAGGAGCCTATCGACGAGGCCGAATTCAACCGTCTCCTGGATGAGCAGGATCAAAAACCAGACGCCGAGTGGCAGCCCTTCACGGAGGAGAACATGGCCGCGCTCTTTTCCTGAGGAAGGAAAGAAGAGTGTTACGTAATTCTGAAATTTTGATGTAAATTTTATCCAGATTTTATATTTTGATGAATATTTGCATAAATATACGCTTTTCAAACCTGCCCGCGTCCCATTTCTTGTGGCGCGGGCAGATATATACCACAAGGGATGGAAAAAAGAAGTTATCAACAATGATCTGGCATGCAGCCCCGGAAACGGGGACAATTTTGCCCGTTGCTCTTGAAAAAACGGCCGAAATTTGGTATGATAGGCCCGTGGCGGACGAACGAAGGATTTTTCCACAAAAGTTTTCCACAGCCTGGGAAGAGGATCTCTTCCGCGGGCATTGTTTTTTCGAAATTTTCCGTATGCGGAATTTCAAATAAACATGCAGTTTACTTCAAACGGAAGCGAAGCGATTTACCATGGATAAACAGCAGTTATGGGACGAGGCCTGCGTCGTGATGCGCAGCGAAATGACCCAGGTGACATTTGACACCTGGATCAAGGCCGCTTTGCGTCCGTTGGGTTATTCGGACGGCCAGTTTTATATCGAAGCCGTGACGGATTTTTACCATCAGTTTGTGTCCCCCCGCTATTCCGCTCTCATCACCAACTGCCTGACCCAGGCGGCGGGCAGGCCGGTGAAGGCCGTGCTGCTCACCCCGTCCCAGGCGGACGAATACCGGGAGGGGATCACCCCCGAGGCCAACAAGCCCGCCGACGAGGTGGGCCTGAACCCCAAATATACCTTCGATACCTTTGTGGTGGGCAACAACAACCGCTTTGCCCACGCCGCTGCCCTGGCCGTGGCCGAGGCCCCGGCCGACGCGTACAACCCCCTCTTTATTTACGGGGGCGTGGGCCTGGGCAAAACCCACCTCATGCACGCCATCGGCCACTATATCCTGTCCCAGAAGCCCAGTATGCGGGTGCGCTATGTCACCTGCGAGCTGTTCATGAACGAAATGGTTTCCTCCCTCAACAAGCGCAGCCAGGCCGAATTCCGGGAAAAATACCGGAATACCGACGTGCTGATGGTGGACGATATCCAGTTCCTGACGGGCAAAACGGGCACCCAGGAGGAATTTTTCCACACCTTCAACGCCCTGCACACCGCGGGCAAGCAGATCATCCTGTCCTCCGACAAGCCCCCCAAGGAAATCGCCAAGCTGGAGGAACGCCTCCGCAGCCGCTTCGAGTGGGGCCTGATTGCGGATATTGCCAAGCCTGACCTGGAAACCCGGGTGGCCATCCTGCAAAGGAAGGCGGAGGCCGATATGCTGCGGGTGGATCCCGGGCTGCTGACCATGATTGCCGAGCGTGTCACCAGCAACATCCGGGAGCTGGAGGGCTGCCTCACCCGGCTGGTGGCCTATTCTTCCCTGACCGGCCGGCCCGTGGACAGACAGCTGGCCGAGGAAGCGCTCAAGGAGGTCTTCGCCCGCTCCGAGCCCCGGCACGTCACCTGCCAGGACGTGATGGAAGCTGTGGCCACCTATTATAACGTGACTGTGGACGACCTCAAGAGCCCCCGCCGCAGCCGGGATGTGGCCGTGCCCCGGCAGATTGCCATGTATATTTCCCGGGAGATTGTGGGGGCCCCCCTCACCATGATCGGCGACTGCTTCGGCGGCCGGGATCATTCCACCGTCAACCACGCCTGCCTGAAGGTGGCCGGGGAAATGCAGGCTTCCCCCTCCCTCAATAACCTGGTGAACGACCTGATTCAGCAATTACAGGAACGGTAACACAGCCTGGCAGACGGGGATTCATCCCATCCATAAGTATATGAAAAGAAGGCGCAGGACGAATCCCGCGCCTTCCTGTTGTATTAACCTATTTGATGAATCTTACTTCTTCTTGGCCTTGATGGCAGCCTGGGCAGCGGACAGGCGGGCGATGGGCACCCGGAAGGGGCTGCAGGAAACGTAGTTCAGGCCGATCTCGTTGCAGAACTCGATGGAGGAGGGATCGCCGCCGTGCTCGCCGCAGATGCCGCAGTGCAGCTTGGCGTTGGCGCCCTTGCCCATCTTCACGGCCATATCCATCAGCTTGCCCACGCCCACGGTGTCCAGCCGGGCAAAGGGATCGGACTCGTAAATCTTGTTCTGGTAGTAAGCGGGCAGGAACTTGCCGGCGTCGTCACGGGAGAAGCCGAAGGTCATCTGGGTCAGGTCGTTGGTGCCGAAGCAGAAGAAGTCGGCTTCCTTGGCGATTTCGTCCGCGGTCAGGGCGGCGCGCGGAATCTCGATCATGGTGCCCACTTCGTAATCCAGCTTCACGCCGGAAGCGGCGATGAGGGCGTCGGCGGTCTTGACCACGATGTTCTTCACGAACTTGTATTCCTTCAGCTCGCCCACCAGCGGGATCATGATTTCGGGCACCACGTTCCAATCGGGATGGCGGCCCTTCACGGCCAGCGCGGCCTTGATGATGGCGTTGGTCTGCATGACGGCGATTTCGGGATAGGTGACGGTCAGGCGGCAGCCGCGGTGACCCATCATGGGGTTGAACTCGTGCAGATCGGAAATGACCTGCTTGATGTACGCCACGCTCTTGCCCTGGGCCTTGGCCAGCGCTTCGATATCGGCCTCTTCGGTGGGCACGAATTCATGAAGCGGGGGATCCAGGAAGCGGATGGTGACGGGATAGCCGCCCAGGGCTTCAAAGAGGCCCTCAAAGTCCGCCTGCTGCATGGGCTCGATCTTGGCCAGGGCAGCCTCGCGCTCTTCCACGGTCTCGGAGCAGATCATTTCGCGGAACGCGCCGATACGGGCGGGGTCAAAGAACATATGCTCGGTGCGGCACAGGCCGATGCCCTGCGCGCCGAAGGCGGCCGCCTGCTTGGCGTCCTTGGGGGTGTCGGCATTGGTGCGCACGCCCATGGTCTTGTACTTGTCGGCCATTTCCATGATGCGGCCGAAGTAACCGCTGTTGGGGTCGGCAGGCACGGTGGGGATCAGTTCGCCGTAAATGTTGCCCGTGGAGCCGTCCAGGGACAGGCAGTCGCCCTCGTGATAGGTCTTGCCCGCCAGGGTGAAGCACTTGTTTTCTTCATCCATCTTGATGTCGCCGCAGCCGGAGACGCAGCAGGTGCCCATGCCGCGGGCCACCACGGCCGCGTGGCTGGTCTGGCCGCCGCGGACGGTCAGGATGCCCTGGGAGAACTTCATGCCCTCGATATCTTCGGGGCTGGTCTCCAAACGCACCAGCACCACCTTTTCGCCCTTCTTGCCATGGACCACGGCGTCTTCAGCGGTGAACACGATGTGGCCGGCGGCGGCGCCGGGGGAAGCGGCAATGCCCTTGCCCACGGGAACGGCCTTTTTGAGGGCGGCGGGGTCAAAGGTGGGATGCAGCAGCATATCCAGGGACTTGGCGTCGATCTGCATGAGGGCTTCTTCCTCAGAGATCATGCCTTCGTCGATGAGATCGCAGGCGATCTTGATGGCGGCGGCGGCGGTGCGCTTGCCGTTGCGGGTCTGCAGCATATAGAGCTTTTCGTTTTCCACGGTGAACTCCATGTCCTGCATGTCCTTATAATGGTTTTCCAGGATCTGGCACACTTCCTGGAACTGCTCGTACACCTTGGGGAACACTTCGGCCATCTTGGAAATGGGCATGGGGGTGCGTACGCCGGCCACCACGTCTTCGCCCTGGGCGTTGGTGAGGAATTCGCCCATGAGGCCCTTTTCGCCGGTGGCGGGGTTGCGGGTGAAGGCCACGCCGGTGCCGCAGTTATCGCCCATGTTGCCGAAAGCCATCATCTGCACGTTCACGGCCGTGCCCCAGGAATAGGGAATGTCGTGGTCCATGCGGTAGACGTTGGCGCGGGGGTTGTCCCAGGAACGGAAGACGGCCTTGATGGCCTCGAAGAGCTGTTCCTTGGGGTCGTCCGGGAAGTCCTTGCCCAGCTGGTTCTTGTATTCGGCCTTGAACTGGTTGGCCAGGGTCTTGAGGTCGTCGGCGTCCAGTTCCACGTCCTGGGTGACGCCCTTCTTTTCCTTCATTTGGTCGATGAGCTTTTCAAAGTACTTCTTGCCCACTTCCATGACCACGTCGGAGAACATCTGGATGAAGCGGCGGTAGCAGTCCCACGCCCAGCGGGGATTGTTGGATTTCGCCGCGATGACGTTCACCACTTCTTCGTTCAGGCCCAGGTTCAGGATGGTGTCCATCATGCCGGGCATGGAAGCGCGGGCGCCGGAGCGGACGGAAACCAGCAGGGGGTTTTCCTTGTCGCCGAACTTCTTGCCGGTGATTTCCTCCATCTTGGCGATATATTCCATGATTTGGGCCTTGATTTCGTCGTTGATCTTGCGGCCGTCCTCATAGTACTGGGTGCAGGCTTCGGTGGTGATGGTGAAGCCCTGGGGAACGGGCAGGCCGATGTTGGTCATTTCGGCCAGGTTGGCGCCCTTGCCGCCCAGCAGCTCGCGCATCTGGGCGTTGCCTTCGGTGAACAGGTATACGTACTTCTTTGCCATGGGGTATGTATCTCCTTTCGGAATTGGATTGCGGGGTTCATCCGCACGGCAGGGCAAAAATCCGGCCCCCGTGCGTATCCAATCAATTATACAATGTTTTTCCTCTCTTGGCAAGGGCTGGCGGCCAAAACAAAGCGCTTTTATTGAAGTTTTTTTCGCCGCCCGGGCTTTCGGTCTTCCATGAAAAGGCACTTTTCCGGTCGCTTCATGTATTATCCGGGCGAATTTTCGCTGTTTGGCGGGGAAAACCTTTACAAATGCGGCCCGCCGTGCTATAATAAACCATAACAAGGCAAAGCGTCCGGCGGTCCGGACGGAAAAATAAGGAGGATTTCCCATGAAAAAAGGTCTTGCCCTGATCCTGGCGCTGATGATGGCGCTGTCCCTGTGCGCGGCTGCGGGCGCCGAGGATTATTCCGACGTGACCATCC
This sequence comes from uncultured Clostridia bacterium, assembly GCA_947624355.1. Lineage (GTDB taxonomy): Bacteria > Bacillota > Clostridia > Christensenellales > Aristaeellaceae > RUG563. The sequence goes on along the minus strand of CANQKI010000022.1, from coordinate 1,385 downwards.
GCATCTACTCCAATTCCAATTCCACCGAGCGCGTCAACTGGCTGGTGGCCGAGGCCAAGGAAGCCGGCTTCACCATCTCCCTGGACGATAACTCCGTCATTTCCGGCGACGACAAGGCCGTGCAGGCCGCCAATGAAAACAAAGACGGCGACATCATCTTCGGCCTGAACGAAACCCGCTGGAGCCAGCTGGTGAACGGCACCTACGAAAACCTCAAGATTATGGACTGGACGCCCTCCTGGGCCGAAGAAGTGGGCGAGTATACGTTCGACGGCAAGGCCTACGGCCTGGTGGTGCAGAACATCCTGATGCTCTACCGGAACGATGACCTGGGCACCAAGGGCGAGGCCCTGCATTTCGCCCACTGGGCCGACATCGTGGACTGCGGCTACACCTGGTATCGCCAGGGCAAAGTGGGCGGCACCACCAACACCAACATCAACAACGCCATGCTCTACGCCTTCACCGATCCTGCCTCTCCCGCGGGCGGCATTTCCGTGGACGGCTGGAAGGCCCTGTGGAAGTATTGCCAGAACGGCGTCTACACCGGCGACAGCTACGGTTTTGATCCCCTGAACAAGGGCCTCGTGCAGGTGTCCACCTTCTACTCTTCTTCCCTGTACGGCATGGTCGACAACGCCGCCGAGAATTCCGAACATCCCCTGACCGGCACCCTCCAGCCCGAAAACTGGGCGCTGGTGGACATCGACGACGGCACCTACTACATCGCCGAATACCTGGGCATTCTGGACCGGGAAGGCCGCAGCGAGCATGAGACCGAGGCCGTGAAGGCCTTTGCCGAGTGGTTCGGCTCCGCCGACGTGCAGGCCGCATGGGCCGACGAGTTCGACTCCTATCCCTGCAACGCCGCCGCCTCCGCCCAGATTTACGACGAGACCCCGGCCATCTACACCCTCAAGAACTGCTCCCTCACCACCGTGCCCGGCACCGACATGATCTATGCCGACTACGTGGCCGCCCATTCCGCCGAATGGACCAACATCATGACCAACCTGGGCTTCTACTGGGCCGACAATTCCGCCGCCCCCGCCGAGCCCGATTGGGACAACCTGGATTGGGCCACACTCACCCAGGCCGCCGCGGAGTAAGCCGCGCCTTGGGCAGAGCCCATACAATGCAATATCGAAGGGGGACTTCGGTCCCCCTTCGTGCTATCCGTTTACTTTTGTTTGATAAGGGAGTTGCACCGTTATGAGCGAGCAAAACAACATGATCGAGCTTCGGGACATCGTCGTGAAATTCGGGGATTTCGAGGCGCTGCACAGCATCAATGTGGACGTGCGGCCGGGGGAATTTTTTACCTTTCTTGGCCCCTCCGGCTGCGGAAAAACCACCACGCTCCGCACCATCACCGGGTTTATCGA